>JAFGDP010000059.1 GCA_016932075.1 Chitinispirillaceae bacterium | reverse complement strand
GCCCGGTCCTCCGGGCCCGTTGTCGAGCAGCGCGCGCGATGCGTCGACAATGCTCAGATCAGGTTTCATGTAGTAGAGCTGCTCCGCGATGGCAATGTGCAGGTCCATGTCGCGATGGTAAGTGCCCCGGTCCTTCACGAGACCCATGAGCCCCTTGACATTGAATGATACGCCTCCGGCGGCGTGGGATTTCGCTCCGCAGAGCGATATGAAGCAGTCGGCCGAATAGACTTCCTTGACCACGTCGACTGTGGTGAGCTCTTTTGCCTTTTTATCGCTTTTTTTCACGAAGGAGGACGGCTGCTTGGGCAGGTAAATCACCGCTCCCTTGAGCTTTTTCACGGCCGCGGGTATACCGGTCTTCTGCTTGCACAGTTCAGGATCGTGCATGACATTGTCGCAGATGATGACCCGTTTCGCGCCCGCGTCAAGGCAAAGCTTGGCGATCGCGTATACCGCTTCCGGGGAGGTCGTGGTCGCCCACTCCGGCGGATTCGCGAAACTCATGTTGACTTTAAGCAGCACCCGTGACCCGGATTTGACAAAACGCTCGATGCCGCCCATTTTTTTGATGATTTTCGGAATGGTTGCTTCAGCGGACCCTTTTCCCACGTAGACTTCGCTTGTTGACGCGGCGGGGGCCGGTTCATTGCCGAACACCGGCGATGACGCAAGGGCCGCCACACCGGTTCCTGCGGTGAGCCTTAAGAAATCACGACGCGAATAAGCCATGAAATTTCCTCCTCGCGATGCATGAAGCAGTGAGGTGTGCGCTGCCACGGGGTATTATAAATATAGGTAGCGTGTCATGAACAGTGCCATATCCATTCGTCCTGTTGTACGTCTCTTGAACATAGACGCGGGTGCGATGAATTTCCGCCATCTATTCAGTGAAACCGGGCGGGAGGGACGGCGTGCTTTCCGCTGCGGGCGCTTTTTTTGCGGCAACGGTACTGTCGTTTTTCATTGCGGGCGTGGTGGTGGCACCAACGATCAGGTCTTTGTCCGATTCCTTGCGCAACTGTTCAAGCTTTTTTTTCTGCGCAGGCGTTGCCCAGGGGCCATGGCTTTTCCGGTTTTCACCGAACCTGAACACCTCAATGGCGCCGCGATCATAAATAGGGCATTTCAGCTCGCACATGCCGCAGCCGGTGCAGAGATCTTCGCGCACGACCGGCACTTTAAACGGCCCGCGCAGCGTTTCGACCAGCCGGGGCTCGATCGCGTTGAACGGGCACGATTCGTCGCATACCAGGCACTCCTTTTGCCGCGTCCATGCAAGGCAGCGGTGCCGGTCAACAACAGCGGTACCCATGCGCGCGTATGGTTTTTCCTCGATCGGTACCCTGCGGATCGCGCCGGTGGGGCAGACATAGCCGCACAGGTGGCATTTTGAATCGCACGCGCCGATGCGCGGCACGATTTTTGGCGTAAAGAGCCGGTTGAATCCGTCGCTCGTGGTGCAGGGCTGCAGCGTATTGGTCGGACACGCTTTCATGCAGTTGCCGCATGCGATGCACCTGCTCAGGAATTCGGGTTCCGGCATCGCACCGGGCGGACGGAGTAACCGGCCGTTGCCGTCGGCCCGGTTGATCGCGGTCAATTTCACCACGGGGAGCAGGAGCAGGCCGCCCGCGATTCCCGCTGCCGCATGGCGCCGTTTCAGGTCGGGTGCGGTAATGGACTGGCGGGCCGGCAGCGAAAAACGGAACCCGCTGCAGGTCGCCTTGATTTGTGTGCACAACCCGCATACGATGCATTCCGCGGTGTTGGTGGCCTCGATAGCGTTCGCATCGATCGAGCGGGTCGGGCAGATCCTGCTGCACGCGGCGCAGGAGTTGCACTGTGAGATAAAATGGGTCCTGCGGAAAAGCGGCGCCCGTGCCAGAAGGCCGAACAGCGCCCCGCTCGGGCATACGTACTGGCACCAGAACCGCCGGTCCCAGAACCCGCCCGCGATGATGACCGCCAAAAGGAACGCGGCTGACGCGGTCCCGTAAAACAGCGGCGTTTTGACGGTAACATACCGCACCGTGTCCAGACCGATGGCGTCGAGAAGGGGTGACGAGACGGCCAGCAGTTTAGCACCGGTCAAGGCGAGAAACGGATTGATGACGATGGTGAATAGGCGGGTGACAAGCGAGATGGGATCCATGAACAGGGGCAGGACCGCGCCGGCAAGGGAGAGGAGCACCAATCCGAACAGGAGCGCGTATTTAAGCCGCTGCAGATAGCGCGGCGGCCGGCGGCCGTTCGAGCGCATTTTTTTAAACAGGAACCGGTCGAAAAAATCGATCGCGCTGCCGAGCGGGCACACGAAACCGCAGAAGAATCTGCCGAAAATGACCGAGAGCACCGCGACCACAAGACCGGTTATTGCGACCGATATGATGAACGTTCGCGCCGCCATTGAGGTAAGCAGCGCGACCAGGGGATTGAGCCGCAGGAACAGGTCGGCCGCGCCCGAGTACCCATGGGAGAGGGTATTTACGAAAAAGAACAATCCGGCAAAGAGCAGGAAAAAAGCCGCCTGAGAGACAATCCTGATTTTACGGAGCATCACGAATCCCTTTGAAGGAGTGACGAAACGGTTGGTCCCGTTCCCCTAATATACAAAGCGACCTGCATGACAGGAAGGCCGGAAGGGTAAAAAATCATCTCCTTACTGTGCGTTTGGTCAAGGAGCTGAGACCAGCGGCTGCGGCGCGGAGCGCAACAACGCAGGCCGACGCGACGGCGATGAGCGTGGTAGCCCGGCGCGGCACAGGAAAAGAGACCGGCTTTTCTGCGGGATGAGACCTGCGTGGAAGAACGTATCGCGGGTGTGGGAACGTCCACAGGCTAGTTGGTTTTTTCATGATCGGCTATCCGAACCAATACGGCGAACGAGTCCGGCATCGCATACGGGTCCAGACGATACCCCTCTTTTTTCAAGGTATTCATCAACCCGTTGAAATAGGGCGCGCTCATTTCGCGCGCCGTCAGGGCAAGCAGGGTGGGATTGAATTTTTCCCGGGTCCGCCGCAGATCGTTTTCATTAAAATGGTGCTGTATGCCGATGCAGTTGTAGCCGGTGGGAAAGTTGATGTGCGCAAGGGAACCGGCATAATAGTACCGGTCGTTTCCAAGCTGCCGGGACAATGCTTCATAATACGGTGCATACTCCTTTACGCCGTTGGCCAGCGAAGCGTAATGCCGTTCGAAGAAACGGGTGGGATAATAGATTGGCGCGACGAGGAGCGAAACGATCGCGACGATGCCCGCGATTGAGAAACAGGGCCGCGCGCGGTCTTTTGCCCTGGCAATGATGAGGTCCGCGGCATGCACCATCTGATGGATGCCATAGGCGTATACAAACGGAAGAAGCGACGAAAAATAGCGTACCCCGGCCCAGTTCCCGCCGGCAGATTTATAAAAGCACGCCAGAAGCGTGATGAAAAACGATCCGGCGATTGCGGCGTTCCAGAAAGGCTTTCTTCTTATTATGGCGATACTGCACGCAACAAGCGGAATAAGCTCAAGTCCGTGCTCCTGTTCATGAAGAAGCCTGAAAAACACCGTTGCGTTTAACAAGGTGGTCTTCACAAAGTAAAAGGCGCCGTATTTATTGGTGAATGCAGCGAGCGACAGGTTCATCGGGTCTGAGGCCTGTGCGTACAGAAGGCCGGCCGACCCAGCCATATGAAAAGGGTTGCCGAAGACGATTGCCGTGCGCAGCAGCCAGGGAGCCATGACCAGGAGCATGACACCGCTGCCGGCCGCGACCGTTTGCCACGTCACGCGCTTCCGGAGACAGAGAACTATGCCGTACAGGACGAACACCCCGGAGAAAAGAATGGCGTTCGGCCTGATAAGATACAACACCCCTAGGGTCGCGCCGGTGAGCACCCACCATTTTTTTTGGCGGGGCGCGTTCCACGCCGAAACCGCAATGACAAGCGCGGTGCCGAGGCCGAAGAGCCCTTCCGAATAGACTTCGGACGCGTACATGAGCCGGAGCGGAGAAAAACACAGAAGCGGCAACGTTGCGCAGGCGGTTCGGGCGCCGAATGAGCGCCGTATGACTGCATAGCAGGCAAGGATGAAACAGAAAAACACCCCGGCCACAAGATGGAGCGCAACAGTATAGGTTGTGCCGAAAAGCGCAAAGGCCGCTGCAAGCAGCGTTACAAGCCCGGGGTAACGGAAATCGTCGGGCCGCGGGAGCTCAAACGGTTCAAGAAACGGGTACTCCAGCCATCGGGTGGTAAAACCGTTGCCCCGTGACAACTCGGCGGCGACTGACATCCACGATCCTTCATCACCGTGCGGAATGGTGCGGCTGTCGATTCGGATCGACACGAAGTGCAGCGCGAGCACACAAACGCACACCATCCACGACAGTTCCAGCAGCAAGCGCATGCGTGCGGGGGATATACGGACCGTGTGTCTCATATGGTTTTTTTTCCATTGAAACAGGGAATGGCATAAAAAGTATACGACTTTTCTAGGTATTGAGCAAGGGATGGTGATATTTTATTGCATTGATTTATAAAGGAATGTATCATCCTATTACGAGATCGCCATGCATAGAAAAAGACTGATTTTTACACTCAAGCTTGTTGTCTCCTTTGGCGCGATTGCGATTATTTTTACCCAGATCGATTTCGGTTCGTTCATTACCGCTCTGTCCTCGGCGCATGTGCCGCTTCTGGGGATCTGTTTTTTGCTCATGTTTGCCCTTCCGGCCATAAACGCCTGCAAGATAAAACTGCTGCTTCCAGGTTCCGCAATCGGATTCCGCTATATCCTTTTCACCAATTTCACCGCCCTTTTCCTCAGGCTCACGGTACCTACCGACCTTGGCGCCGAACTGGGAAGGGGGTACTATTTCAGCAAAAAAACCGGTTCGCCGACAACGGCTTTTTCCGCAATCGTGCTTGACCGTTATTTCGGCCTTCTCTCGCAGGTAACCGTGCTTGCCGTTGCTGCGATGGCGTTCGGCATGAACGCTGCGGCAGGGGCATGGATCAGGCTCGGCATTCTCACGGCAGCAGCGGCGCTGCTCCTGGCTCTGTTCCTTGCGGGTGTTTCACTGCTGCCTGCCGTCAAACGGTCAAAGCGAAAGGGAATGGTCGGGATCACGTCGCTGCTTTCGCGTTTTTCGGAGTATGCGCACCGGCTCCGTTCCATGCCGCTGCGCGTTGCGGCGGTCGTGGTTATATCCCTTGCCTATCACTGTCTGACCCTGCTGACCATTATTTGTACGAGCGCCGCATACAACGTTCATCTGGGATTTCACGAAGCGGCGGCAATTTCCCTCTCGTCCACGGTCGCGTTTGTGGTGCCGATTTCCGTTGCGGGTCTGGGTATCATCGAGGGGATTTATGCGGGGCTGTTTGCTCTGTTCTCGCTGCAAAAGGAGATCGGTATCGCGGTGTCGCTTACCATGAGGGTGATAACCCTGCTGCTTGTGATTCCCGGGATACTGTTTTTTATCTATGGCGAACGGATGATGAAAAAGAGCGGGGAGTAAGGGAAGGCGGTCGGTGCTTGTAATGCGGAAGACAGAAAAGGTAGGATTATACCGTATGGCGGATACAGCTCCGGGAAGAGAGAATCTGTTTCACTGCCGGGATTTCCAACCGTTGTGCAGGCTCGCTGAGCGTAAAAGGATGGCGGGGGTGAGCGCGAGCCTCGTTATTCCGGCCCGCAACGAGGCTGGGACGATCGGCGCAATCGTTTCGCACGTGCGCCATTTTCTTATGGAGAAAAACAGCCTTGTTGACGAACTGGTGGTCATGGACGGAGATTCCGACGATGCGACGGCCCGGATCGCCGAAGAAGCCGGCGCGACCGTCCACCCGGTTTCGCTGACCGGTCCTCACGTGCCCTGGCAGGGAAAGGGAGCGGCAATGTGGAAGTCGCTGTTCGTGACCCGGGGTGATTTCGTGCTCTTTATCGATGCGGATACCGAGCAGTTCGATTCCGCCGTGATCGCGGGACTCTTGGGCCCGCTCATTGCACAACCGGACATATTTTTTGTCAAAGCATTTTACCGGCGGCCGCTGGTCATTGACGGCCGTATGTTCGATGACCATGGTGGCAGGATAACGGAGATCCTTGTGCGGCCCCTTTTGCATCTCTTTCTCCCCGAACTGTCCTGCATACGTCAACCTCTGGGGGGGGAATACTCGTTTCGACGCGAGGTGCTGGAAAGCCTGCCGTTTCATCCGGGGTATGGGATTGAAATCGGGCTGATCATCGACTTTTTTTTCCGCTACGGCCTCGATCATTTTGCCCAAGTGGACACGGAGAAACGGATACACCGCAACAGGACGGTCGGCGAACTGGGAAGCGAGGCAGGAGACATTGCGCGCACGCTGTTGCGCAAGTTCGAACGGCATGGTTTGCTCATTACCCGCGGCACGGCACCAGGTTTTCGTCATGATGCTATGGCGTTCCGGCTTGATGGTGACGCCGAGCTTCCGGCAAAAAACGGTCGCACGGTCGCGATGGAAAGGTCGTTGAGTGATGGATAGCATATCAGTACCGATAACAACCCTGGTTGCTGTGCTTCTGTTTGTACTTGTGCTGTTTGTTATCGCCACAGGATTCCGGCTGCCGAACTCGTTTTTTGAAAAGGAACGGCTGCGCGCACGGATGAGGAAGCGGCTCATGGAACGGGAACATGAGGAACGGGAGACTGCTGCGGCGGAAAGCAGGCAACTGCTGAAGAAGCAGGGAAAAAGGGAGTAGCAGCCCATGCCTGTTGAGCGCAGGGATCGGTTTTTTTAGGTCAGCTGCATGAAAATTGAGGCTTTTTCAACTTCGTCTTTTATGCCGTCGAAGAATGAGAAGAGGGATGCATTCTCGAGGTCCAGACTTTTCCATGCCAACTCAGAAATGACGGGGATTTTTGAATCGCCACCATTGCCGTAATCGAGCGCGCGAACGAAGATATCGGCCGTGTGAACGATGACGCTCATCATATAGTGTTCATGGGTAGGCGAGGGCTTATGGTGATACCGGACGGCGTTTTCAAGCGTTTTGGGAAGATTCCACCGTTTCGCGAGCAGGCCGCCGATCTCGTCGTGACTGATATCGAACAGCGTTTTTTCGCTTTCATAGAAAAGGCATTCTTTAAGTTGCGTCATGGCGATCACGCGTTCGAAATCCTGAGGCAGGTAATGGCAGAGGATTATTTTTCCAATGTCATGTATCAGGCCCGCGATGAAGCACTCCTCTTTCTCGCTGCTCCCGGTAGTGCGCGCAATGGATTGGGCCGCGGCGCCGCATGCTATGGAGTGATGCCAGAACTGCTCGAGATTGAATCCTTCCGTCGCCTTTCCCTTGCTGCCGAACGTATCGAGGATTGAGGCGGTAAGGACAATATTTTTAATGGTCGAAAAACCGAGGATGACGATGGCATGGCTGAGGGTGCTGATTCTTCCCGGAAATCCATAGAACGCGGAATTCACCAATTTCAGCACTTTGGCGGCAAGGGCCTGGTCTACGGTGATAGCCCTGCCGATCTCCTCGGCCGAAGTTCTCGGATTGGCAAGAAGCTTGGTAATCCTGTCGATGACAATGGGATGGCTCGGCAGGTTAGAAATGTTATCAATGGTTTCTTTTATATTTTTCTGCTTTTCCATCGCTTGCGCCTTAGAATTCTTTTGCCTGGAGCTTAAATTGGTACGCTGCGACGAAAATCTTTTTCATGAGGGGATGTTCGCTGCAGTTTGAAAATTTTTTCATAAGGTTTGATTTCAGCTCTTCCGGGGTAATTTCTGGAGCGGTTTCTGCTGTAACGACCCCCTCCTCTCCCTCGACGTATACCGTCGGAATGCCCCAGTTTGCAAGACGGCGGCCCATTGCAGATGAAAGGACGGTTCCTTTGTTAAGGAGGATGTTGCCTGACGGACCGCATACCTCCCGCGCAAGCACCATGCCGTCTTCTATCTGTTCTGCAGGAATCTTTTTCATACAGGTTAAATCATAAAATGAGAAACCGCTTTTTGCAAGAGGCGTTTTGGATCACCTGCGCCTTTTTACCTTCAACAGACGCGTCACCCTTTCTTAATATATGCCGTCCGGAGCCGATACGTGCTTCGTTCGAGCTTGTATCAATCCCCGCCACGATCACGTACGGGAAAAACAATGGTTCTCCCCGACACTGGACATGGTCGGTGACACTTCCGTATCTTTAATAAGCAGAATTGTTTTATCGGGTGCGCCGCCGTGCCTCGGCCTAGCTTTATGTGGCACACTATGATAAAAGAATATACAATAAATGGAAAGTGAAAGGATGATAAAATAATCCGTGATGGCAGCTGAAAATAAAAGAGCACGTGAGTCGGGCGGGGTAGGGATACGGATTGCGCTTGCTGCAATCACGCTCGTGATAATAGGTGCGGCAATCGCGTTTTTCCTGAACAATTATCAGGAAGGACTCAAAGAGAACCATCGGAAGGCTGCGCGAATCAGTGAATACGGTCTTCAGTCAGCATTGGAGCATTTAAGCGCCGAACCTTCCTGGACTAAGGGTTTTGACAGGGTTCCATACGACGGGGGCTATTACACGGTTTCGCTTGAGAAATCGTTTCACCGTGATTCCGCGTTGCTCACCGTTACTTCCCGCGGATATCTCAAAAACGCATCCGACTCGCGTGAGTGTGTGCTCGGGCTTTCCGTGCATGACAACGATTCGATATGGGTGCAGCGCAATCTCCATTAAAACCGCGTCTCTTCTTTTTTTTGCCGGCATTTCCCTCCGTTGGCCCCTGTTTCCGCGGGTATTCTTGGCGTAAAATGGAAAAAATTGCCTATTGACTCGCTTCCACAGATATTGTATACTTTGCAACGAAAACTACAATCCGTTGTGTTTACTAGCAATACATCAGATACCCGCGATTCGATGAATAAAAGCAAAGTTTTTATCTATCATGAAAAATGCGCGGCGCAAGCGATGGGGTCAGCGGTGAGGGAACGGCGTGGATTGCCGGCAATCATTCATTCGTGTAGTGATACCATTCCATCATTGATTATTTTAAGGGCAAGGGGAGCCTCACACCATGATTTCTACAATCCGTAAACGGGACGGCACGCTCGTCGCCTACGACAACTACAAAATCGCCAATGCCGTTTACAAGGCGGCGAAGTCGGTCGGCGGCAAGGATTTTAACCTGGCGCTTTCGCTGGCGAAAGATGTGGAAGAGTCGCTTTCGGAAAAGTTCCATCCGAACTCGATTCCGGCGGTTGAGGAGATTCAGGACCTTGTTGAGAAGGTCCTCATCGAACAGGGGCATGCCAAGGTGGCCAAGGCGTTTATTCTGTACCGCGAACAGCGGCGCCGGATACGCAGTACCAAGGATATGCTGCTCGATATCGCCAATACCATGGACGGATATCTGAAGCAGGAAGACTGGCGCGTGCATGAAAATTCGAACGTTAATTACTCGCTGGGCGGCCTTATTCTCCACAACAGCGGCGCGATCACCGCGAATTACTGGCTGGAAAACATCTATAATCGAGACATCTCCGACGCGCACCGCAATGGTGACATTCACCTCCACGACCTGTCCATGTTTTCCGGCTACTGTGCTGGTTGGTCGCTCCGGCAGCTGATCACCGAAGGCCTGGGCAGGGTCAAGGGCAAGATCTCATCACGGCCGCCGCGTCATCTTTCAACGCTCATCCAGCAGATGGTGAATTTTCTTGGCATCCTGCAGAACGAGTGGGCCGGCGCCCAGGCATTCTCGTCGTTCGACACCTATCTCGCGTCATTTGTTAAGGCTGATAATCTTACCATGAATGAGGTCAAGCAGCACATTCAGTCGTTTGTGTTCGGCGTCAATACGCCGTCGCGCTGGGGTTCGCAGGCGCCGTTTACCAACATCACGTTCGACTGGGTCGTTCCCGACGACCTTAAAGACCAGCCGGTGATAATCGCCGGTGAGCCGGGCTCCTTCACTTATGGGGAATGCCAGCCGGAGATGGACATGATCAACCGCGCTTTTCTTGAAACCATGCTCGAAGGCGATGCGGAAGGGCGGGGCTTCTCTTATCCGATCCCGACCTACAATCTGACCGGCAATTTCGACTGGCGGAGCGCGAATGCCTACCTGCTGTTCAAAATGACCGGCAAATACGGCACTCCCTATTTCCAGAATTTCATCAATTCGACACTCAACCCGAGCGACGTCCGCTCCATGTGCTGCAGGCTGCAGCTTGACAAGAGAGTGCTCAGGAACCGCGGGGGCGGCCTGTTCGGTTCTGATGAATTCACCGGTTCCATCGGCGTCGTGACGGTCAATCTGCCCCGTATCGGATTTCTCGCGACGTCGCGAGACGACTATTTTTCCCATCTCGACCGTCTCATGGATAGTGCACGCGACTCCCTTGAGGTAAAGCGCACGGTCATCACCAAGCTCATGGACCAGGCGCTCTTTCCCTATACCCAGCGGTTCCTGCGCCACTGGAACAACCATTTTTCCACGATCGGGCTTATCGGCATGAACGAGTCCACGCTCAATTTCATGGGCAAGGACCTGACCGATCTGACAGCGCGGGAGTTTGCCAGGGAGGTGCTGATCCATATGCGCGACCGGCTGATTGCGTATCAGGAGCAGACCGGGCATCTGTACAATCTGGAAGCCACGCCCGGCGAGGGCACGTCGTACCGTCTGGCGAAAATCGACCGCACGAAATTCAGTCATATGATCATTCCCGGAGGCGATCATCCCTACTATACGAATTCATCACAGCTGCCGGTGAATGCGACCGATGACCTCTTTGACGCCCTTGATATGCAAAACGACCTCCAGAAACTGTACACCGGCGGTACCGTGTTTCATGCGTTCATCGGCGAGTCGATCGACGACCCGGCGCTGTGCATGAAGCTTGTCAGGAGCATTGCCGAAAAATATACCATACCCTATTTCACCATTTCGCCGACCTTTTCGGTGTGCGGCGCTCATGGTTACCTGAAAGGAAGGCAGGAGCGGTGCCCTCACTGCAACGAAGAGACCGAAGTGTACTCACGTATTGTCGGGTACTACCGGCCGGTGCAGAACTGGAACCATGGGAAAAAAGCCGAATTCAACGAGCGTATCATGTTCGCCTTCGATGACCGCACGCCGGCGCCGGAGTCTGCGGCGAAAGCAGCGTCGGCGGTACCACCAGAAACGCAGCCGGAAATCGCATGCCAGGTGACGGCGTAACCATTGTCGGGTGGGCCAAGCATTCGTTTATAGATTTTCCGGGCACGATAGCGACGGTTCTTTTTTTCTCCCGTTGTAATTTATCCTGTCCCTGGTGTCATAATCCGGGGGTGGTGCGCGGTGCATATCCGCCGGTGCGCCTGTCCGAGATCATGGAGTATCTTGACAAAAGGCGCGATATGATTGAAGGGGTGGTGTGCAGCGGCGGCGAACCGACCCTGCATGCCGGACTGCCGGCGCTCGTAAAAGAGTTTCGCACTCGCGGGATGAAAATCAAACTTGATACGAACGGGCTCCTGCCCGAGGTCGCGAGACAGTGCGCGCCGGATTACCTGTCGCTCGATATCAAGGCCCTCCCTTTCCGGTACAAGGAGATCGGTTGCACCTACGGCGATGTTGAAGACCGTCTGAAGCGTTCCATACAGCAGGTCAGAGAGTTGGGAAAAAACGCCGAAATCCGCATTCCCGTTGCTTCCGGTTTTTTCGATGCCAACGTCGCCGCCTCAATTGCTGAACTGGTCTCTGGTGTGGAGCGGCTATTCCTGCAGCCGATTAACATAAATGGTCCGATGCTTGATCAGGAGTACGGACGCGTACCGGTTCCTTCGTTGGGGCAGATCGAGCAGCTCAGAAACCAGCTTGAACCGCATGTCGGTGCCTGTGTTATCCGCGGCCAAGAGAACGGCTGATCGCTCGTGGCGCGTTTAACTATTTTTCCCTACCATGTACCGGTCTTCAAAGAGCATTGGCATTCTGCCGTTGGCTGCGCTATGCCTGATTATTGCCATCCGGCTTCTTTCAACATTATACATGCCCTACGGCCGGACCGTTGTGCATCACCTCGAGGGGCTTAACGACGAACCCGCTCATTTCAACTATGGACGGTTCCTTGCAGAAAAAAAACAGCTGCCTGTTCTGGAGCATTTTGTCCTGGAAAAGGACGCTTTCGTCCGCAACGAATTCGAGTATCACCAGGCGCCGCTCTATTACCTGCTCTGCGCGCCGTTTTTTTTGATGCTTGGTGATACCGGCGCACTCATGGCGGCGCGCTTGGTTTCCGCGCTCGCCGGCTTGCTGACCCTGTGGGTACTGGCACTGCTTTTGCGCGACCTGGGATATCCCAAAAGAGCGCAATTTGCCGCAGTGGTGTTTACAGGACTCTTGCCGTCGCATGTTTATTTCTCGTCTTTTGTTTCTAATGATTCGCTTTCTTGGCTTTTTGCACTTTTAGTGACACGGGGGCTCGTGCGCCACGCCTTGCTGCTGCGAAACGGAACCCGGCCATCGGTTACGCGGTCGGCCGTCATGGTGACGGTATGGCTGGCCGCGGGACTGCTCACGAAGAGTTCGCTGGCACTGTTTGTCCCGTTTCCCGCCCTCTGGCTCGGGTTCATTTTTCTACGGACCGGAAACCGCACGGCACTGGTCCATGGCCTGGCGATCACCGGAACAGCAAGCATCGTTGCTGCACCGTGGTATATACGCAATTTTCTTCTCTATCATACCTTTTCCGGTATCCCGCCCTCCACCGTCGGCGTGCCGGTCTCTGTATCGTCGATGTCAGGATTTTTCAAAGGGACCGTCAAGTACTTCTGGTTTCCCATGCAGCACCTTGAGGGCGGTACCGTCGCGTTCATGCTCCTCACCCTTTGTGGGGGAACGATCTGCATCCTGCACGCAGCAGCGGCGGGTTGGTGGCTTGTCCGGAACATGAGGCTTCGCACACTTGCCGCGGAGACTTCGCTGATGATCGCTTTGCTAGCGCTTGTCACTCTCGTACATGCCTGGTACTACGTTGAGTGGCTCAATCCTGAGGCGCGCTTTCTGTTCCCTGCCCTTGGGCCGCTCATGCTGTTCATGATTGCGCCGGTATTCGAACTTTTCAGCCGGTTCAACGCGCAGCGCGTCACTGTTTTTTGGTTTTTTTTAATTGCTCTTTTTCCTTATCCATTTCTCCTGATGGCGGGATGACGCGGTTGATTTCTCAAGGAAGGGAGGGAGGCCTGGGATAGAGGCATATGCGTTGCTGATGTGCCGAATCGAATTTCCATGCACACCATATTATTTTTATTGAAGACGGTTCTGCGTGGAGAATGGGGGGTGATAGGTCTGGTTTCGTGCAAGGTCATTTTTATTAATCATTCAACAAGGAAAGGGTACCTATGGCGCGTCTTTGTTGTATCGTTAAAGGGATCATGATAACGGGGCTTTTTTTCCTGCTGTCGGCACAGGAGGCGCCGGTAGGTTCTCCTGTTGATGCCAAAGGCAAGGAGGCAAAAGCGCTTGAAGCCCTCAAAGGCACGGTCAAAGGCAGTATCGTCTGGTCGACATCGCGTTCAAACAGCAAACATGACATATGGATCATGAACGCGGACGCCACCGGGAAGAAACAGCTTACGAAAAGTGATAATGTTGACTGGTACCCACGATTTTCTCCTGATGGGTCGCGCGTGCTTTTTTGCCGGAGCAAGGGCGGCTGGGTGTCTGAGAACGATGCCGAATACCCGGACAAGTGGGATTTATGGACCATCAACATTGACGGCGGCGATGAAAAGATGCTGGTAGAGAACGCATGCTGGGGCGAGTGGCTGCCTGACGGCAACAGCATTACTTTTTCGCGTGGCGATAAGGCCATTCAAAAGGATCTCGAGTCGGGAGATGAGACGCTGTTGTTTGATGGCTCGGCTTCTATAAAGAAAGGGACAATCGTTCAGCAGCCATCCCTTTCGCCTGATGGGAAGTTCCTGGCTGCAACGCTCCGCGGCTCCTCCCGCGAGACAGGGATCTGGAACCTCCAGAAAAAGGAGTGGGTGAAAACCGGAGGCGGCTGCCAGATCCAGTGGTATAAAAGCAGCAAGCAGATTTACTGGGTGAATCCGACAGGGAACGGCGGGACAGCAGCGCCGTCGGAAGTGTTGATGATGTCGCTTGCAGATGGAAAACCGGCTGAGAAAATCGGCGCAATAAAAAAGTTCAGACTGATGGATCTCCCGGGCAGACGTTCCCACGAATATTTTCCGAAATTTGATCAATTGGGTGAATACATGGTGTGGGGTGCGACGTGCAAAGGTCACGACCATGATATTTACGATTATGAATTATATCTCTGGAAAAAAGGGGATAATCCGAAAAAAGCGGTTAGGATCACCTTTCATAGCGGAAATGACCGGTGGCCGGACCTCTATCGTCCGAAGTAAAATTTATAATTTATCGGGGGAAAGCCTCGTATCAATAGTTATTGACAGCGCGCCTTTTCTTTTTTACCGTGACTGAGAAGATGTTTCGTGATCCATTTATTTATGTGAGCCGTTTCTGTATAAAATCAGGTAAAAATGTTAAGAAATGCTTTTTTTCGGCCTGATAAGGGCCGATTTTTTTATGATTTTTTGTTTTTTTTTCCTTATTATTAGGTAACAAGCATGCAAAATAATGAATAAAAAATAATTAACATGCCTGAGTTAAGCGATTAATTTGAATGGCGAGGAGTGGCAGGTATGGGTGATGGGCATTCGCAATCGCAGCGTATGATTATTACCGGGTGGATGACATAACCGACATGGTGGGATCAGGAAAAGAATGGAAAGACAGAACATTTCTATGAACGTGTTGCATGGTATGGTGGTCCTTTCGCTGGGAGCAACGATGGCCCTTGGCGCCATTCCCATACGGCTTTCCGGCGTGCTGCCGGTGTCGGTCGACAATTCGGCGAATACCTATTTCCGCGCTATCGTGAGCCAGCGTGGCGAAACCTGCGGCAATGTGGCGGGAATAGCGTATGTGTTTACTTATGAGATGAACGCCGCGAGAAACCTCTCGTCAAAGGATATCAATAACAATTGTTATCCGTATATTTATACCTACCATTTTCTCAATGACGGCTACGACATGGATGCTCCTGACGACCTGCTGGCGGTCTTTTTCCGCATGTTTCTTCCGGCATGGAAAATAGTCCGGGAAAACGGAATACCTTTAGTCAAGGATTTCGGCGGCGAAGCGAGCGGCTTTTATACCAAATGGATAAATGGATACGATATTTATTACAAAGGAATGCATAACAGGGTCGATCAGATTGACTCCTTGAACATGACCGGAGCCGATGCGCTGGTAACGATGAAGCAGTGGCTGTACAACCACGGCAACGGGTCATCAAAAGGCGGTATATTTGTCGTGACCTTCAATGTGTACGGCGTGCAAACAGGACGGATTGCTGCAGGTGCGGAAAGCGGACAGACCATTATCACCCGCTGCGGGAACAATATGAATTCGGCGCACGGGTTTGGGCTTGTCGGCTATAACGACAGCATCCGGTACGATTTCAATTCGGACGGAAGGTACACCAACACGGTTGACATCTCCGGTGACGGGAGGGTCGACCAGGCCGACTGGGAGGTGGGAGCGGTAAAAGTGGCCCATACATGGGGACCCAATTCATGGAGTTCGGGGTTCGCCTATCTGCCATACCGATACCTGTACATGCCGGCGTTAAACGGGGGCATTCAAAGCAATAACCACGTCTATTTTATCACTGTCCGGCCGGACTATGCGCCACGGCTTGCGCTCAAGGCGACCATTACGCACGAGCAGCGCAACCAGATAGCACTGTCGGTGGGCGTTTCCGGTGATCCGAACGCTTCCGTTCCCTCGAAGATCCGTACCTTTGACAGGCAGTTTACCTATGCTGGGGGGGCGAATCCCATGGAAGGGAAAGCAATGTCGCCGACAATAGAAATAGGGCTTGATATTTCAGATTGCATCGATTCGATCGGAGGTGCCGCACGTGCCACCTATTTCCTTATTGTGGATTCGAAAGTAACCTCTGGTGTGGTAACCTCGCTGTCCGTTATGGATTACACCGGCACATCGGTCAGGGAAACACCGTCAACCATACCAAACACCTCGATCAGGACCGGGAAGAACTATTATGGTGTTGCAGCGACATTAACGGGGATTGCCCCCCGAAAAGGGCATCAGGTTTCTGATCCTGTTCGTGTGCTATCGCATCCGGACGGAACGATCGGCCTATATCTCCCATTTAAGCAAGAGAAGGTCGTATCGCTGTTTGATATAGCGGGAAAACGGCGTTTTTGCCGGGTAGCCAGCGCCCCATGCGAGCGAATCAATGTGCCTCAATATCTTTCAGGCGGGGCGTATATCGTACAGGTACGTTTGAAAGAAGGTACCACATTTGCGGTGAACACCCGCATTGTGCACTGACATGATTTCAACGAACATTTGAGGGCCAATTCATATAAACACAATTACAAAAAAGAAAGGGATTCCTCACATGAAAGGCACTATCATTAAACTTGCCTGCCTGATGACCATCATCGCTGTTACCGTTTACTCCGAGATTCCGATCACGCTCACGTCCCGCGTGCCGGCAAGCGTAAACAACAGCACCAAGCAGTTTTTCCCGCCGGTCGTCAGCCAGGAGGGGTCGAGTTGCGGCAATGCGAACGGAATCGGCTACAATTTTACCTATGCAATGAACCGTGCGAGGAACTCCGCGGCCAGTACCTCGGCCAACCAGTACCCGTACGCGTTCACCTATCATTTTCTCAATGATGGAAGCTCCCGGAACGGAACAAGCCATATGTACGTCGACGCGCTGAATATCGTCAAGGAAAACGGCATTCCCAGTACGGCCGATTACGGCGGCGCTTCGATCTCCGGCTATAAGTGGCTGAACGGCTATGATCTCTGGTACCGTGCCATGCAGAACCGCGTGGAGGAAATTGATACGATAAATATGCTGGCGTCAGACGGGCTGGCAAAGCTCAAACAGTGGCTTTATGACCATGGCGAAGGTTCCGAAAACGGCGGCGTTGGCAATTTCGGCTGCGGCGCATCAGGATGGCAGCTCAGCACCATCCCTTCCGGACACCAGTCGGGCCGCAGCATCATGGTGAGGTACGGAGCCACCGGCGACCATGGGCAGACGATTGTGGGATACGACGACAGCGTCAGATATGATTTCAACAGGGACGGACGTTTCACCAACGATGTAGACCAGAATAATGACGGGCGGGTTGACCTGAAAGACTGGGAGGTCGGCGCTCTTTATATGGCCAATTCCTGGGGCACCTCATTTGGTGATAGGGGATTTTATTACTGCCCCTACCGGCATCTCGCCAATCCGGCTTCCCAGGGCGGCATCGGGAACGCCAACCGGGTCTGCATCATCAAAGCCAGGGCGAGCTACAAGCCCAAAATGGCGCTCAAGGCTTCCATCACTCATCCTCAACGAAATCAGATCGCCCTGTCGGTGGGTGTCGCGCCGAATCAGACTGCAGCAACGCCCACGATCAGACGGACGTTCAAGCATCAGTTCAACTATGCCGGAGGCGCCCTGCCGATGTGCGGTCAGAACCTGTCATCGACCATTGAAATCGGGCTTGACGTTTCCGATCTTCTCGATTCAATTGCCGGCGCAAGGGAGGCAAAGTTCTTTTTAATCGTCACTTCACGGGGAGGGACCGGGAGTGTCAATTCCCTGTCGCTCATGGATTATACCGCCGGCTCCACGGCACGGGAGACCAGATCCACGCAGTCGAATGTCTCCATTGCCTCGACGACCTATATTGGTGTTGCGACGACCCTCAGCACGTCAGTGTATCCTGCTAACAGCAGCCATGCCGCACCGCGGACAGCCACGGTGCGCCGAAGCAACGGCGTGATACAGGTATCGGTGCCGCTTGTCTGCGTGCGAGAACTGTCACTGATTGACATGCAGGGCAAAACGGTTGCCCTTTTCCGGTCAGACGCCCCTTCACCGTGGATCCAGCTGCCCTGCGGCCTGAAGACGGGGATGTACATCATCAAAGCGCGTACCGCAGAGGGAATGGCCTGGACCGGCAAAATACATATCATGTAGGATAGGTGCGGATATGCCTGACGGCCTTCCATGGATATCTTCAGGGCCGTTTGGTATATTTATTTTGTACCCATACACATTTCGTTTTAAAAGGTTGCGTCATGGCGCCACACATTACCCGTCGCCGTTTCCTGGTGAACCTTTCGCACGGTGCAGCAGGCATTGTTGTCACCGCGCCGCTTTTAGGAAAATTTTCTCTGGGCAGTTCGGTTGAGGCCAAATACCATACAGGATATGCGTATGATGCACGGTTTGCCTCCTATTTTCAGAACTCCGTCGAGGTGCCGCAGCGTGTCACGTGGATTCACCAACAGCTTCTTGAAAAAAATTTGATTACCGCCTGCAGCCCGGTAACCCCGGAATCCGATCCCGAAGCATATATCGCCAAGGTCCATTCGCCAAAACATATCAGCGGGATCCATCTGATTCCGGTCAATGAGGCCAACGGTGCAACTGAACGAATCGGGGTCATCGCGGATCTGGCGGTCGCGCATGTTCTGGGGGCGGTGCGTGACGTTTGTGAAGGGACGATTCACAACGCGTTCTGCAATATCCGGCCTCCCGGTCATCATCAGACCAACCTTGGCTATACCTATGGGTACTGCTGTTTTGCGAATGCTGTTATCGCTACCCGGTATGCCCTCGATTCCTATCCGGACGATATCGAACGGGTGCTTATTGTCGACTGGGATTATCATCACGGCAACGGTACTGAGGCGCTTATCAAAGGCAATCCTGCCATCATGTTCTACGATACCTGTTCCGGTTCTTTTTATTCGGGAGGGGACGAGAACAGGCACGGTCTAATGAACGAAGCCTCAGGGAATGAAGGTTTTCTTGAGGAGTGGGAGCAGGAACTGCTGCCGCTTGCCAGGCAGTTCGGCCCGGATCTTATTATCGTCTGCTGCGGATTCGACAGCAAGCGGTTCGACATCATGGGAGGGCTCGGTCTGACTGCGCGAGGGTATTCACTCCTCACCAAGAAACTCATGGATCTTGCCGCAGAGTGCGGACATGGCCGTATCGTTTCGATACTGGAAGGCGGATACATGGATTCCGGTTCCAAACCGTATACATTCACGGGCCTGATACAGTGCGCCGAGAACCATGTTCGTACCCTTCTTACGGGGGACGTGCAGCCGGAAACGCCTTTTTTTAAAAGCATCAAATCTGACGAGGGAAAACGGATAGCCGGATATGAGGGTCTGCTGCTGTCCAATGGTACGCTGTATTTGAAAAAAGGTTCTCCGGAAGTAACTCTTGTGTCGGTTACTGATTTTCGCGGGAAAACGGTCCTTAGGAAGAGACTTAAGCCGGGAATCGATTCTATACGGCTGTCATCACGGTGTCCGCAATCGCATTTAATCATCGAACTTCATCTAGTAAACGGAAGAACGCTCCGCATGCCGTGGGACAATTTCTGACGTATTCCCGCCGCTGCTTTTTGCAGCCATAGTATTTCCAGCATGCGGTCGTGCTCATATCACCTTGTGGTCAGGGGATCGGTTTCCTGGAGCGCAGAACGTCAGAAAAAAGGACGGACGTTCAGTGGTGCCGAAGGTGATACAATCCGGCCGTGTTCCGATTCACCGTAAAAAACGAATCCCGCGTGTTTGGCCCGGTCGTGATGAAAAAGCTTGACTTTCTCTGTGCAGGAGAGCATATTTAAGCCAGAGTATTCTTTTGCCTATTGTTATAATTCCTTTTGAGAGACCTCGCATCTCTGTCAGTTCACGAGAAAAAATCCAGTAGCTGAAAATCAAACGAGACGCGTCTCCATTCATTCCGGATTCTTGGGCCGGAGGGGTGAACAGAAACTTCCAGATTCTTTGAGGGTATTTTGAGGGTATAATGTGTATGGCCGGCTTGTGCAGTATCCCGTTTCGTTTTGACAATGTGGTAATATGTATACCGGAAAACAACATCGATTCTTCTATATCAATATAATCATAACCAATTTCAAACCGGGGTGGATACAGCATGAATGTTGCTGAATTAAAAACATGTTCAATGGCGGAGCTCAATGATGTTGCTGCAAGTCAGAATATCGGTGAACATAGGAATTTGCGGCGACAGGAGCTTATTTTCAAGATTCTTCAGGCACAGGCGGTGCAGAGCGGACAGATGTTCGCCGAAGGAGTTCTGGAGATCATGCCCGACGGGTTCGGCTTTCTCCGCTCTCCGCTCAACAGCTACCTGAGCGGTCCGGACGATATCTACGTTTCACCTTCTCAGATCAAGCGTTTTTATCTGAAAACCGGAGACACCGTGTCCGGCCAGGTGCGTCCACCAAAGGATTCAGAGAGGTATTTCGCGCTGTTGCGGGTCGAAATGATCAACTACGAAGACCCCGAGGAGTGCAAGAAGAAAATAAACTTCGATGATCTGACGCCATTGTTTCCCGATGCGCGTTTCAACCTTGAGTACAACGCAAAGGATGTGGCAACGCGCATCATGAATCTCCTGACGCCTATCGGCAAGGGGCAGCGCGGTCTCATCGTGGCGCCGCCGCGGACCGGAAAAACGGTGTTGCTCAAAAGCATCGCCAATGCTATTCTGCACAACCACCCCGATGTCTTTCTGATCGTACTGCTTATCGACGAGCGTCCCGAAGAGGTGACGGACATGCAGCGGTCGGTCAAGGCCGAGATCATCAGCTCAACGTTCGATGAACCGGCTGAACGCCACGTGGTGGTCGCGGAAATGGCGATCGAGCGGGCGAAACGGCTGGTTGAGCACAATCGTGACGTCGTGATCCTGCTTGACTCCATCACCAGGCTGGCGCGTGCCCACAACACGGTGGCGCCGCACTCGGGAAGAATACTTTCCGGGGGCGTTGATTCTCAAGCGCTCTACAAACCGAAGCGCTTTTTCGGTGCGGCGCGCAATATCGACAATGGCGGGAGCCTTACCGTCGTAGCCACGGCGCTTATTGAAACGGGAAGCCGCATGGACGAGGTGATTTTTGAGGAGTTCAAAGGGACCGGCAATATGGAACTGGTGCTTGATCGCAAGATTTCGGACCGAAGGATTTATCCGGCGATAGATCTGATGCGATCAGGAACCCGGAAGGAAGAACTGCTGCTTACTGAAGAGGAACTCAACCGCATGTGGATTCTGCGGAAGTTTCTGGCGACCATGACGCCAATTGAAATGATGGAATTTCTCATGGAAAAAATTTCAGGGACCAAAACAAACAAAGAGTTTCTGGAAGCAATGAAAAGCTGATCCTAATTGTCCACGGCAGAGGGGCGCTGCTGTTCCAGCGGCATGGTAAAGGGGATCGCAAATTTTCTGATGGGTGCGGACATATGAATATCGCCGTTCTTGGTACGGGAAATATGGGAAAAGCCCTTATTGCGGGTCTGTGCCGGAAATACGGCAGCAGCATACAGATCGTCGCATGGGATAAAAATCATGACGCGATGAAAACAATAGATCCTTCGGTCATCGTGACGGAACCGCAGGAATGGTTTGCGGTAAAGAACCTGCCCGAGGCCGTTATCCTGGCGGTGAAACCGTTTGATGTGGAGGTGGCCCTGGCGCCACTTCTCAACAATGATCCTGCACGTCTGAAAAGCGCACTCTGGATCTCCATCGCAGCAGGTAAAAGCATTGCTGCGCTTGAAAAACTGTTGCCTGAGGGATGCCGGATCTGCCGGGTCATGCCCAATACCCCGGCGCTTATCGATGAGGCAATGAGCGTTTATACGATGAGTGCAAACACCAATGAGGCGGATGCCCGGGTTGCTGACAAAATTTTCCATGCCTGCGGAAAAACAATCCAGGTGCCGGAAAAATTCATGAATGCGGTCACCGGCCTCTCCGGGACCGGTCCGGCATACGTATTTTACTTTCTGGAGTCGCTGATTGAAGCCGGCGTGGTTGCCGGACTCCCACAACGAATTGCCAGGGAGTGCGCATTGCAGACGGTCATCGGTGCCGCAAAAATGGCCGAAGCATCGATTGAAAGCCTGAACGATCTAAAAATGAAGGTCATGACACCGGCCGGCACCACGGCCAGCGCCTTTACGGTTCTTGAACAGCATGGGTTTAAGCATGCGGTCATCAAAGCGGTCGTATCAGCTACTGATCGCTCTGAAAAGCTTGAAGCATTGCGTTAGGAGACCGTAGGTTTGGTAGGATGAAGTCCGGCGACATCATTAATGCGTTTCCGGAGCTCTTTTGACGCCTCAAAAACCGGTTTATATCCCGCACCCACTTCGATGTACTGATTGGTCCTCGGATTACGGGCACGGCGTGCCTGCTTCTTCTTGATTTTAAAACGCCCGAACCAGCGGATCTCGATATTCTTTCCCTGCTGCAGAGCCTGCGAGATCGAATCTAGGAAGCATTCGACGATAATTTTGGTATCGACCTGCGTAAGTCCTGTCTTTTCCGCGATTTGTTCAACCAGATCTTTTTTTGTGACGTTTTTCATATGATCCTTGCTCCCTCTGCAGCTGGTTCCTTTCCCACGCAATAAATGAAAATAGAGAACGGTTTGTATACAGAAACTGCCGGATACTCGTCATCAGGATACAATAACTTCCCGGTACTAGGACACACATTTCCTCTAACCGTACATAATTCTATATCTTACACGAAGGACGGTCAAGAAAAAAAACAACAATAAAATTAATTACGGTCAGCAGAGAAAGCCATATCTTGCTGATTTTTAAAGCGATCGTTCTATTCATCTTTAAGATAGTTTACTTTCTGTCGCGCGATGCTGTTAAGCGCGTCAAACGCAAGTACTGTTTTATAGGTCTGAAGGGCTTCTGACTGATCACCCAATTTTTCATATGCAACAGCAAGTTGCAGAAGCACCCGCACGTTTTTCGGATCACTCTTCTGGGCTCTTCGAAAATACCGGACCGCCTCCTTAACCATGTTGTTATGGAGGCAGATAAGGCCTGTCTTGAAATTCGCCTCGACGTGACCGGGATTCTGTTTCAGCGCGAGGGTGAATTCCTGCAACGCTTTTTCCCTGTCATTTACTGCGGAAAAATAGAGTTCTCCCAGGTTGTATCGTGTGTTGAAATCCCTTGGATTAAGGGCCAGGGCGGTAAGATAGGATTTTTTTGCTAGCTCGTATTCGCGGAGATAGTAATAGACCATGCCCAGCCGGGAATGACATTTAACGTGGAGGGGGTCTATTTCAAGCGCCTGCAGGAGCAGCCGGCGTGCGTTTTTATACTGCCCTTGTTGCATGGTATATCGTGCAAGCTGATACCACCCTTCGACATAAAGCGAATCAAGTTCCAGAGCGCGATGAAAATACGTCAGGACATCTGCAGGCCCCTTTCCATCCATGGCTTTGATCTGACCAAGGTAGCATGCGGCCGCGGCGGAGCGCGGGAACCGTGCGAGGCATGATTCCAGCTGTTCTCTGCTTTCATCTTTTCTTCCGAGATTGAAGAGCGCGATTCCTTTAAGGGCGCAAATTTTAGGGGTCAGCGTATCTTCGGTGCCGGTGTGTTCGAGCCGGGTAAGCGCTGCGAGGGCATGGTCGTATGCTCCGACTTCAAAACTTGCCATGGCAAGAGCATAGAGCATTGTACGGTTGTTTGGTTTGATTGAAAGGGCTCGCTTGATGTGTGGCAAGGCCTTTCGCGGCTGTTCCGTTTCCATGAATCGCCGGGCGGCAAATGCATGCGCGGTGAAGTCAAGGGGTATGATGTTATCGCTGGTTATATATGTTTCCTCACGGTGGAGACGCTCATGCTTGCTCTTGTGCCGTGTATACTGAAAAAACCATGTGCCCGCGATAATCAGGATCATCGCGACAAGCGAGAGCGTAACCGTTTTTTGGATGGTTTTTTTTTCAGCGGATGTGAGCGCCATGTGCGTCGCCTCGGCCAGGTTCCTTTTATGCTACAATTATATCGTTTCATTCGAATGGCGCGCCATAAAAACTTGACTTCCTTTTTTTTCACAGCTATTTTCCATTGCTATTTATTCCGTACCATACCGGGGACCTCACGGGATGAACAAGGAAGTCCCGGGGAATATGCCGGCAATCATAAAAGGAGGATCAGAATGAAAGCACGACCCTTGGCCGATCGAATTATTATAATGCCGCTTGAAGCCGAGCAAAAAACGGCGTCCGGGATTATCATTCCGGATAATGCACGAGAGAAACCGCAGAAAGGCGAGGTCGTTGCTGTTGGGAAAGGAAAAATAGGCGATAATGGAGAAGCAATCGCGCTCACGCTAAAAAAAGGTGACACGGTGCTCTATGCGAAATATTCAGGCGCCGAGGTTTCAATCGAAGGAAACAATTATCTGATCATGCGCGAAAGCGATGTGCTTGCGGTGGTATGATGGTGGTGTATGACCGGACACAATTATTCATAATTATTTATAGACAGGAGTAGTGACCATGGCAGGAAAGCAATTGGCATTCGATGTGACGGCCCGCGACAAACTGTTGCGTGGGGTTGATATTATGGCAAATGCGGTACGAATGACGCTCGGCCCGCGCGGCAGGAACGTCATTCTTGATAAGAGCTTTGGATCGCCCACCGTGACCAAGGACGGTGTCACTGTTGCGAAAGAAATAGAACTTGAGGACAAATTCGAGAACATAGGCGCCCAGATGCTCAAGGAGGTCGCTTCGAAAACCTCCGATGTCGCGGGTGACGGAACAACGACCGCGACCGTTTTGGCACAGGTCATCGCGCGGCTCGGCATAAAGAACGTTACCGCAGGTGCGGACGCCATGTCCCTCAAGCGGGGTATCGACAAGGCCGTAACAGCGATTGTCAATGAGCTTAAAAAAACGTCAAAACCGATTTCCGGTAAAAAAGAGATTACGCAGGTAGCCACGATTTCCGCCAACAACGATGAAACCATAGGATCGTTGATCGCCGATGCCATGGAAAAGGTCGGTAAGGATGGCGTGATCACCGTGGAAGAGGCGAAGGGCATCGATACAAATCTCGAGGTGGTAGAGGGTATGCAGTTCGACCGCGGCTATATGTCTCCCTACTTTGTCACCAACGCCGAAACCATGGAGTGTGTGGTCGACGAGCCGCTCATCCTTATCCATGATAAGAAGATCAGCGCCATGAAAGACCTGCTGCCGCTGCTCGAAAAAGTGGCGCATATGGGCAAGAGCCTGCTTATTATCGCGGAAGAACTCGAAGGCGAAGCGCTTGCAACGCTTGTTGTCAATAAACTTCGCGGAACCCTCAAGGTGAGCGCGGTCAAGGCGCCCGGCTTCGGCGACCGTCGCAAGGCCATGCTCGAGGACATCGCCATTCTTACCGGCGGCATCGTCATTTCAGAGGAGGCGGGCTTCAAGCTCGAAAACACGACAATCGATTCCCTGGGTAAAGCCAAGCGTGTGGTGATCGACAAGGAAAACACCACTATCATCGAGGGATCGGGCAAGGCCGCGGATATCAAAGGCCGTGTCAACCAGATTCGCAAGCAGATTGACGAAACGACTTCTGACTATGACCGTGAAAAACTTCAGGAACGGCTGGCGAAGCTCGCCGGCGGTGTTGCCGTTATTAACATAGGCGCGGCGACCGAAACTGAAATGAAGGAAAAAAAGGCGCGGGTTGAGGACGCGCTTCATGCCACCAGGGCTGCGGTCGAAGAAGGCGTCGTCCCGGGTGGGGGCGTCGCTCTTATCCGTTCGGTAAAGGCACTTGACAACCTCAACCTGGAGGGGGACGAAAAAATAGGTGTCGCGATCATCCGGCGCGCGGTCGAAGAGCCGCTGCGGATGATCGTTGCGAATGCCGGGGAAGAGCCCTCGGTAGTGTGTAACGAGGTTAAAAAGAACAAGGGCGCGCATGGATTCAATGCATACAGTCTAACCTATGAGGATTTGCTCCAGGCCGGAATCATTGATCCCACCAAGGTAACACGTAACGCGCTCGAAAATGCCGCAAGCATTGCGAGCCTGATTCTTACCACCGAATGTGCGATTTCCGAACTGCCCAAGGAGGAGAGCGATCTTCCTTCTGCAAGCCCGGGCGGCATGGGCGGCATGGGTGGCATGGGGGGTATGGGCGGCATGGGCGGTATGGGGGGCATGATGTAACGTTTTTATGTTATAAGAGCCATATCAACAATCGCTTCGGAGCTTTAGTTTCGGAGCGATTGTCGTTTTGGGCCTCTCTTGCTGCCGTTCTCGCGGGATCGTTGTCTGCAAATCGGCCCACCGTCTCTTTTTTAGGTCAGGCAAACCTGCTGCGAAGCTATAGATCACCATTGTATATTTAGTATCTTTTTACAATACGGTTTGATCCCATCGTGCCGAAACGCTTCACCGTAATACCGCGGCCTTTCGGCCGCCCCCCTTCCCCTCTTCCGCCGGCGGAGAGCGGGAGAGGGGAAGGGGGAGAAAGGGTGAGGCGATGTATAGGCAAATAGCAATAATGAACAGGCACTATTTAAAATGTATTCCTGGTGCAAGCACGTGCTCAGGGAATAGTATCGTCAAATAACGCAAAGGGTGGTGTTCCAGCAACTATGGAAGAACAGAATGCAAAAATGCAGGAAGAAACAATTGACAACGCGGGTGATAGTGTCAATGAAGAGCAGCAATCAAAGGAGGGCAGCCAGATCGAGGATACCTCCGGGGATGAGATGCTCCAGACCGCAAGTGCCGATGCGGTGGGTGTCGCGCCGGAGGAGCTTAAGCAGCAGCTTGCGGAGCAGAATGATCGTTACCTGCGGCTGATGGCCGAATTTGATAATTATAAAAAAAGAACAACCCGCGACTTCGGACGTCTTGTAGAGTCGGCAAACGAGAGGCTGATCAGCGAACTGGTTGAAGTGCGGGAGAACCTGGAGCGCGCAGTGAAAGCCGGTGAACAATCCGGAGAAGCAGGCAGCTTTTTCGAGGGAATGAAGATGATCTTTACAAAATTCGATTCGGTGCTGTCAAAAAACGGCCTGGAACCATTCGGCACCGCAGGTGAACCATTTGATCCCGAGCTGCATGACGCTCTCATGAAATCGCCCAAACAAGGCGTACCCGAAGACCATATTGCCGAGGTGTTCGAAAAAGGGTACCGGCTGAGGAAGCGCGTGATACGTCACGCCAAGGTTGTCGTTTCAAGCGGCGAACCTGAAGAGCAAGGCGAATGCGACAAATGACAGGTATCAGGCGAAAGCCGGATCGTATATGACGTGCATACCGGAAGGAATGGACGGTTCCGGTTACGAACGCTGGAAACGACGAACAGGAAAACTGGTCCATTATGTCAAAAGCTGACTACTATGAAACGCTCGGCGTTGAGAAAAACGCTTCTGAAGAGGATATCAAGAAAGCCTATCGCAAATTGGCCATAAAGTATCATCCTGACAAGAATCCGGGCGATAAGACCGCCGAGGAGAAGTTCCGCGAAGCGACCGAGGCGTATGAAATTCTCAAGGATCCTCAGCGAAGAGCCCAGTATGACCAGTTCGGCCATGCCGCATTCACGCAGGGAGGGGGGGCGGGCGGATTCGGCGGATTCGGCGGTTTCGGTGGTTTCGATATCTCGGACGCCTTGCGGGCGTTCATGGCCGATTTCGGCTCGGATTCGATGTTTTCAGATCTTTTCGGATTCGGTGGGGGGCGTTCACGCCGTTCCTCAGGGGGCGGTAGATCGTTCCGTGGCAACGATCTGCAGATACGGCTTCCTTTGACGCTTGAGGAAATAGCGCACGGCGTGCAGAAGACGATCAAGGTACGGCGGAAAGACCGCTGTGCGTCATGCGGCGGCTCCGGATCGCGGAGCGGCAAGGAGCAGACCTGTCCGACCTGCAAGGGATCTGGAAGGGTCCGGCGGGTTGCTTCATCGTTTTTCGGGCAGGTCATTCAGGAAAGCGCCTGTCCGGCCTGCGGAGGGGAGGGGCGTACGGTTGCCGATCCCTGCCGATCCTGCGGCGGCAAAGGGATTGACATCGTGGAAACAACGGTAACCGTCGACATCCCGGCCGGCGTTTCCGAGGGCAATTATATTTCAATTCCGGGCAAGGGCGATGCCGGGATGCATGGCGGACCGGAAGGTGATCTCATCGTCATCATTCAGGAGAAGGAGCACGGCACCTTCGCGAGGCATGGGATCGATCTGAGCACGGAGGCGGATATTACTTTTTCACAGGCAGCACTGGGAACCTCAAAAGAGATCGAGACCATCGACGGAAAAGTCAGCCTTAAGATACCAGCCGGCACCCAGTCGGAAAAGATCTTCAGATTGAAGGGAAAAGGGCTGCCCGTGCTGCGCGGACGGGAGCAGGGTGATCTTCTCGTGCGTATCCGTGTCCGTACCCCGGAAAAGATCAATCGTCAGGCGAAGGAGATCTTTGAACGGCTGGCAGCGGAAGGCATGTAGCAGCCGCTCCTCTTTGTAGGATCCGCGCTGCTGCCCGGTCATGTAACATTGCTATGAACCTACCAGCAGATAGAGTCGTTGTCCTCGATTTCGGCGGGCAATACGCCCATCTCATTGCCAACCGGATACGACGGCTTGGCGTGTATTCTGAAATTGCCGGTGCTGAAGCCGAAGCGCTCGACCTGCGGGGCTATAAAGGAATTATTCTTTCCGGAAGCCCGCACAGTGTCCTCGATGCAACCAGCCCGACGATAAAAAAGGAGCTTCTTGCCATCGGCGTTCCCATTCTGGGATTATGCTTTGGCCATCAGCTTGTCGCTCTCCTTTCGGGTGGTCGCGTTGCGCGAGGCGAAATACGCGAGTACGGCAGGGCAACATTGCGCATTGTAAAAGACACACCGCTTTTTTCCGGAATCGAGCGCTCCCAGCAGGTATGGATGAGTCACGGCGATACCGTGGAACGGCTCCCGCCCCATTTTGAGGTACTCGGCTCGACGAGTGACTGCGTTGCTGCAGCAATGGGGGACGAAAAGCGGAGGATTTACGGCCTGCAGTTCCATCCGGAGGTTACCGATACTCCCTGCGGCATGACCATTTTACGGAATTTTCTTGCTATGTGCGGATGCGGCAACTCATGGAACCCTACTGCATATTCAAAAAAGCTGATTGACGAAATACGTCACCAATGTGGGAACCGAAAAGCATTTCTCCTCGTTTCAGGCGGGGTGGATTCATCCGTGGCTTTCGCTCTGTTGATCGAGGCGCTTGGTCCCCAGCGGGTCATCGGCCTGCACATCGACAATGGTCTCATGCGGCTCGGCGAATCGGCGGATATTCTCGAGTACCTCACGCAGCACGGATTTAATAATTTGAAGATTGAGGACGCCGGCGATGATTTCCTCAAAGCGCTTGAGGGCGTCTATGATCCGGAGGAAAAGAGAGTGATAATCGGCACTAAGTTCATTGACGTAAAGGAACGGGCATTTAAAAAGCTGGGGCTTGATCCGGCTGAATGGATCCTGGCGCAGGGTACCATTTATCCCGATACCATCGAAAGCGCGGGTACGACTCATGCCGACCGGATCAAGACGCACCACAACCGGGTCGACGTGATTCTTGAGCTCATTGCGCAAGGCCAGGTTGTCGAGCCCCTTGCCCAGCTCTACAAGGATGAAGTAAGGGAGCTAGGCAGGATATTCGGCCTTCCCAGAAAACTTTTATGGCGTCACCCGTTTCCCGGGCCGGGACTCGGAGTCCGCGTTCTCTGTTCCGAAGGTGCCGGCAAAGCGCCGGCAGCAGGCGACGCGCAAAAGCTTTCCCGCATAGCTTCCGCCGCGGGCTACCGGTCGGTGCTGTTGCCGCTGAGGAGCGTTGGCGTTCAGGGAGACAGCCGGACCTATGCCCATCCCGCCCTTGTCGTGGGCCCGCGGGACTGGACCGCGCTCGAGGAGCTTTCCACCCGTATCACCAACGGCCTGCGTGCCGTGAACCGCGTCGTGTTCGGGATCAAAACCGGTCCAACGCTTGAGTACCGGCCTGTTCCGGCATTTGTCACCAAGGAACGGCTCGATACGTTGCGCGCAGTCGACCATGCGATCACCGAGGTGCTCTTCGGCTCGGGCGAATACGATTCATTATGGCAGATGCCGGTCGTATTATTGCCTCTTGTAAATGAACGCGGCGGCGAGTGCGTGGTTTTGCGGCCGATCATGTCGCAGGAGGCGATGACCGCCCGCTTCGTTCCGCTCATGGAGGAATCGCTCGCGGCCATCGTGAAAGCGGCGGAAGCGCTCCCCGGGATCGGCGATATCTTCTTCGACGTTACGCACAAGCCCCCGGCGACCATCGAGTGGGAATAGTTTAGAACTCCGCGCCGAGGGAGAAGTAATTGATGGGCCGGCCGTAGGTTCGTTCGCCTACGTCAACAGGCCATCCGCGATCATATCGAAGCAGGAAAATCCCGAGATCCATCCGCATGCCGAACCCTACACCACCGTACAGCTTTGAGGGCAACGGCAGGCCGTTTGTCTGGTCTTCGCGGTTCCATGCGTTCCCCATGTCAACGAAAACGGCGCCGTTAACATAGCGTATGGCGATCGGCAAAGGGAACACGGTGGAGAACTCGCGGATGAATGGAAAGCGGAATTCGCTATTAAGCACCGCTACGCGCGTGCCGGAAAGGTCAAAGTAGCGCCAGCCCCGGAACGGGACGACCAGTGTGGAGTAAAATGCGTAACGCACGTTTTTTTCGTATTGCTCGATATTGAGATCGGAATCGGAATAGGTAAACAGCCAGTTCTCGTTGCCGCCGAGGAGATAGCGCCGGGGGGACGGATCCGAGGAAAGCGACTGGCTTGCGCCGACGAACACACGGTTGGCCCATACAAACCGCTTGAAAAGGTGAACATAGTGCCGCGCGTCAATTTCTCCAGAGAAAAACGGATCGTTCGTAAAGGAAAAAGGAGGCAGAATATTCAGCGACACGTTGGTCCGCATTCCGGCTAGCGGACCGGTCATTCCCCAGAGGATATTGTCATACGAATAGGATAGTGACGGCAGGAAGGTGTTGATACGGTATCCTTCGCCAAGTGCCGAATCGGGAAGGGAGAAGCTCCTCGGAGTCCGTTCAATAGTCCGCACCATGATTTCCAGATCAATGCGCGAAAAGAGAGAAAATGGGTAGCTTGCAAGGAAGAATCCGCCCAGTTCCGCGTCGTAGTAGAACAGATCGCTGTACCCGTAGCCGACATAATCTTTGTAATAGTATGCTCCGCCACCGATATTTATTCTTTTTTTCATATATAGATAGGAGCCGAAAAAGTGCATGGTGGACTGGAAATCATTTTGCACATCACCGGCGAGGGTGATCCGATGGTCACCCATGATATCACTTAAAGAAAGCAGCCACTGCCCTGCGTATCCGTAAAAGCTGGACATGCCGACGCCCATGGTGACAAGATCGGGTGAGAACTTAAGCCGGTAAGGCTTTCTGGGGGGCAATGCGGTTTCACTTTTTTGTCGTGCGGTGTCGCGAGTGGAGTCAGAAGCCTGCGCAAGAAGGGTGGCGGTATCGGTTTTTTCCTTTGCCGATTCGGCTTCAGGGGCATCGAGGCTGTCGGTTGTTACAGAATCAGAAGCCTGCGCGAGAAGGGTGGCGGTATCGGTTTTTTCCTTTGCCGATTCGGTCTCAGGAGCATCGAGGCTGTCGGTTGTTACAGAATCAGGGACACCTAATTCAGATATTACAGAATCTGCTGACGGAGACAGTGAATCTGCCTTTTGTTCTGTCTGCACTTGTGAGGAGCGCGCCAGCTCCGTCGAGTCCCCTTTTATATCCGCCGGTGTGAAGTAGTGGCTGTTGGAATCGAGCCGGGTTTGAATCCACTTGGTGGGCTCCAATTGTCTATTTGTCGTTTTTTCCGCTGGTTTTTCCATGAGCCAGACATCCCATCTGAGGTTTTGGAAAAGGGTAAATACAGCGTCCTTTCCGTCAACCGACCAGTCCGGATTCGAACAGCCGCCGTAGTAATTCGTTATGGGAGAAGCGTTTTCAACGCTGTCAAGGGCGGCGATATACACATTGTCGATACCGTTTCTGTCCGACACGAACATCACCTGTTTTCCGTCCGGAGAAAAACATGGTTGTTTTTCATTCCACGCTGTGGCGGACAGAAGTTTCACTTCATTATTCCCTCCCTTCAAAGAAAGAAGGGCAAGGTCGCACGATTTTTTGCTCCACGCGCCAATTGGCGGATCGTCAACCTCAAGACAGGTATCCTGGACGGTGAACACGATAAAACTGTCGTTTGGCGAGAAGCGTGGATCGGATTTAAAGGTGACGCTGTTAGTCAGACGGACAAGCGAATCGGTTGTCATATGATAAAGAAACAGGTTGCTCATTCCGCTGTCGATTCCCGAAAAAGCGATCATGGCGCCGTTGCGGGACCAGTCCGGACCAACTATGCTTGAAAGCCCCGTCGAAATTGTTTTAATAAGCTTCTTGCGATCGACGTCCACGATTCTGATCTGGTCGCGGCCATTGCTCGTGGTGACAAACGCCAATTTGCGGCCGTCGGGGGACCAGCACATGCCGCTGCGGAAAGGATGAAACGATTCGAAATACCCGCCATACCCTCTCTGGCTGATGCTCTGCAGTACGTTCCCTTTGCGGTTGGTAATGAGAATTTTCGTATAGTCGTACCGGTCGCTGAAAAATGCGATCCGTTTACCGTCAGGTGAGATCCGCGGTCTCAGGTTGAAATGGTCCCGTGACGGGTCCTGTTTCGTCAGCGCGGTGGCGGTTCTTTTGGGGTTGCTGCGCCTGCCGATCTCTGGCCAGTAAATTCTCTTCAATTCATGGATCCATTCTTTTCCAAGGTCCTTAATTTTCTTCTTGTAAACATGCTCAAGGGTCTTTTCAAGGGATTTGGACGATTTGAAATCACGCAGAAACTTTGTAAAAAGCGAATCGCCGTACGTCGAGGCCAAAAAGAACAGAAACGACTGACCGCCTTTGTATGCCATATATCCTCCGAGCATCGGCCCGGGAGGCGGCACTTCACTGGAGATGGTGAAGTCCATGAGAAACATGTCAGATTCCACGTTCCAGCCGCTTGAGAGGTATTCAGCCAGTCCCTCGTTAAACCACAGCGGTATCTGTATCCCACCCCCCATGAGCAGGCTGCTGCCGAGCTGGTCATAAAATATGCCGAACACGAACGCATGGACCATTTCATGGTGGAGTACGTGCTTGTATTCATCATACGAGCCGTTGAACGGGATGACCACCCGGTTTTTAAACAATTCGGTGAATCCGCCGACGCCTTCCGGCAACAGCTCCATGATAACATTGGTCTGTGCGAAAAGGGTCGGATCGCCGTAAACAATAACCGGTACCGGGTCCTTGTGGGTGAACTGCAGCCGGCGCGAAAGGGCGCGGTAAATGTCCTCCATCAGGCGGAAGCTGAATTCCGGAAGCGTCCCTTGGTTCTGATGATAATAGAGCGTGAAATGGGAAGCCGGAAGATAGTGCCAGTTGAGGTCGGCATATTGTACTTTGTTTTTGCCAAAACCCAGGAGGGGAGAGAACCCGAGAAGCATGCACGATACACCGAGGACAATCGTTATCTGCAATTGGTTACGCTGCATTGTGCTTTCCTTCGGTTGAGGTGACTTTTGGCAAATGCAGAAAAAATAAAGCGCCACCGCAATTCTTTGATTAGTGGGAGCGAGCGCCGTTTTCGAATAAAAATATAACATGCAGCGG
>JAFGDP010000058.1 GCA_016932075.1 Chitinispirillaceae bacterium | reverse complement strand
CACCCGTGATCTCGTCGACGATTACGGCAATGTCGATGTCGCTGTTCCGGCGCGCCTCCCCGCGCGCATGGGAACCGTAGAGATAGACGGATTGCACGGGTATTTTCTCTTTCACCTTGCGGGCGAAAGCGGCGGCTATTTCAAGTATTTCCCGTGAAGCCACGAGAGCACCTCCCTGGTCTGATAATAAAGATCCTGGCAGCGATTCTTGTCCATCATTTTCATCAGCTTTTCTCTATACGTTGGATAGCGGGTTTCGATATTGAGGGGCTCCAATGAATCGATTGTCTTTATGATTTGTTCCGGCATTTGTTCGTAAACAGTGCAGTTTTTTGCCAGACGAAACAGGGAATGGGTGTATTCAGGATCGGTTCCAACGAGCCGGCAATGTGCGGCTTTCAGCGCTTTTTCGACGGCCTGGTGGCACATGAAACCGACATAAAGATAGCGGCTCCCTTCAAGCATGACTTTCGCTGTTTCAAAATCATATTCGGAAAGCGAGTGCCAATAATCCACTTTTTTCTGGTCGTGCATTTTTATCTTCCCAGCGGAAATAGTACTTAAAAAAGGCTTGTCCTGCAATATGAAAGAATTGGTTATTCAGGACAAACACATTTGGAAAAAATGTGTGAAAAACAGTGTCATTCCCCGGCTTGACCGGGGAATCTGCTGTCATAACTTACCTGTTTTGGAAAGATTTACGCCTTCGCGGGTATCACGACACCGGGCGATAGATCAAGATTCTAAGCACCCGCTGTCCCGGCGTCGTGAGCCGTGGCGGTCTGGGTTTAGTATACGCCGTTTCTGGCGGAATTGAAGCTCCAAACCAGTGCTGTTTTCGCGGTACAGCAATAATCCCGGAGATGTCATTTATTATTGTAAAACGGAAAATCACGACCTATACTGTTTTTAGCGAGGTGATCCATGCGAAAGCCGCTGACTATTGCCAGTCTTGTCGTTTTTTGCCTGCTTTTTGCGAATACGCTCATGGCGCAACAGGTACCGGGTGTTCCAAGTACGCCGGGTGGGGGTGCGGAACAGCCGGAGATCGTGGTGCAATCTGGACATTCTCTTTGTGAGGTCACAGCGGTAGTATTTTCTCCGGATGGCAGGTACGTGCTCTCGGGCAGTCAGGATAACACTTTGAGGCTTTGGGATGTGACGAGTGGAAATGAATTGCGATCGTTTTCTGGTCATTCAGGCTGGGTCTGTTCGGTCGCGTTTTCCCCGGATTTCAAGTATGTTTTGTCGGGATCGGCTGATAAAACGATGAAATTATGGGATATGGCGAGTGGAAAGGACATTCGCACCTTCACCGGCTTCGTAGCACCCGTCTATTCTGTTGCGTTTTCCCTGGACGGTCGTTACGCAGTTACAGGATCAGAAGATTTAGAGTTGTGGGAACTCTCAAGTGGGAAGAAATTGTGGACTTTCACAGAATTTACAGGTGGTGCGAGATCCGTTGTTTTTTTACCCGATGGCCGTTACATACTTTCAGGATCAACTAGCGGCCTAGTGCAATTGTGGGAAGTTGCAACTGGTAAGGAAGTGAGGCGATTTATTGGCCATTCTGATCAAGTTCTTTCCGTGGCCTTGTCTGCAAACGGCAGTTACGCGCTTTCAACTTCCTATGATAGAACACTAAGGCTATGGGATGTAGCGAGTGGTAAGGAAGTTAGGACATTGACCGGTATAATGTATGCATACTTTTCATTTGCATTTTCACCGGACGGGAGGTACGTCCTTACAGGTCCGGTTCTAAAGTTCTGGGACATTATGGGCGGCATTCAGGTTCGGGCTTTTGATTATGCTGACGATATTTCCGCACTTTCGCTTTCGCGGGATTGCAGATATGCGATTTCTGGTTCGGGTAATGGGGTTTTGCAGTTATGGGATGTAGCCAGTGGGAAAAAAATACGGCAATTCGGCAAGAAATCCGCTGGAGTAACGGCCGTTGCTTATGTATCAAACAACCACACCGTGCTTGTGGGGTCTTTCGATAAGACATTGAAATTATATGATCTTACCAGCGGAAAAGAAATACTGGCTTTAAGAGGGCATTCGCATATGGTGACGTCTGTTGCGGTCTCTCCGGATTGTCGTTATGCGCTTTCGGGTTCATATGATAACACCCTCAAGCTCTGGGATGTAGCATGCGGAAAAGAAATACGAACCTTCACCGGTCATTCGGATTGGGTTTCTTCTGTTGTCTTTTCACCGGATGGGAGTCTGGCGCTTTCAGGATCGGGTGACAGGACTTTAAAGCTATGGGATGTGATAAGCGGGAAAGAAATAAGAACTTTCATTGGTCATACTGATCAAGTGCGTGATGTTGTGTTTTCTCCGGACGGTCGCCATGCTTTGTCGGGGTCAAATGATGGGACTATAAGGTTGTGGGATGTGGCAAGCGGTATAGAAGTGCGGGTTTTGGGCAAGGAGATGGGCTGGAATGGTTCCGTTGCATTTTCACCGGATGGCCATTATGCATTAGCGGGACAATGGGGTTCGCTGATGAAGTTGTGGGATGTGGCAAGCGGGAAAGAAATACGAACCATAGACCAAAATCTCGGTGCTTGTGTTCATGATGTTTCCGTTGCATTTTCTCCAGACGGCCGGCATGTGCTGGCCGGGTTGGCTGGCAATACCCTGCAGCTGTGGGATATTATAAGTGGTACGAAATTAAAAACATATACAGGACATTCCGGCCAGATAATATCTATTGTTTTCTTGTCCGATCCTAACTATGCGATCACTGGTTCACTAGATGGCACTTGCCGGTTATGGAACATCAAAAGCGGTGAATGGATCGCCTTCGTGTCCAGTGAAGATGGCCAATGGCTCACCTACACCGACGACGGCTACTGGGACGGCTCGCCCAATTGCGGCGACCTGGTCGCCATGGTGCGCGGCATGGACTGCTGGAACATTGACCAGTTCGCGGCCAAGAACAACCGGCCGGACATCATCCTTCAGCGGCTGGGTTCCACGGACAAGGAATTGATCGCCCACTACTACGGCCAGTACCTGAAACGCCTGCGCAAGCTCGGGCTCACGGAAGCAGAGCTGGCCGCTGACTACCAGGTGCCGGAGGCGAGAATTCTTGAGGCGACGCAGGAAGGGAAGACCATCAGCCTGCGGTTTTCATTGGCCGATTCCAAATACCAGCTCCGGCGCTACAACATCTTTGTCAACGACGTCCCGCTTTACGGCGCTTATGGCAAACAGATCCAGGGCAGGAGCGTGACGCTGACCGAAAGGGTGGAACTGATTTCCGGGGACAACAAGATCGAAGTGAGCTGCATGAACGAAAAAGGCGCGGAGTCGTTCCGGGCGTTGACGTATGCAACCTATGCCACGCCGGTCAAGGGCGACCTGTATTTTATCGGATTCGGGGTGTCGAAATACCGGGACAAGACCCTTGACCTTGCGTATGCCCACAAGGACGTGCTGGACCTGGCGGCCGTGTTTTCAAAGATGAAGGGCCGGTTTGCGAATGTGTATGTCACGACGTTTATCAACGAGCAGGTGACGGTGGAAAACATCCGGAAAGCGAAGGAACTGCTTGCGAAGGCCAGGCCGGACGACACCTTTGTGCTCTTTATCGCGGGGCACGGTCTCCACGACACGGACAGCGAGGCGACCTATTATTTTCTGACGCATGGCGCGGACGTGAAGGATCTGGCCGGGACCGCGGCCAACTTTGAATTGATCGAGGAGCTCCTGCAGGGGGTGGCGCCGCGGAAAAAACTCTTTCTCATGGACACCTGCGAATCCGGGGAGGCGGAGGAGGAACTGCAGGTGGCGTACCTCACGGCGGCTCGGGGCCGGGGGATCAAGGCGCGGGTGGTGAATGCGGGCCGCGGCCTTACGGTCGCCGAAGCCTCGCCGGCGCGCACGTACCTGGCGGCGAAAGACCGCTATATCTACAACGACTTGATGCGCCGAAGCGGCGCGATCGTGTTTTCCGCCTGCCGGGGCGGGGAGTTCTCGTACGAGTCGGCGGCCATCCAGAACGGGTTTTCCACGGAGAAACTGATTGAGGCCCTGGACAAGAAGGCCGCGGACGCGAACAGGGACGGCATCGTGTCCACGGACGAGCTGCGGGAGTACGTGATCCGGGAGGTGGCCCGGATGACCGCGGACGCCAATTACCCGGACGGTCTCCAGCACCCGACGGTGGACCGGGACAACATCTACCAGAAGTTCGGGTTTTGAATGTCCGGCCGCTTCACCCTTTTACTTTGGAGCGATGGCGTTTTGATTTGAGCCTTTGCGTGCGGTAAAACCAGACTGCTTCGCCGCCTGCGGCGGCTCGCAGATTCGCAGAGGGATCGCTCTCTTCATTTCTTCGTCACGATCTTCTCCCTGCCGAGCCACTTGAGGAGCAGGCTTTTATCGGCAAGGAGGTTGCCCAGCACACGGTACTTCGAGTGTACGACGGCGTAGGAGACGGCGGGATCCTCGGCGCGCACGCCGTAGGGCGCCATGCGGGAAGAGTGGATGAAGGTGACGGAATCGTTTTCAATTAAAAGAAAACCGACGTGCGTGTCCAGACCCAAAAGATACAAACCGGGGCCTTCACTTTTTATCAGTTTGAGGAATTCCTCGCCGCTTTTGCCGCTGTAGCGCGTGATGCTTGATTCAGACACAAGCGAGGCGACGATGAGTTCCGACGGCGCCTGGCCGAGTGAGATGCGCTCCACGTT
>JAFGDP010000057.1 GCA_016932075.1 Chitinispirillaceae bacterium | reverse complement strand
TCTCCGGCTTAGCGCAGAACTGACAGGCACGCGCATGCGATGCGCAGGTTTCTCCCGGGAGTATACCGTCGCGCATGCAGGTGTCTCAGCATGGGTGCCCTGGTCATGGGCAGGCGTATCGTTCTCCTGTACTAATATCGTACTCGACCGATCCGGCGTTACGGGAGGCGATCCGTCACTGGTCATCCACACCGGCATCCATACCGTGCGCAACCGTTTCGGCAACCAGGGAGCGCTCGTTAGCATTACTCCCCATGACGAGCAGCCGGTGTGCTTTGCCTTTGGTGAAGAGTATTTCATCACTCCCGCAATCGCCTTTCATGTCGCGGCCTCAGGCAATCCTCTGCTCCTCAGCTTCGGCATGACGGTTACCGTCGGCAGATCAGATATGGGCGTTGCCCTCACCAATCATCCCAAACTGGGATGGTCGCAGGGAGTGGCGTGCGATTATTTCTGCACCAACACACGAAACCAGGGAAGCGACGCAAAGTGAAAATCCTCAGCATCGGCACCCCTCTATTCTCCTCACACTGGCGATCAGCAGGACATCGCGTGCTGGTTATTGCCGATGTCGCGCTGCCCGCGCATGAGGACAACCGCCCGTTTGATTTTTTTTCCGATCCACAAACCTGTTCGCAGAGAATAAAGGAGGTGGCGGATGAGTTTCAACCCGACATCATTTTCCTGGGCGACCATTCGACCCCGCTCATCCATCTGGGCCTGGAATCAGTAATCCTTCCGAAAGCATGGTATTCGATTGATGCTCACCTGCACTGCCGCTGGCACAAGCACTATGCGGCGATTTTTGACCTTGTGTTCTGCGGACAGAAGAACATGGTTGCTCCTCTCTCCGCGTTTCAGTCCAGGATAAAGTGGCTGCCCCTGTTCTGCCAGAGTCCCATGGAGTTTAAGCCGTGGGCTGATCGTATCCACGACGTATCGTTCGTGGGCAGGCTTGACGGGGAAAAAAATCCCGGACGAGTCCGTTTTTTTAATGACCTCCGTAAAAAAGTGAACGTACATTTTGCCAGCGGGAATTATGCGCCGGTCTACCAGTCGAGCAGGATCGTTGTCAACCAGTCGGTAAAAGACGATCTCAACCTCCGTTTTTTCGAGGCCGTTGGCTGCGGCGCGCTCCTTGTCACCGACCGGCTCTCCCACTCCATGGAAGACCTTCTCACTCCAGGAAGCGAATTCCTCACCTATACGCATGGCAATGTTGATGAGTGCGCGGAAAAAATCACATGGGCGATCGAGCACCCGGACAAAGCCAAAGCCATTGCGCGTTCCGGCCATGAAAAGGTGGTAAATCGCCACTGCGCGCAGCATCGGGCGAAGGAAGTGCTGGAAATTATGGGAGCGCTTCCTGAAAGGACCGAAGCGATCGTTGACGGCGACATCGGTGCCGCGCATCTGGCCTGGGCCTACGACCACTGTTCACGGCTTGCGCTTCCCGGGCCCCTGACGCTGTTTTTTTCAAGGCAGTCCGAGCAGCTCCTGCCACAGGCGCGTCAGAGTGTTCAGGCGAGGCCCTGGGTGCTTTTAGTCGCGGCGGGGCATGCGTTGAAAAAAAACAATCCGGTCCTGGCGGGCGCACTGCTCTCACAGATCATAGAGGTGCCAAAGGACCGTGAATTCAGGATCAGGCACGTTTGTGTGGAAGCGGAACTGCTGCTGCTCAACGGCGATAGAAATCAGGCAAAAAAAATTGCGGAAGCAGGGCTTGAAGAATTTCCTGATGATCAGGAGATCAGAGATCTGGCCGAAGCCATAAATAATTATCAATAAACCATAGCAAAGGGATGTGGTGTAATCATAATTATATGTCCGGTCTCCCCGTAACCCGCCTGAAAAATCTTCCGCTGCCCCTGCTCCGCGAGCAGCTTTATGCCGTTGGAGAAACCGGATTCCGCGTGCAGCAGATTATTAAATGGGTTTACCAGAAGCGGATTGCATCGTTTGACGAAATGACCAATATCGCAAAAACGACAAGAGAAAAACTTGCTCAAACCTACTCCCTTGAGAAGCTCAAACCACAAAGCATCCTGAAGTCAAAGCGGCATGATGCGATCAAGTTCGGATTCGCCCTGATCGATTCCTCCCATATCGCCGAAAGCGTGCTGCTCATTGACCGTAACCGCCGCACCGCCTGTCTTTCGAGCCAGCTGGGGTGCGGTCTTGGGTGCACCTTTTGCGCGACCGGCACGATGGGGTTTATCCGCAACCTGAGCCAGGACGAGATCGTCGGCCAGATCATCGGCATCAACGATTATCAGGCGCAACGCGGGGACAAGCTCGTCACCAACATCGTGTTCATGGGAATGGGCGAGGCCCTGTCAAATTTCGATGCGTTCCGGTCCAGTATCGATATCATCATGGAAAATGACTGCTTTAACATCGGCGGCAGAAGGATCACCGTTTCCACCGCAGGAGTGATCCCGTCCATTGAACGGCTGATGAACGAGGAACTCAACCTGGGACTCGCCATATCCCTGAATTCCTATTCGGATACAAAACGAGACCGCATCATGCCGATAAATAAAACGTATCCGATCTCTACCCTTGTCGCGGCGGCCAAACGGTACTTTGAAAAGACCGGACGCAGGGTGACGTTCGAATATGTGGTCATCCATGGGGAAACCGACACCATTGGAGCGGCGCACGCGCTTAAAAAGCTGCTGGGAACGGTCACCTGCAAAATCAACCTGATCCCGCTCAATCCGGTTTCCGGAACAGGAACGGCAGCACCTCCCTCTCGCGAACAACTCGTCGCGTTCTCGGATCTCCTGCACCGTCTGGGCCTGAGCGCAACCATTCGTACGAGCCGCGGACAGGACATCGACGGCGCGTGCGGCCAATTAACGGCGCATAAAATGAAGGAAACCGAAGTGTAGCGGTTGGATGAGGTCCGGCGGCGGGCTTCAGCAGGGCGCGGTAAAATGCTCGTGCCAGAAGTCTATGAACGCGTATTCGAGCGTGTCTGCAAATGCGATCCAATCCTCACGCTTCTGGGCCATGAACAGCTCGTCAAGATATCGGGTCACCTGGGCCAGCACCGCCGACGAGACCGTGCCGCTGCCAAGTTCGGCCTGCATGAGCACAACGGCGCTGTTCAGCCGCGAGGCTGCGGCGCCATAGTCGCCCACACGGGCATGATGCACGATCTCGGCGAAAAGCGTAATGAGGCCCTCCGGTTGTTTCGTCATACATTTCAATCATATATATTTTGTCAAAAAAAGAAAAGGACGATCAATTCCGTCACGGCTATTGCCGCCGCTCCTTTACCGTATGCGCATACAGAAACCATTACAGCAGAAGCCGGGCACCGCCGGAGAACTCGAGCTGTTCATCGCGCGTTCAGGCATGCTTTCCGCGCGCCTCAACCGCAACGGCTCGCTTCTGCACCTGCATTCCTCGCAAGCACCGGAAGATGAGTCGAACCATTTTAACGGCCTGGCGTTCTGGGGCGATTTGATTGTTTTCTTGGGTACCGGACTCGGGTACCATGTTGCTCCTTTCGTCAATGATATCCCTTCTGGAAAACGGATTCTCATCGCCGACTACTACCCGCGCTGCGTCGAGCACTGCCGCAAACACCTGTTTGACCGGTATGACGGCGAGCTGCGGGCCATCTCCTCCCTCACCAATGACTGGGAGCGGATCGCGCACCGCTCCTCACTCGGCGCGCGTACGATCCAGATCATCAAACATCCGGCATCATGGAGCGCGCACCCTGATTTTTACGACGCGATCATAGGTGCAATCACGTTTAAAAAAATGCGCGCGTCTACAGCTGATTCGGCCCTGCTTTTTTTCGGCAGTTTTTTTTGCGAAGAAGAGGTGCGCCGGGCCATTGCCGCAGGCAAACGACAATGCGCCCTGTTTCACTACCAATCGCACGAAGATGTCGTGCAATTTGAATCCGCGCTTTCTCAGGCTATCCAGACGCACCGGCCGCGGTATGTCCTTTCCATTAACATGAAAGGGTTTGATTCGTGCGGTATTGTCAGCGATCTGTGCGCCCGGTTCGGCATTCCGGTGATCGTATGGTTTGTCGATGATCCCCACCCTATACTGCTTTCTCAGAAATCGCATATAAAAAACCATCTGTTTGCGTTTTCATGGGAACGCGCGTACCTACCCTGGCTTTCCCGCCAAGGGTTTGGCAATGCCGTCCATTTGCCGCTTGCGGCTGATCCGTCACTCTTTGACGCATCCCGGCGATCAGGGACAGCCATTGAACTGGGATTTGTTGGCAGTTCCATGGGAAGGGAGTTTCTCGAGGGAATCGCTTCCCGCTTTCTTTGGAAAAAGGAGCTTGAACCCCTGATCGGGAAGGCGGCGCATACCCTGCTTGCCTATCCTTCCATGTCCCTGCCACAGATACTCAGGGACACCTGCGCATCCCTTGGATTTACCCTGCCGTTTTCCGACGAGCGCAATATCACCTGGCTTTTTTCCTATATAATACACTTTGCCAGCATGCTGCGAAGACAGGAACGTGTCAGCGCATGCATGCCGCTGGGCATAGAAACATTCGGCGATCCCTTGGGCTGGAAAGAGCTATGCGGCGAGAACCTCATGACCCATCCGGATGTCGATTACCGCAGCGCCCTCGGAAAGGTCTACCGTTCCATTGCCATTAATCTAAATATTACCAGCTGCCAGATGCCGGGCACGGTCAATCAGCGGGTCTTTGACATACCGCTCTCAGGCGGATTTCTGTTGACAGACAACCAGCCGGATCTGGAACGGCTTTTCGAGCCCGACGAGATCGCGGTTTACTCATCAAAAGAGGAACTCCTCGACAAAATCAGCTACTACCGAGGCCATAAGGCCGAGCGATTGAAAATAACAGAGAAAGCCCGTACCGCAATCCTGAACCGTCACACGTACCGCCACCGGCTTGCAGAACTGGAAAAAGCCGTCCTTTAAACCATTCAAAAAACTGTAAAGGTTTTTTTTATCCCCTCCGATACATTACAGTGGAACACGACAAAGGCTCCAGAGGAGGTCCGAAAATACATAGTCCTGTCCAATAAAGAATAACGTGGTAAGGATACCACACCACATGACGGCGTTTTAATACGCAAACCGCCGTCACTGCCAAGGAGGTGCAGTTATGCGTATCAATCATAATATTCCAGCAATGGTAACCCAGGGTTCGCTGTTCAAGGTGAACCGGGACACGGCAAAGTCGCTCGAGCGCCTGTCGACCGGCTTGCGCATCAACCGCGCGTCTGACGACGCCGCGGGCCTCGGTGTTTCCGAAAACCTGCGCACCCAGGTGCGCGGCACGGCCCAGGCCTCGCGAAACGCGCAGGACGGCATTGCGGCGATCAACGTTGCCGAAGGAGCGGCAAACGAGATTTCCGACATACTCCAGCGCATGCGCGAACTGGCAGTGCAGTCGGCAAACGATACCCTCACCTCAGGCGAGCGGCAGTATACGAACCAGGAATACCGCCAGCTCATTGATGAGATTGACCGTATCGCTGCCGTGACCAACTACAACGGCATGAAACTCATCTCATCGGCCGGAACAAGCGCCAATGACCGGTTCGGCATCGGCGGAGTAGCAGGGCCGGGATCAGCGCTCTGGATCGACGCGAACGCGGTGTATGGCTCGGACAGCATCACGATCACCATCGATTCGCTGACGAGCAATATGCTCGGCGCCGGCGCGCAGTCCGGAGGCGTGGCAAATTTGACCGTGACCTCTCTTACATCGCAGAGCGATTCGGTTGTTGCAATCCAGCAGCTTGATGAGTCGATCGACAGCGTGAACAGGCTCCGTTCCGACCTTGGCGCCATTGTTAACCGTCTCGAACACGGCATCAATAACCTGTTGATATCCAACACCAATCAGGCGGCGGCCGAATCGCTGATCAGGGATGTGGATTTTGCGTTTGAGACAACGCAGTTCACACGCAACCAGATCCTGATGCAGTCCGGCACGGCAATGCTCGCCCAGGCGAACATGATACCGCAGACAGTACTCAGCCTGCTCGGCGGATAACACTAGAGGAAAAAGGCTCTTCCGACAGGGACGTTGGAAGCTCTTGGAAAAGGTATCACTTTTCATCAGGAAGCGAACTCACGGGTTCGCTTCCTTTTTCTTTCTTTAATTCAAGGTGTTACCCTTACCAATCAAAATATGACATATTTTTTTAAGTGGGGGTATCCTGCCACCGATAAGTAGTATAGTGAATCTACGGCTTCTCACCTTATTCAAGGAGGCGCACCGGGATAAATAATAGTATTTACCCCATTTAATTTATAGCGTTAGTAGTGGCACGGATGCCACAATCACCACGAATGGTGCTTTCGAACGCAGGGGCATCGTTCATAACAAGGAGGTTCTTCATGCGTATCAACCATAATATCTCTTCAATGGTCACCCAGGGTTCACTGTTCAAAGTGAACCGCGACATGTCAAAGTCTCTCGAACGATTATCTACCGGCTTGCGCATCAACCGCGCGTCCGATGACGCAGCAGGTCTCAGTGTTTCCGA
>JAFGDP010000056.1 GCA_016932075.1 Chitinispirillaceae bacterium | reverse complement strand
GGAGGATCAATAACCTATTTTACCGGTAGTCGGGTGGGGGATTTTGAAGTGCCCATAAATAGAGGAATTTAAAGTGCCCGGCGACAATAGAGATAGCAGCTTCTATGTTTGTGAAATTGAGGATTCAGGAATAGTAAAGCATCATTACTGGTTTTTTTGGAACCCGGAAATTATTGATCCGATTGATACGACGTATGATTCAATTGTGTTTAAAAGAGAGATGGATACTGTATATCGGTCACCTTTTTATTGGTCAGTATGTTCAGGTAATACTAACCTTGTTAGTTTAAGAAACCTTTCAATATACATTGATTCAATTTCTGTAAATAAATGTATTTACAAAGGCGATACCTTATTTGTTGGCATAGATAATAGCATACCTTACGGCGGGAAATATCTTGAGAAATATGGTGTTGTTCATTGCTGGCGACCATTGGCCACCACAAATACTACCTCCGGTAGGGTGTATACGGATTTAATTTCTCACAACGGCGTTTTGTTCGACACCGCTGAAATAATACCTCTTATCGTGAATACTCGAAACATGTCAAAAGGCGCTTTGATTAAAAAAAAGCCAAATATATACTTTGGTCCAAATTATCTGATCATCAACGACGCGGAAAATGATTCAAAGATCAATCGGAATGGGTATGCGCTATATTCAATAAACGGCCGCATTTTGCAAAAAGGCATTTACACGAATAATACCAGGATACCTTTGCATAACATTCAGATTCCGCATGCGATTATTGTGAAACTTGCCACAGACGCATGTCTTTTAACGATAAAAAAACAGCAATGATTGACTTTACATGACACCAATAGAACTGAAATAAGAAAACGAGCAGCACGCGACGCAGACCGGTTCTTTTTATAAGGATTTTATCTCTACTCCGTTTTTCCGGATCTCATAAATAAGGGGAACCCAGGTATCGTTTTCATATGATTCGACCGAGACCGGGATCGGTTCAATGCGTGGATCGATTTCGCAGGCGATTTGAAAAAGCCTTACTCCTTCTTCAAACCGGTCCTTGCCGAAATCAGGCGATACGATGGCGAGATCAATGTCACTGTCAATATGGTTTTTTCCCAGAGCATGGGAGCCGAAAAGCACAATTGCCGCAATCCGAATGCCCTGCTTTTCAATCGCCGAGCGGAACTTCTCAACGGTGTCTATAATTGATTTTTCAACCATGCATATACCTTCTTGATTTCATTCAGATTGGTGCTGGCAAAATCCCCGGTGCATTTCTTGTAAAAGGCGCTACGTTCCTCAGGGTAGCGTGCCTCAAGGTGAAACTCCATGAAGCCTGCGACTTTCTTTATCATTTCGTCCGAGATTTCCAAGCCGCTCCTGCTTGCCAGCAAGGGCAACGAGTGCGTATGCGGCGCATGCGCTTTGATTTTCTGGACAACAATAGCTTTGAGCAGTTTTTCAATTGCCAGGTGTCCCATGAAGAGGGCATAAGGATATTTTTTCGCATCAAGCATCGCATCAGCAACGCCGAGATCGTATTCCGCGCCTTCACGCCAGTACTGGACGGTTTTTTCAATGGAGATGTTCAATGGCGCATCCATATTGATAAAATACCATAAATCATGCTCCGGGTCACCTGTTATATGTGATCCACATCAAGAGATATGATCTTTCATCCGGCTCGTATCTATACAAATTCAAATCAGGGAACCATGTGAAGATCGGCCGGATTATGTTGAACCGTAATTAAGCAGTATTTGAAGTTAATCACATTCCATAGCAGGGTGCGTTGCGAGGGAGCGAGAGCGTCCCGATGAAAATCGGGGCATAGCCGAGCTCCTTCGCAGGAGGGGGTGCGTCGAAAACGCGCGTGTTTTTGCGCGGTTGAGACCAGGGGGAACCATATCATGGTTCCCCCACCAGAGTATTTGAAATTATTTCTTCTTATTCTTACGCCTTTATCTCTATCTTCCTCGGCTTTGCCGACTCCCTTTTCGGCACCGTGACCTGCAGAAGCCCGTTTTCGAGCGCGGCGCTTACCTTGTCCTTGTCATACTCCTCGGAGAGCTGGAACGCGCGGTAGAAGTCGCCGACCCGGTACTGCATGAGCACGGCGCCTTCAGGCTCCTTGTGCGAGTTCTTTGCCCGTATGATCAGAGAGTTGGTCTCATCCACCGTGATGTTCACGTCGCCCTTGCCAACACCCGGCAGATCAACGTTGAAGACCACCTCGTCGTCGGACGCGAATATGTCGACGTCAGGGCTGTAGGCCTGGCCGCTGTGGCTCATCTGTTCGGCCGCGGTGCTGCTGACTTCCTGTTTTTCCCTTTTTTCAAGATCAGTTGACATACCATTCACCTCCTTAGTTATTTCGCTTCAATGGAAATGGTTTTGGGTTTTGCCTCTTCGGCCTTGGGCATGGTGATTGTGAGGATGCCGTTGGCAAACGAGGCCGCGATCGCGTCCTGGTTAACCTTGACCGGGACCCGCAGGGTCTTTTCAAACGCGCCTTCGGCGCGCTCCTTGCGCACGGCCACCATGTCTTTAACCTTTTTAAGCGGCTCCAGGGTGCCGGACAGGGTCAGAATGCCCTCGGAAAAGGTGATGTTCACCTGGTCTTTGGAAAGACCGGGCAGCTCGGCCGTGACCGTGATGGCGTCCTTGTCATCATACACGTTCAGGAGCGGGAACGTGGTTGCCGAGTTTGAGGACCGCGCATAGGGCGAGAACAGATTGTTCATCTCCCGGCGAAGCCGGTCCATTTCACTGAACAGGTCTAGATCCCACAACATAACGAACCTCCTTTTTAATGATTACTGGACTTTGATCTCAATTGCCTTTTGCGCGGTTTCGCTTTTTGGCAGCGAAACCGTGAGCACGCCGTTTTTATACTTTGCCTTTGCGTTCTGCCAGTCAACGCCGTTTCCCACCGGAATTGATCGGTAAAAGCTTCCGTAACTGCATTCACGGTAGAAACGGTCTTTTTTCTTCTCCTCCTTCTCGTCCCGTTTCTCGCCGCGGATGCTCAGCACGCCGTTATACCAGGTGAGGTCGATCTCTTTTTCGCTCATGCCCGGTATTTCGGCCCTGACCGTTACCTCTTTTTTGTCCTCGGAAACATCCACGGACGGAAGGCGCGAGGGGAAGGAATCGGAAACGCCTGGGAAAAAGTCTGAAAAAGAGTCTTCCCATACGCGGTCAAACCAGTCGTTGCTGCGAGCTGGCGCCGCATGTTTACGGCTGTTGCGCCATGGGATCAGGCTTTTCATACGACACCTCCTTGATTGGTTTGGTAAATGGTGTATTTCGTTTTCTTTTTTCTGTTTTTAGGCACTGGCAAAAAGTATGCCAGGAGTCGCGCCTATCAATCATACCTGAAAAGCATTGAAAAAAAAGGAATGGAAAAATGCCGGGCGGATAGTCAGCAAAACTGAACAGGCTGGATGTTTAATTTTGAGATGCTTGAATGTCTAAAATTAAAACATTTGGATCGATCATACGATCGTTAGTGGGAATCCTGCATTTGATCGCTACTATAAGTTTTTGGAAAATATTGTGGATTGTATCTCCCGCTTAACCGGCTGAAGGCGGAATATGTTGGCAGCATTTTTGCCTGAACGCAGATGCAGGTACAATTATTTCAGAACGTACTGTTGAACTGAACTTCATACCGTCAGGGGGTGAGGAGTCGTGGATATCAAAATTGTTGATAACGAAATCCCGATACCCTATGTTGCCGACAACCTGGTGGCGAGAAAATGCCACAAGCTCGAACGCATGCTGCATACCTTCAAACCAGAGGCCGTTTCACTGACCGTTGACCTGAGCCGCGCGTCAGGGAAAAGCGGGTATCAGCTGAAAATGAACCTGCAGATGCACAACGCCGCATTGAACGTTCACACGGTTGGAAAATCGGTGGTGGACGTTTTCGGATCAGGGTTTAACAAGCTTTTCGCGTCGGTCGCCGAGTTGAAAGCGACCATGCGCGCGACCGAGGAGACAAAGCGACAACGAGAAAATGCGGAGCAGGCATTGGCCGGTGTTCAAATCCCGCAGACCGTCCGTGCTATTCTCGCGGAGTTTTTCAGCAGAAACTACGGCAGGTTCTATAATTACGCGCTCAGGGAGATACGTTTCAGGTCGTATCAGGGATACGCGAAACCGGGTGCTATTGACGTCGCGGACGTGCTCAATGAGGCGTTCATGGTCGTGGCGGCCCAGCACGGACATGATGTTACGACGTCAAGCACGGCCCGGCTGGTGTATCAGGAGATTGGAAAGGCGATCGAGCGGCTCCTGACACCGGGTGGCATTGCGCTGGTGCCTGTTGAGGCGACCATAGAACCGGAGGACATTGACACGGCCTATCAGGAATATTATCAGCCTGATGAAATCATCAAGGTGGAGGACGTGCTTGTTGACGCTGATTCGATACTTCCCGAGCAGGAGGTCGAATACCGTGAAGTTGAGACGTATATCGACCAGTTGCTGTCCCAGCTGCCTGCCTCATGGCGCGAGGCGTTCATTCTGTTTGCCAGAGAGGGGCTTTCCGTTGCTGAGATCGCTTCCAACAAGGGTACTGTCGCGGCGCAGGTGAAAACTGCTATCGAAAACGCGAGGCAGTTTATCCGGCACAAGCTGCGTGACGGCGGCTTTGAATGGAAAGAGTGATTGCTGGCGCTGCGCGGGTGAAGGAAGGATCAGCGGTGAATTTCCGGTGATCGTGGATTATCCGGCAGGGCTTCGAGACAACCACACGGTGGTGATTTCACTGGACCGTATTGGCATACGAAACATGTATCTGACAGTCAGGTTCAGGGTGATGCTGCATTAACCAGGTTCGACCTCTACTGTCATTCGTACGATAAAAGTACCGTTTTCTTTGGGGGAACGGTACTTGCTTTTTTATGTTGATGCTGTAAGCAAAGTTAGGTATGTTATAAGAGACAGTATTCCGGCTTTAATGAACAGTACAATGGGGATTTCATGATACGGATCCAAGCAGGATTGATCGTGTGCTTTTGCATAATCGTAATGGTTTTTGGACAGACACAGTGGACAGCCAGGGAATCAGGGACAACTTTAAGCTTACGATCGATTGTATGGACAGGGGAGAGGCTGGTGGCGGTTGGGGATTCAGGAATTATTCTTACTTCGGAAAATGGTGAGACCTGGGAAGCCTGTTCTTCAGGTACGAACAAGGACCTTGCGTCAATTGCTTGGACTGGGGAGAAATTGATGGCAGTAGGGGATTTGGGGGCAATAATCAGTTCAACAAATGCTATAAACTGGGCAAATCAGAGTATTCAGAATTCAATAAACATTACCTATGTTGCCTTTATTGAAGGCGTAGCCTACTTGCTGATAACCGCTGAAAAGGTAGCTGATACAATAATGCTGTCCTCGGGAAATGGCGTAGACTGGGATAAAACACCGCTAACAGCATCTAATGGCAACTGTTTGGGATTATGTTGGACTGGAAATAAATTTTATACCGCAGTATGGGGCGGAGCTATTCTTTCGTCAATAGATGGTCGCATTTGGACCAGAGAAATATTTCTATCTAGTTCATTGTTTAACCATATTAATTGGACTGGTAGAAAAGTAATTGCTGTTGGTTCTGTTGGGGTAAGCGGGTCTGGTAGGATAATTACCTCCACGGGCAATGGATCTTGGCAAACAAACATTCCCGTAGTAGGTACTTCCCTTGCATTAAATTTTATTTTTGCGACTGATCAGAAAAGCATTACTATTGGCGACCAAGGCACCATCCTCACCTCGCCTGACGCAGAAACTTGGACCCAACAAACCTCAGGCACTACCCGCAATCTCCGCTGCGTAACCTTTACCGGCACACAGTACGTTGCTGTCGGCGATTCAGGCACCATTATCACTTCTCCCGCGGAAACCGGAACAGTTTCAAGAAGTGCCCTGTACCATCTCAATCATCACGACATATCATTTAAATATGCCAACAACATGATACACGTTTGTTTGCCTCATGCGCTGCAAGGATCAAGGGTATCGGTTTATTCGGTTTCAGGGAAAAGAATATCGTCATTATCCCGGCAAAACGTGCCAGTATTGTTCTCTATCACTACTTCTGATCTTTCTCCAGGATTGTATCACCTTGTTGTTGAGAAGGAGGGGGTGAAAACAGCAAAAGTGTTTGCTGTAGGATCTGTCCAGCAATAGAATATTCCCGGCGATAGCAATGATACATTAAAAGTGTTTTTGCGCCAGGTTGGACCGGAGGTGGCGGCATGAACGGCAGTGATGCCGCCAGCCGAAGCACAGGATGTGCGAAGACCACCGCCAAAGGCGGCCCGAAGGGCGCGCAGCCGGATGGGAAGCGTGAATGTTTGCAGACCCAGGCAGATGCCGCAGGGCTGCAAATACCGGCTCGCGAATGCGAGAGCCGTAGGGAGAACCGCCGCGACCAACGGGAGCGGGGCGCCCAAATTTTTATTAGAACCGGCCAAGCCCAAGACAAGCTGGATACCGGCCTGCGCCGGTATGACAATCAAAACAGGTACTCATTAAATGATCCTGAGTATTTTAGCTGCTTTTAAAGGATCAATCCGGTATCTGGAGCCACTACCCTGAAAAAACCCATGTTTTTTAATAAGGTGTATGCCGAGGGCGGTGATGATAAGAGTGTCATTTGTCCTGCGGTCAGTTAGTACGGCTTCGCCTTTTTCAAAAACGCCGCACCCGCGAAACGGACAGGGCAGGCGGCCGCGGGACTCCTCGAACTCACCAATAACTTCCGGCGCTGTTTCAGCCGGAGCGCCGAGTGCGTCGCGGCTGGCAAGGTATGCTGTTTCGAGCGCGGCGGCGAGTTGGGCGAGCGGTATACCGGCCTGATCAAGGGTGCGGGCATCGTGGGCAATGATTTCATCCACTGGCCGCTGATCGCTGCCCAGGAATCCGTCACCGGAGAATTTTGAGGCTTCGAAGTTTTTCGGACTTTCTTTGGGCGACTGTTTCATGCTGTCCATCCATCAGGAGAATTTGTCATAAAAGATATTTTCTGTCGGCATTCCATTGTCGGCAAGGACCTTTACTGAAGCGTCGATCATGCCCGGCGAACCGCACAGGTATGCTTCGTGCTTTGAGGTGTCCGGGACATATTTCTGCACCATCTGGGTGACCAGACCGCGCTCGCCGTTCCAGCCGGAATCATCGGGCTCTTTTGACAGCACCGGGGTAAAGGAGAACGAGGGCAGCTCTTTTTCAAGCGTTCGCAGCTCATCAAGGTAGAACAGGTCGTTCTGCTGCCGGGCGCCGAAGTAGTAGACGGCGGTGCGCGTGTTTCCGGTCTCGCGCATATGGCGAAGCATGCCGTAGATAGGCGCCATGCCGCTGCCGCCGGCGATGAAGATGATTGGGGCCTGAGTATCTGACAGGTGAAATTCACCGTACGGGCCTGAAAATTCCACGCGCTGTCCTTCCTTGAGCAGCTCGAATATCCAGGTGGTGCAGATGCCGTCCGGGACTTTGCGGATGACGAGCTCGATGTGCGTTTTTTCAGAAGGCAGCGATGAGATGGAATAGGCGCGCATGACCGATTCACGGCCTCGGTACTCTGCCGACTCGAGCTGCACGTACTGCCCGGCGATGAAATCGATGGCGGGGGGGGCCGAGAGCCTTATGCGCAGCTCCAGGATGTCGTGGGTCAGGGACCGTTTCCGTTCGAGCACGCCCTTGAACCGTTTGACCGAAAACAGCTCGCGGGGCACCTCGATCTTTATAGGCGTGCGGACCTTGACCTGGCAGGAAAGCCGCACGTGGTCCTTTCGTTCGGCAGGGGAGAGATACGGCTCCTCCACCGGGCCGATGACGCCGCCGCCCTCGAGTACCTTGACTTTGCAGTAGGCGCAGCTGCCGCGGCCGCCGCAGGCGGACGGGATGAAAAGGTCGTTCTCGGCAAGCGAGCTTAAAAGCGATGAGCCGCCCTGTACCGTGAGTTTTTTTTCGCCCGCGTTGATGTCGATGTCGCAGGGCCCGTAATTGAGAATCTTCTTTTCCGCAAGAACGAGGAGCGCTGCCAGGACCAGTCCGAGAGACGCGAGAAACGCGATCGAGACCAGAAGCGACTGCAGCATGGTTGCGTCCATATCAGATCTTCACCATTCCAGAAAAGCCGATAAAGGCGAGCGACATGATGCCGATGATGATGAGCGTGATGCCGGGTCCTTCAAGCCCCTTGGGCAGGCCGCTCTCATTGATTTTTTCCCGTATGCCGCCGATCAGGGTAATGGCGATAAACCAGCCGAATCCGCCCCCGGCGCCGTATGTGAAGGTTTGGAGGAATCCGTACGGTTTGGTAAGCATGAACAGGCTGATGCCGAGGATGGCGCAGTTGACCGTGATGAGGGGAAGGAAAATGCCGAGCGTATAGTAGAGGCGCTGTGAAAACCGTTCAATGATCATTTCGACGAGCTGCACGAACGCGGCAATGACCACGATAAAGGTAAGGAGCCGAAGATATTCGAGGTCAAACGGCAGCAGCAGATATTTATATACCAGGTAGTTGATTGCCGCGGTGGAAGCGGTAACGAAGATAACGGCCAGCCCGAGCCCGATGGACGTGTCCACCTTTTTCGAGACACCGAGGCATGAGCACATGCCCAGAAACCGCGTGAGCAGGATATTATCGGTAAAGGCTGCTGACACGAAGATCAGGACAAGAGCGCCGATGCCTGCTGCATGCTGTTCCATGATATTGCCTTTTTAAACCTTTCCCTTGGTCGGAACTGCAAGGTGTGCCCGCGCCCACCAGGTCAGGATTGCCAGCATGAAAAACGCGCCCGGCGCCATGACCATGATGGTCCACTGGTGCCACCAGAGATCGAGCGCGGGCAGTTTGTATCCCATGAGCGTGCCGAACCCGAGCGGTTCGCGCACCAGCGCGATCACGATAAGCACGAGCGAGTAGCCCACGCCCTGCATGGCGCCGTCCCAGGTCGCGAGCAGGGGCCGGTTCTGGCTCGCGAATGCCTCCAGCCTGCCCATGACAATGCAGTTCGTGATGATGAGGCCCACGTACGGGCCGATGAACCGGTGAATGTCAGGGGTAAACGCGCGGATGATGATGTCCACGATCATGACGAACACGGCGATGATCAGCACCTGCACGATCATGCGGATGCGCTGCGGTATGTAGTTGCGCAGGACCGATACGAAGAAGCTTGAAAGCGTGGTGGTGAAGATCAGGCCGAAGCACATGAGCAACGTATTGGCCATCAGATTGGTGACCGCGAGGGTAGAGCAGATGCCGAGCACCTGCAGGAAGATCGGGTTCTGCTTCCACAGGGCGTCGATCGCGACCTGTTTCGGCTTCATGGCCATACGGTTTCTCCTGCTTTTGTCTCCGCCGGATGCATGACAGCGGCCATGCGCGTCTGGCCCTGATAGGCTTTCCTGAAAGCGTCAAGGTCGCGGTTCAGCATTTTCATGAGCGCCAGGGAGGTCTGGGTCGCGCCGGTGATCGCGTCGACCCTGTTCGGCTGGTCGCTGGGGCCAGGGCCAATAACGATGCGGCGGTCCGTTTCCTTGTCCCACGCGATAGCCTTTCCTGAAAACTGCTGATAGAACCACGGCTCCTCGATACGCGCGCCGAGCCCGGGGGTTTCATGCTGCTCCATGAACCGGATGTTATTAATGTGCGAGAGGTCGGGCGAAAGCACGCAGATACCGGCTATCACATCCCAGAACCCTATTCCCTTGAACAGGAATCCCACATCGTGCGGCGCCTCCTTGCGGATGAACAGCTCCCATTGACGTTTGTCACCTTCAATGGTTGTGTGATTGATATTTTCGTTAACCGCAGCCTCAAACGCCGATGCCGAAGGTGCCGCTTCGAGGTCAAACGCGCTCGCAATGGTCCGGTTGCGGTTCAACACCTCGTTCTGCCGTGTGATGTCGGCGGTCAGGTTATAAACGGCTGCAATGGCCGCGCCGAAGACAATGCTGATCACCACCATGAAACCTATGACATACAGGGGTGATTTCTTGTTCATACGGCCGCCTTTTTTAGGGCGGTGCGCGATGCGCGTATCCGCTTGATCCAGAGGTCAAGCGATGGGGACAGTATGTTGCCCAGAAGAATGGCAAATCCGACAGCACCGGCAAAGATTGATTTGTAACGCAGGAACACGATCATTGCGCCGATAAAAATGCCGTAGATCCACTGGGAACGGGGTATCTTGGGGGCGCTTACAGGTTCGGTCACCATGAACACCGCGCTGTAAAGCAGTGCGCCTGAGAACAGCGAAAAGGCAAGTCCGGGCATTGCCTCAATGCCCAGAACATAGCGGAGCAACAGGTTCATTGCCGCCGCGCCGATAAGCGGGGAGAGCATGAGCCGCCAGTTCGCGGTTTTTGTTATGAGCAGGTACGCCGAACCTATTATAATAAGCAGGGCCGATACTTCGCCTGCCGATCCTGCGGCAAGGAATACGGTTCGGTTGTCGTGGGAAAAAACAGCGCCTATCGAGCCCAGAAACAACTGGAGAAGATCTGCAGTAAAGCCCATGTCCCGGTGAGCGAGCATGGGGGTCGCGGAGGAGACCGCGTCAGCAACGCCCGCACCTGCTGCGGCCAGGTCAGACGGCAGGGTGCTCAGCGTATTGAAACTCCAGTGCGCGAACCCGCCTGGAAATCCCTTGAAAACCGGAACAAAGGAGCTGGTCAGTTCTATGGGGAACGCCACATAGACAAAGGCACGACCCACAATTGCGGGATTAAAGATGTTTTTACCGAATCCGCCGAAAGCCTCTTTGCCGAACAGGATGCCGATTATCGCACCGACCGCTACGATCCAGAACGGGGTCGTCGGCGGCAGGGAAAGCGCATACAATGAAGCGGTTACGAAGCAGGCATAGGTGACCTTTCCCTTTTTCTGCGACACCATGATCCATTCAGTGATAAAGCCGCACAGCGCAGCGACCGCAATAATGACGGCCACGCGCCAGCCGAAAAAATAGATGGCCCCGAGCGCGACCGGCAACAGGGCATACAGGACCCGGAGCATGGCGGCTTGTTTGAGAAACTGTAATTTGGTGAAAAGGATCATGGAAGAGGACCAAAACCCGGTGGTGATAAAAGCGATCAATAAAAATAATTCACTGTTTCTATCGCCGGCATAGTTAGATCACGGCAGAAACAGAAAGATCATTGCGCTGAACAGCAACGGACAATCCATTAATCAGTGACATCTACCCGATTGTTTTGTATATTTAAAAACGTATGGATCATTGCAGCTGCCAATATACCCAGATTCTCGTTATCATGGTGCCGTTTTGCGCCAATTTCAGCGGTACCCTTCCATAACTTCTTTTTTTCCAGGTATTTATTGTTTTTACTGCGACATTTTTCGGCACGAGATGCGGAAAAGTGAGCAATGCTTTTACGCGACCACATACTTTGAGGACCGAGGAGAAGAGAGAGTCTTTTGATCAATATATGGTACATATTGCCATTATAACGAAAAAAAGCGAGATACCTTCCTATACCTCTCTTAAGGGCATAGGTGAGTTTCTCCATAATGAAATGAAGCCATATGAGGACAAACCGCAGGATATATTCCGGGGATTGGGACACGCTCTCACGGGAAAACCGGCCAAGGGGGGCTGTATTATATGCGCTGAAAGGGGTAACAAATTGGTCGGCGTGCTGGTCATGCTGCGCACCGGCATGAAGGGGTATGTACCGGAAAATCTGCTGCTGTTTCTCGGGGTGAAAAAGAGCGAGCGCTCGAAAGGGATCGGTAATCTTCTGATCGACAAGGCGTTATCCCGCTGCTCCGGAAGCGTCAAACTGCATGTTGAAAAGAATAATCCGGCGCGCAGGATATATGAAAGAAAAGGGTTTTCAGCAAAGTATCTGGATATGCGTATCATACTGCCGGAACGATAACTATGAACAGACTCTGTGTTAATCTTGAAGCATTACAGCATAATTTGCTGCAGATTGAGGAGCTTATCTCCGGACGGGGTGCGAGCTGGACGCTTGTCACCAAGGTGCTGTGCGGTAACCGGGAGATGCTGGAGGCGATCGTGGAAATGGGCATCAAGTCGATCGGGGATACGCGTCTTGCAAATTTCCGCCAGGTCGAATCGATCCAGCCAGCGCTTGAACGCTGGTATTTACGGGTTCCCAACCATTCGATTGCCGACGATGTCGTGCATCTTACAACGGTCAGTCTCAATAGCGAAATAAGCACCATAGAACGGCTGAATAAGGCCGCTGCGGAGCAGAATAAAAAGCATAATGTGATCATCATGATTGAACTGGGAGACCTGCGGGAAGGGATCTTACCCGGATCGCTTATTTCCTTTTATACACATGTCTTCGCGTTCGAGAACATCGAGGTGCTTGGTATCGGGGCGAATCTGGGATGCCTGGCAGGAGGAGTGCCCAGCGTTGACCAGCTCATGCAGCTGGTGCTGTACCGGGAACTGCTGGAGTTGAAGTTCAAGCATGAATTGCCCTTTATCTCCGCCGGTACCAGCGCAATTTTGCCGCTTCTCGGCGTTCAGGGCGTGCCCCGGGCGATCAATCATTTCCGCATCGGCGAGGCCGCGTTTCTGGGAACCGACCTTATCAATGGAAAAACGCTTGAGGGGTTCCGGAACGACGTGTTCATACTTGAAACCGAGATCGCCGAGCTCAAGCACAAAAGCATGACGCCGCTGTGCGGGACCGGTGATGTGGCGCCGTTTGACACGAGCGACATGAGCAGCGACTATTCTCCCGGGGAACGCGGCCATCGCGCATTGATCACCGTGGGGCAGCTCGATACCGATGTCCGCGGTCTTACGCCGATCGATGAAAGCTGCAGGCTGGTCGGTGCCAGCAGTGACCTCAGCGTCGTGCATATTGATCGTAACAAGAGCGCGTACCGGGTGGGTGACACGCTTTCGTTCCGGATGAACTATCCGGCATTGCTCCGGCTCATGATCGATCCGTACGTTCCCAAAGTATTAACTGCAGAACCTGCGAAAGCCATCGAGCGCAAATCATCCGGTGATCTGCACAAGGCCGTCCCGCGCGTGAACAGAATAAAAAGCAGAAAAAAGCAGTAACCACCCGTGCCATTCATACAAAGGAAAGGATCTCCATGCGGCAACTCTCGCACCGATATGAACACGACAAAACTGTCTGGAATTCTTGCGCAAAGGTCTATGAGGAACATATCGTTCACGGACACCCTGAGGTTACGGATTATGAAGATTTCGAGCACACGTTTCTTGACCGGCTCATAACGTGTCTGTGCAGGGACCATGGCAGGAACGTTCATATGTATGATTTTGGGTGCGGTTCGGGAAGACTGCACCTCTTTTTCGGTGGCCGGATGAAGCGTGGGACCTCTTCGCAGGAAGGCCGAGGATCGCTCGCCCATGTCGGCGGCATTGATTTTTCGAGCGAAATGATAGAACTCGCAAAACAGAAAGTCAGACACGCGGGCCTTGAGAAGTTCGTTCCCGAACGCTTGTCGTTTGATACCGGCTCTGCCTTTGACGTGCCAGCATATAGCGGGGAACACCTTCCCCTTGCCGTGAGCGTGTGCAACTCGGTCGGCGTCATGCAAGACGTTGAAGGCGCACGGCGGCTTTTCGAAAGCATGCGCGCATACGTTGAGGTAAAAAAAGGCATTGCAGTTATAAGCGGATACAAGAAGGAAGCAGTTGCATCGCATGCGCTCGGTAATTATGAATCGACTCTTGATGTCTGCGGACAGCCCTGCTGGCTTGACCCCGACACCTATTCGTCGTCGGATTTCATACAGCGGCCCCACTATTACAAGCGCGCCTATGCTGCCGACGCCACTATACCGGTGGATGTTTTTGACCGGAACGGAAACGTGATTGAACGGGAGTTCATTCTGCGCCGAAACCAGTCAGAAACAGAGAAGGTTATTACATCCGGCGCTATCACCACCTGCGCGGACTACAACTCACGATGGTACGCGAAATCCCGGTTCCGTCATTGGATGCGTGAGCTATGGCCGCACGGAACGCGGTGGCATATCGATGCTGAGAAAATCGACGCCTTGCGCGGCGCCCCGGCGCAGCTGGCATTGCTCGATTGCAGCGGGCTGTTTGAAACGCTTGCCAGACGCTGGCGGTTGCGGCCGTTATCGTAAAAAGTATTACGCGGAAGGAGAAACGTTATAGCTCATGGTAGTGCTTTGGATTATCATTATCGCGTATATGATCTTCATTTTTATCAAGGGGATTTCCAAGGCTAGAGAGATCGAAACAGCGGACGATTTTCTGGTGGCCGGCAGGTCCGTTCGCTGGTTCATGCTTTTCTGCACCATGGGCGCGACCGTTATCGGCGGCGGCGCGTCCATCGGCGCGATCGGCAAAACCTATGAGTGGGGATTACTCATGGTACTGGTGTCGACCGGCTGGTATTTCCACTTCATCTTTTCCGGCCTTGTGGTTGCTCCGCAATTCAGGGAAGCGTGTCTCTACACGGTTGCCGGATTTTTCGGCCAGCGATTCGGCGAAGGACCGAGATTTGTCATGCTCATTCTGTCGATCCTTTTTTCCGTATTTATCGTGGCCGCGCAGATGGCCGCATTCGGCACCGTGCTTTCAGCGATTCTGCCTGAATTTGCCGATGCAACGGTGGTATTAAGAGCCGCCATCATCATCGGCGGTTCCATGGTTATCATTTACAGTACTGCGGGCGGGCTCAAGGCGGTCATCCATACCGATTTGTATCAGTTCGTTATTTTATTTCTCGGATTTATTGTAACACTGTCGCTCTGTATTCCCGATGCATTGGGAGCAGGCTCGTTACGAACCGTAAAATTGCCCGAATGGTTTTTTCATCCGCACGGAGGGAAGGGTTGGCTTTTTCTAATAACGACTTTTCTGGCGTTTCTGCTCGGTGAGACCTTTGCCCCAGGCTATGCAACCAGGTATTGTGTCGGAAAGAATATCAGAGAAACAAAAATCGGGATTGCCGGAGTAGGTCTTTTTCTCGCACTCACGTTTCCCGTGATACTATTCTTTATTGCCCTGTACGCTCGGCGCCATTTTCCTGATATTGATCCTCAGCAGGCCCTCCCCATGGTGCTGACTCAGCTTGCCAATCCCGTTGTCGCCGGCCTTATGATCGGAGCGCTTCTCATGGCGGTGATGTCGTCTGCGGATTCCGCATTGAATTCTTCAACAGCGATTTTTGTCAAAGACCTGTTCGAACACCAACTCAAATGGCGCGGTACGCCGCAACTACCCCTTCTCAGGACCGCCCGGATCTGCACCGCCGCGCTCGGCATTCTGGCAGTCATTATCGCCACGACCTGGTCTGATATTATCCAGCTTCTCCTTTTTACCTATCATATCTGGGCCCCTGCCGTGATACTGCCGGTATGCGTAGGGGCCTTTTACCGGGATCGCGCCGTTGATTTTTCCCGTCCCGTCTTTGCGGCAATGCTTGCTGCGGTCAGCCTGTCGCTGCTCTATAAAGGCCTGCTTGCGCTTCATTTGAAAGGAACCGATGTTCTGTTTCCCGTTGGTCTTTACGAGTTTTTCGAAAAGATCGATACCTCGGTCTTCGGCGTTTCGGTTTCAGTGATTGTTTTTTTCCTGTTTCTGCTTGTTTCGAAAACCTCCAAATCACTGTCGCGATAGTGAGTTATATATCTGTCAGGAATGATATTCAGCATGCGGGCAACAGCAATGCTTTGCACATTTTTCGGCTGAAACCATTGAAAAATGACTTAAAATTTAGTATATTGACCATAAAGTCACTTGTATAAACCAGGGGTATTTTCATGGACCCAAAAGTCATTCGCGAACAGGCAATCCGGGAAGCTAAAACCAATCTTATCCTTGATGCTGCCCGGAAGGTGTTCTCTGAAAAGGGTTTCTTTGAGGCTCGTCTTGAAGACATTTCCGCTGCTGCCGGCTTTTCCAAAGCGTCACTGTATAACTACTATGCGGACAAAGAAGAGATATTCATGAGCCTTGCTATCAGGGATCTTGAGCAACTCTGTCACCAGCTGCAGACACGCGTAAATTCCGACCTCAGTTTCATGCAGAACCTTGAAGTAATGCTTTCCACGATATTCACCTTTTTCGGCGAGAATTTTTCCCTGCTTCTTTCGGTTTCCAATTTTCAGACCATGTGTAAAATCCACAAGGAGAAGCTTTCCGAGAAACACCGGCTTCTTTTTTCCGAACTGCCCGAAAAATTCAGGCAAATACTGGAACAACAGATCGCGCTTATCAGGGCAGCTCGTGCGCAAGGAGAAGTACGGAGTCCGGTCGACGATATACAGATCGCCCATTACCTGAGCGCGCTGGTCAGGGGCGTTATTTTCCAATGGCAGCTCAGCGGTAAAATGGGTGACGTGAAGCAGGAGATCGAACAGCTGTTGCGGTTCGTCGCCCAGGGGCTCGGCTGTCCGGTACCCTGTGAAAAGGTTGCGGCGCACTCATGAGGCGCGGCAGGTATTGTTGAAAGGAAATGACACCATGGACCGATTAATGACGTCAACGAAACAGGCGGAGCCGGCCGGCAGCAGGGTTCGGCTCGCCGGAGCCGCGATCATTCTCTGTTCTTTTTTCTCCATGACCTTTGGCGGCGGGTACACGCTCGAACAACTGCTGGAAAAAGCCTACGAGACTTCCGAAGAGATCAAGGCGGTCGAAGAGGAGCTGGGGAAAGCGGATGCCCAGATCATGCAGGCGTATGGCAGCGCGCTTCCCAGTCTCACCGCGTCTGCGAACGCCAACCACGCATTCAGGCAGTTCAATACTTTTAATACGATGTCCGGATCCTCCATGCCGAAATTGACCGATTTCCTGCAGCCGACCGATGATCCGGGAGCGTATCAGAACGATTACCTGATCGCCAATTACCTTGACCAGCTTCCTACCTATTTCAGCAGGATACTGCGGGACAATACGGTCAGCCTGATGCTTACGCTCAATCAGCCTATTTACGCGCAGGGCAAGGTGGGAGTAGGATTGAAGGTGGCCCGGATCTACAAGGAGAATCTCAACCAAAAAAAGAACGATCAGAAGCTTCAGGTGAAGTCGGCCGTCACCAAACTGTTTTACAGTACGCTCCTTGCTGAGAAAAACAACCACATTCAGAGCGATGCGGTAAAGATCGCACAGGAAACGCATCGCATTGCGCTGTTGAAGTTCGCCGTGGGCAAAGCGGCCGAACTCGACACGTTGTCGTCGCGTCTTCACTGGGAGAACGCGCGCATATCGCTTAAAAAAGCCGAAAGCGATCTTCGAATGGCGTACAGCGCGCTGATTGAACGAGCCGGTTTGAAGGGCGACGCTGATAATTTTTCAATTACCGGGGAATTCCCGCCCGCCGTATTTGAAATGACGCTTGAACGCGCCCTGGAAATAATGCATGCGAATAATAGCCAGATCATGCAACTGAAATCAGCGGAGGAGTTGCAGCAGCAGGCGGTCAATTTTGCCAAGACCGATTACCGGCCGCTGGTGTTCGCCGGCGCCTCGATGGGAAAAATCGCGCAATTCGATTCGCTCTCCGAAGCGCGGCGCGGCCGGACATGGCAGAGCGATGTAAAGGTGTTTATGGGGCTTTCCTGGAACCTCTTTTCCGGGTTTCAGAACATGATGAAGGTCCGCCAGGCAGAGGCGGACCGCGCAATGTTCGTGTTGAATGAAAAATTGATCGTCGATAATCTTGTGCTGGCAGTCAGGAAATCATACGAAGACGTGATCGTCAGCAAGGAACAGTTGGCGATTGCGCAGGATCTCGTTCGCCTTGCGGAGAAAGGATTGAAGATCGCGCAGAAATCGTATGAGATCGGGATGAAAACGCTTTTGGATGTTCAGAACACGGAGCTGGAAGCCAATAAGGCCAAGATAGGCTATAATGCCGCGTTGTTCCAGTTTCACGGCGCTTTGGTGGATCTGAAGGCCAGGATGGGAACGCTCTAGACGCGTCGTGCGCGCGTCGAATTGCACGGCAACGAAATGCAAAGTAACCTTTTCATGTTCAGGAGCATGTCATGAATAAATGGATGCGAGGGAAAAAAACGAATAATACCGTTGCGAGGCGGTCTGTCTTTCATGGAGAAGCATTGCTTGCGGGTATCATCGCATGTGTTGTGGTTTTCGGTTGTTCAAAAAAAGACAAGACGGTCTCGGAGAGTATCAGCGATATCCAGAAACGGGAGGGGATCCCGGTGACCGTCATTACCGCTGAAGCGGGAGACCTTGCCGCCATAGAAAGATGCGGCGGCACGGTTGAAGGATACCGCCAGACCGTTTTGACGGCGAGCATTCCCGCAAAGGTCGCGTCGATCCCCGTTGCGGTCGGCCGGAAAGTCGCCGCGGATGCGTTGCTCATGAAGCTTGACCCGTACACTCCCTCGTCCCTTGCAATTGCAAAGGCGGCGGCTGAATCGGTGAAAAAATCCAAGGAACGGGTCCAAACGCTGGCTGAACAGGGGGGGGTGCCGCAGGAGGCGCTGGATAATTTAGAAACAGGTATCGTGACCGCGCAGGAGAACCTCGAGGCGGCCCGTAAGGCGGAAGAAATTCACGCCCCTTTTGCCGGCACCATCGTGGAAATATATCCGGAGGTAAATACGGTGGTATCACCGGGCACGAAACTGGTTAAAATCTCGTCGCTCAGCCGGGTGCGTGTCGATGCGGAAGTGAGCGAAGCGGTCATCAGCCGTTTCGCACGGGGTCAGACCGCGATAGCGGTGATCAGAGGCAATACGGTGAAGGGAAAGGTGGAAAATGTTTCCCTTGCAGCGGATGAATCCAGCCATTCATTCACGGTCGAAACGGTATTTGAAAATGCGGGCGCAAAACTGCGGCCCGGCATGTACCTCTCACTGGACGTCATTGTCGAAACGCGCTCGAATGTGCTTGCATTGCCCATGGAAACGATCATTACCGAAGGAAGCAGCAAATACGTTTATGTGGTCAAGGGAACGGCCGCGTCAAAAAGGACAGTTACGACAGGCATTCGCGGCGGCGACTTGCTTGAGATTATCGAGGGAGTATCGGTGGGCGAGAAGGTGGTTTCCTCAGGCGCGAGTCTTTTAAGTGACGGTGCCAGGGTGAAGGTGGTGGAATAACAGCGGTCGGCGGCTGCTGAGGGACCAACATAACACAAAATGGAAAGCATTGTATGATTTTAACAGATTTAAGTGTCAAGCGGCCGGTATTAATGACCATGGTAATCGGTGCGCTCGTGATATTCGGTCTGGTGGGCTACTCGCGTCTTCCACTCGATCTTGTCCCCAATATCGAATTTCCGTTTGTAACGGTACAGACCATATATTTCGGGGCCGGTCCCGAAGAGATCGAGACCGCGGTGATCAAGCCGATCGAAGAGCAGATGGCCACGGTGAGCGGCATCAAGAGTATCACCTCCTATTGTTCCGAGGGTGTGGGATTCATCCTCCTCGAGTTCAACCTCGGTATTGACGCGGATCTTGCGGCAATAGATGTAAAAGACAAGATCGATGCGCTCCTGTTCAGTCTTCCCGATGATTTGCAAAAGCCGATCATCGGAAAATTCGATGTTAATGCAATGCCGATATTGAACCTCGCCCTCACCGGGGCGCAATCGCCGGAGGAACTCCGTCGTATCGCCGACAAGCGGATCAAGGAACGGTTGCTGCGCATTCCCGGCGTCGCCACCATAACGGTTACCGGCGGGCGCGAGCGTGAGATCCACGTCAACCTCAATAAAGATAAACTTGACGGACTCGGAATAAGCCTTGAGACGGTCGCGGGCATTCTCGCCGCGAATACGGTCGATATTCCCGGCGGGCACATAAGCGGTGACCGCAAGGAGTACACCATTCGCGTGCAGGGCCAGTTCAGGAGCATCGATGAAATCGCAGACCTGCAGATGCCGGTTTCTTCAAAAGGCGAAGGACGCGGCAGTGAAAATAAAACCGTTTTTATCCCGCTTTCGGCTATTGCCAAGGTGGAAGACGCCTATAAGGAGGTGCGCGAGCAGGCCCGGTTCAACAACCGCAATTCGGTGGGACTCGCGATCATAAAAGGGCCGCAGGCGAACACGGTAAAGGTCGCCGAGCAGGTATTTGAAGCCATGGAAGCGCTCAACAGGGAGTTGCCTGAGGGGGCGGTCATTCAGGTCGCGCAGGACCGGTCCGAGATGATCAAGGATGCGGTGAATACCATGCGGGACAATATTCTCATGGGGATGCTCTTGACTGCCCTCATGCTGTTCGTGTTTTTAAGCGACTGGCGCGTGACGCTTATCGCTGCGCTTACCATCCCCGCGTCAATTGTCGTGGCATTCATGGGAATGCAGTGGGCGGGGTTTTCCATTAATTTCATGACGCTCATGGCACTCGCCATTTCGGTTGGAACGCTCGTGACCAATGCGATCATCGTACTGGAAAACATCGTTCGTCATCGCGATGAAGGCATGCCCATTCGCGAGGCAAGCATCCGGGGCTCCAATGAGGTGCTGATAGCGGTGGCAGCTTCGGCGCTCACCAATGTCGCGGTGTTCATTCCCATGGCCAATATGGAGGGGATCACCGGACAGTTCTTCAAGGCATTGGGCCTTACCATCGTGTTCGCGACGGTCGCATCGTTGTTCCTGTCGTTCACCCTGGCGCCCATGATGGCGTCGTTGTTTCTTAAAAGCAGGCGCGACAAGGGGGAGGGGAACCAAAAAAGGAGCCTGTTCGCCTCGTTTCAGAACGGGGTATCGTTGTTTCTGCGATGGCTGGAGAATCGTTATACCGCCGGATTGCGCAGGGCAGTCGGTCATGGATGGATCGTTATTTCCATAACCGCCGTCCTGTTCATAGGCACCTTCGTGTTCATCGGTCCGCGTCTGGGCGTCGAATTTTTTCCACAGGCGGACCAGGGGGTTATGTACATCAACGTCGAATTGCCTTCAGGCTCTTCGATGCATGCCATGGACAACGCGCTGCAAACGATTGAAAAGGTATGCATGGAAATTCCGGAAATGTCGAGCGTCTATTCATCGCTCGGCGGCAGCGGATCGGAAACCGGGGTGAATTATGGCTCGCTTATCGTCCGGCTCAAGGACAAGAAGGAGCGAACCCGTTTGACCAGTGATGTGATAAACATCCTCAGACCCCGGCTGGCAATGATACCCGATGCCAAGGTGGTGGTCAGCGAAGGTTCGATGTTCGGGCCCCAGGGAGGTGGCGACATCGAGGTGGAAGTGACCGGTGAAGACATGCGGGAGATATTACGGCTGTCCGATTCCGTGACCGCCATGATGCGTACCATTCCGGGACTGGTTGACCTGCAGCGGTCGTGGAAATCCGCCAAGCCTGAGATCAAATTCATGCCGGACCGTCAGCGTATCGACGAGTACGGAACCAATGTCGCCCAGATGGGCATGAGTCTGAGAAACGCCCTGTCGGGAAACGATGGTACGATTTTCCGCACCGGTGATGATGAATATACCGTCCGGGTGCAATACGATGAGTCACACCGCCGGACCATCGACGATGTGGAAAACGTGTCGATTTCCACCCGCAAAGGCATTGTTCCGATAAAAACCTTGAACACGGTGGTGAATGAAGGCGGCGCCGCCAATATCCAGCGTAAAAACCGCCAGCGTCTGGTAACGGTATCGGCCAATGTGGCGGAAGGCGCGGCAGGGACCAAGGCGGCCGCACTGAAAAAACTGACCGATCGGCTCCAGCTCAGAACAGGGTATGATATCCATTACGGCGGACAGCAGGAGATGATGGCTGAATCGTTTACGACGCTGTTTTTTACCCTCATCCTTGCTGTTATACTCACGTATATGGTGCTTGCCGCGATAATCGAGTCGTTTGGGCAGCCTCTTCTCATCATGATCACGATACCGCTCGGACTCATGGGAATAGTGTGGGCCCTGTTTATCTCGGGCGTCACCATGTCCATGATTTCCATCATGTCATTCATCATGCTCGTGGGAGTGGTGGTGAATAATGCCATTCTCATCATCGATTACGCGCACCGCATGCAGCGGGAAGGCCGCAATGTCCGTGACGCGGTCGTCTATTCCTGCGGCGTCAAATTCAAACCTATTCTCATGATGAATCTGGCCATTATCCTGGCGCAGCTTCCGCAGGCGCTTGATCTCAACAGCATCCAGGGGCCGTTTGCCGTTACCGCCATCGGCGGCATTGTCGTTTCAACGCTGATGACGCTCTTCGTTATCCCGTCACTGTATGTGCTTTTTGCGCGAAAAAAAGCGCAATAAAGACATGGTATGATGCTCGCGGAGCAAAATAGGCGCTTGATGATGCTTCAATCGGCGAGGCTTTTTCCGGAAAGCATCCGTGTCTGATGTCTATACACTATTCCACTACAGCAAGAGAGTATATGTCGGCAAGGGCTGAAGACGATCGCGATACCTGCGTATCACCCTGTTTCTTTACTGTAGTATTTTTCTGATTATGAACCGCCTTTTCGGATTGTTGCTGATTGTGGCCGCACTGGGTTCGTTCTCCTGCGCGCCTTTAAATTATGATCCGGATGATGATGGTTCGCATCCGGGTATGATCAAAGTGAAAAGCAGCGGAAGGTCGTTCCACCAGGGGTGGAATGATACGCTGGCCTCTCCCGATGAAAAACCGGGAATGACAAGTTCGTTTACTTACGACTACTGGATCGATACCACCGAGGTTACCCAGAGCCATTTTTCCCGGCTCATGTCACGGCATCCGGTGCCTGATTCGTCCGCGTACGGGAAAGGCGACAATCATCCCGTGTATTATGTCACCTGGTTCGATGCGGTGCTGTTCTGCAACGAGCGAAGCAAGGCGGAATTCCTGGATACCGTATATGCCTATTCCGCCCTGCGGCATTCGCCGGACGGACGCGTCTACGAATTGACCGGCATACGAGGGGACATGTCGATTGACGGATACCGTTTGCCTACCGAGGCCGAATGGGAGTATGCCGCACGGTGCGGAAGATCGGAACAACCCTTTTCCGTCTCTTCGGACAGCCTGTTAGCGCAGGAGAGTGCTTGGTATTCGAAAAACTCTTCGAATTCGACACATCCGGTTGCCCGATTACGTCCCAATGAATGGGGATTCTATGACATGGCAGGGAATGTGTTTGAATGGACCAATGACTGGAAAGGCGGTTATTACGATACGGCAATCACGAATTCAATGGGCGCACCACACGCAGATAACGAATATGAGAAGGTAATAAAAGGGGGTTCCTTTAATTATTCCCTTTCCTATCTGCGTCCGTCGAACAGAACCGCTACCTACGCGACCTCATTTTCATCGGCTGCCGAGTATGTCGGGTTCCGCTGCGCGCGGGGAAGCATTCCCTTGGGACAGTATATCGGAACTGAAACCGATTTTGTCCCGAATCCGGTTATCATTACCGCATCGCGTGATGAAGTGCGTGGATTCATCGGGACATCTGAAATCAAGGTGGCCTTTGTAAATGTGTCCGGGGCGAACCGGACGCTTTGCTGCGTCGATTTCAACAGGGCATTTCCATCCATACGCGAATATCTTGATGACAAGAAGGTGTATATGCCATCAATCTCGCCGGATGGACGGTACGTCGCCTACTGCAGTGCCAATGAGGGACAGCTGGGGCCGTCCAGCATTACCATCCGTTCGCTTGATTCGCTCAATTCGCCGCTCATAGGGATTGACGCCGATACCGCGTACATACCGCGCTGGTGGATCGACCGCACGACCCAAGATACGTGCCTGATTTATACGAATTCCGCCGTTACCAACAGCAGCCCGCTGTGGCGTTCCACGAAAACTTTTGTCCGGAAGGTCTGTGACGGCCGGCCGGTTGGAGAACCGCGGATGCTGACCGATAATGGCGGCTTTCATGACGGACGGTCTGCGGACGGCCGCTACCTGTTGACCGCCTATGACCGTTTGATGGTACGGGACTTGACGACGGCGGAAGAACGGCAGCTGTTCGTATTTCCGGATAATGGCAAGGATGAAAACGGTTCCGTTCAGGTATGTAATGCATCGCTTTCACCAGATACCGGTGACGGCCTCCGCTGCCTTTTCCTCGATTTCGGAAGTCCATCGGCAAGCAGGATCACTGGAAGCAGCTACCGGATCCATGAATACCTTTTTGTCGGTTCGCGTACTGGTGCCATCGAGCGTGCGCTCCGGTGCCCTGAGAAAGAGTATTCATGGGACGGTACCGAATGGTCGAACCATTCCCGATTCGCGATTGGATGCGGAAGAAATGTCCAGAGCCAGTCGCATGCGGTTTATGCCATAGATCTTGAGGGCCGCGCCTCGAAATCCCTTGTGGCGGGCACTGAACTGCAACACCCCTCGTTATGGATCGGCTTTCTGGTTTCCAATCCTTCGAACTTCGCGCTCGACAGCATCGGCCGGTATGATGAGCCGTTGCTCATCTCGGACCAGCTTTTTTTTGCCAGTAAATTACTGATGTTTTGGAATTATCATGATTCTTTAGAGGTGGTATTCATCGGGAGTTCCGTTGCGATTGCCGGATTCGATCCTTCAAGGATTACCGGTTTTGCATCGTTTAATATGGGCTATTGCGGAAGTGGTTTGACCGGTCAGAAGAACATTGTCAGCAACTATATTTTAAACCACTGCAGCTCAGTTAAAATTATCTGTTCCAGCCTGGATGTAGGCTGGTTTGGCCTTTCAGGTGGCGATGCGACATGGGGGCGTGCAATGAGAGGGAGCAAGGGGTATGCCTACGATTCCGCGCATTCGTTCTGGACGGCAGGTATAACCGAGGATTTTAAAAATATCATCCGTCAGATCCCTTTGCCTGTTCCCGGACTGGACACGGCGCAAGGCCAATTCAGGAGAGAGCCGTATGGATGGGGCGCTTCCCCGCCGCCGTTTTATGGTTCATTGGCATGGTCGTTTGAAGATACGAATTGCCAGAACAACCTTGCCACGATTCAAACGATAGCGGACACCCTCCGTACCAGAGGCATACACTGGCTCATGGTCAATTTTCCGGTTCATCCCTATTTTAAAAACGATACGGCCTATAGTCCCTGGGGACCGAATTGGGAGACGGCCTTGAAAGTCATCGGGGCCGTCAGAGCAATTGACAGTACCAATGCATTTTTCCATTTTTACGATGCAAACATGAACGGGAATCATGACTATGGAAACGAAGATGCTTGTGATGAAAATCACCTCAGCTATATCGGTGCGGCAAAACTGAGTACGCGGCTGGACAGCATCATTCATACTATTATTCCATAAATAACATGAAGACCTCATTGAAACAAGGTTATGTCCACCTGTATACCGGCAACGGCAAAGGGAAAACCACGGCCGCGATCGGGCTTGCGGTCAGGGCTGCCGGGGCCGGTTTGCGGGTGTATATTGCACAATTTGCAAAGGGCAGGGAAACGAGCGAATTGACGGCGCTTGAAAATCTGTCAGAATTGATCACCGTTCGCCGGTTTGGCGCGCGGACGTTTATCAAGGACCGTGCGCACAAGACTGACAGGGCGTTGGCGGAAAAAGGGATACGGGAGGCGGAAAAAAACATCCGCGGCGGACAGTACGGCGTGGTTATTCTTGACGAGCTCTGCATTGCATGCAAGTATAACCTTGTCCCGGAAAAAACGGTTCTGGATATGGTACGTTCGCGCCCAGACCATGTTGAAATTGTCATCACCGGCAGATATGCGCCAAAAAAGTTGGTTGCGGCCGCGGATATTGTTACTGAAATGAAGGCGGTTAAGCATTATTTTCAGAAGGGAGTGAAGGCGCGAAAGGGCATCGAATGGTAAAAGATCACGATAAAGCATGTACATAAGATGATTATGAAGGAAATTCGGATTACCCGACGTACGCTGCCAGCGATTCTTCTGACGGTTCTCTCCTGCGCGACCGTTAAAACCCCTGCGCCGTTTATTCTCATGGACGCGTACCAGTCAAAGAACCTTTCCAACAGAATTGTCGTTCTCCAAATGCCGGATACCGCCAATATCATCATCAATAATCCCAAGGATGTTGTTGACGACTATGGCGGGATAAACGCTCCGCCGCAGTCGCGGATACAAAAATTCTATATTCCGTTGTTCGTCGAGACGTTCAAAGACTATTTAAGCGGTGATTCGATGATCGTGTCAGAAAGGCCCTGGGGAGGCGTTGCCGCTGGTGCGGAGAACAGGAAAAGCGTTACCGTGCAATTGCCTCATGATTCCGCTCATCTGAGCTTTTTCATCCCTGAAAAGAAGGCGATGCAGGAAATGGGGCTCGACAGCGCGGTCCTGGTCAGGATTGACCGGCTCACTTTTACCAGAAACAATTTTTTTGTCGAATACTACTGGGATGATAAAACAAAAAGGCCTGCCAATCTGGAAGTGAAAGCCCGTGTCATAATCTGGGATTACAAAGCAGATGCAGCGGTTTTTTACGGCGTTGTTGCCCGGAAAATCGAATTCCAGATCGCCATGCAGCGTAAACACTGGGAGGCCTCGGCCCGTTCCCTTGCAAAACAAATAGTGCTCTCTGCAAAATGCCTGTAACCCTGAATTTCCTTTTCCTGTAAACCTTGCCAGCTATTTCGGCCAAGCTTTTTTTCTTGCATAATGTTCAAATGAACAGTATATTATAATATATACTTTCAGATAATCCCGTTATGCCTGGAGAAATCCGGTTTGGTACTTGATCAGTCACCGTGTGTCATCTTTTTAAGGGGAGTTCCATGACGATTCCCGGCCATCTTACTGCCGAACAGGAGCGCGTGTATTCGTTCATTCTGGAATGGCGCGCCAAGAAGGGTTTTCCGCCGACAGTGCGGGAAATTGCCGAACGCCTTGATTACAGGAGCCCCAACAATGTCCGGCAGCACCTGCGGCTTATTGAGAAGAAAGGATACCTTAAAATCATTTCCGGAAAGGCGCGAGGCATAGAGGTGCATGCGCCGTTCTCACGGGTCGATGACAGTAATGGATTTGACGTGCCGCTTGTCGGAAAGGTCGCGGCCGGGACCCCGATCACGGCCGAGGAAAACGTCGAGGGAACCGTTACCCTCGACCGCACGCTTTTCAAGGGCGATGGTCTGTTTACCCTGCGTGTGCGGGGCGACAGCATGACAGGCGCCGGCATTTTCAACGGCGATATCGCGGTGGTGCGCCAGAAACCGACCGCAGAGCACGGCGAGGTTGTCGTGGCGGTCATCGGGGGCGAGGCAACCCTGAAAAGGTTTTTCAAAAAAGAGGATGCGATCGTTCTGCATGCCGAGAACCAGGCCTATGACGACATCGTAATAACCGCTCCGCAGAGCGTGTACATTGCCGGGAAACTGGTCGGCGTGATCCGGAAATGCGCCTAGGAAATGCAGATTTTTAGATTGCAGAATGCAGATTGAAAGACGGACTGATGATAATCATGGCATTAATTTCTCGTATCCCGCGGTGGCAATTATAGAACCGCTTGATTGATTACAATCTGCAATCTTCAATCAGCAATCTACAATTCTCACCATGGACACTCATCAGAAACTCGAACTCCTCTCCGACGCTTCGCGTTTCGATCTTGCCTGCGCCTGCGGCACCAATGAGGGGGACCGGCGCAAACGGGGCAATGACGGGACCTGGCTGTATCCGATATCGCTTCCCCGCGGCGGCTATTCGGTCATCCTCAAAACCCTTATTTCAAACGTGTGCGTCAATGACTGCGGCTACTGCCCCTACCGGTCAACCATGGACGTGCCCCGCTGCACCATTGATCCCGGGAGCATGGCCCGGCTTTTTCTTGAGTATGTACGCATAAAAAAAGTATTCGGACTGTTCCTTTCGAGCGGCGTGGCAGGCTCTCCGGACCACTCCATGACGCTGCTCAATGACACGGCCGCAATCCTCAGGAAACGATACAAGTACCGCGGGTATATTCATCTGAAAGTGCTGCCCGGCGCTACTGATGCCGCAGTCGAGGAATCACTGTCGCTTGCCAATACGGTTTCCCTGAACATCGAAACACCGGGCAAACACCACATCCGGAAGCTGTCATCGAAAAAAGACTTTGAAAACGACATCATACAGCCGCTGAAAATGATAAGCAGGATGACCGGCAAAGGCATGCGGTATGAGCGCGTCAAGACCACCACGCAATTCATTGTGGGCGCTTCGGATGAGACGGACCGGGAGATCGTTACGTATACACTGGGACTGTACAAACGCTTGCATGTGCAGCGGGTGTATTTCAGCGCGTACCAGCGGGGAAACGGGGATGCCGCTATTCCCGGAGAAACAGCCAGGGTCAGAAGGGAAGACGGAAGTTTCATGCGCGAACACCGGATCTATCAGGCGGATTTTTTATTCCGGAAGTACGGATTTCAGCTCAATGACTTTATCTTTGACAACCATGGCGATTTTTTCCTGGACAAGGACCCCAAGCAGGTATGGGCTGAGCGTCACGGGGAATTTTTCCCGGTGCGTATCAACGCCGCGTCTAAAGACGCATTGCTGCGTGTCCCTGGTATCGGCCCTATAACCGCGCGCACCATACTGAAGCAGCGAAAGCAGGGAAGGGTGTGTACATGGGAACAGATCGGGGTTTCAGGAAGGGCACTGGAGAAAATAAAGCGGTATGCGGTTATGGCATGAAATGGCTCTATGGAATTATGGACATATAGAAATTCTGAAACATAGTATAATAATAGAAAACTGTATTCCTGATTGAGGCGTGATTTGCCGGACCCATGACATGACTTTTCCAGGGGCTGTCATCCATGAAGCAAATGTGTCTGTTTGTTAGCATGTCGCTTGTGTGCAATACAACCCTGGTTACTGCAAACACCATTGTGGTCGGGATCGGCAGCGAGCTCATGAGCGCTGCAGCCTCGCTGTCACCGAATGATACATTGCTGCTTCGTGATGGTACCTATAGTATCAGTGATTATGCCGTTGTCATCCGAACCAGAGGTGTTGTTGTTAAAGGCATGTCCGGCGACCGGGAAAAAGTTATTGTTGCCGGCGCAGGAATGAGCGGCGGCATCGATCACGGCTTCTGGGTCGCCGCGGACAAAGTCACCATCAGGGACATGACGATCCGGAACGTGCGCTACCACTGCATACAAACCGATGTCAATACCGACAGCCTGCGTGTGATCAATTGCGTGCTCAGGGACGCCGGCGAGCAACTTCTCAAGGTGCCGTTCAACGCAAGCGAACCCGATCCTTCTGAAAACGGCCTGGTGGAGATGTGCCTGTTTGAATTTTCAGCAGGCGTCGCCTTCCAGGGATATACCGGCGGCATTGACTGCCACTTTGCAAAAGACTGGGTGGTCAGAAACAATGTTTTCAAATACATCCGCAGTCCTGAAAACGCACCGGCCGAGCATGCGGTCCATTTCTGGACCAATTCCGAAAACACCCTGGTGGAAAACAATGTCATTATCGATTGCGACCGCGGCATCGGATTCGGACTCGGAAGCGTCGCGCATATCGGCGGCATTATCCGCAACAACATGATCTATCATCGCGCCATTGGCGGAACCGACAATGCCGACGCCGGCATCACCCTTGAAACCTGCGCCGATGCGCGGGTTTACAATAATACGGTTTTTTTTGAAAACGATTATCCAAACGCCATTGAATACCGGTTTGCCGCAACCAGCAATGTGCTGATCGTCAACAACCTGACCAATAAGGCCGTTCGCGAGCGCGACGGCGCCAGCGGAACAGTCTTGGCAAACGTGACCGCGGCACAAGCGGACTGGTTCCGCTCAGCATCAACAGGCGACCTGCATCTCTCGTCACGGTCGATCGCTGCCGTGGTTGACAAAGGGACCGCGGTGCTGGGGTTGAGTACCGACATTGACGGCGATTCCAGGCCGCAGGGGAGCGGGATCGATATCGGCGCGGATGAGTATGCGGATGCCGGCATATCCGGGAAGCAGCGTCTGCAAGCCGATCTGCCCGGTTCTGGCCACCATGGTCTTTTCTTTATGGTAACCGGCAGGGGTAATGGTCCCATGGTTATGAGGCAGGTACAGGCATACGACATCATGGGCCGCCATGCAGGGAATCGTGTATACGGTTCAGGGGTTTATTTCAGACGAGAGAAATAGCGCACCGGTGCGGTGTTCGTTTTGCATCGGTAGCTAGAGGTCAAGCTGGTTTTTCCCGTAATGGATGACTTTAAAGGCCTGGGGGGTCAGCCTGGTGGTCAGATTGTTCAGTGCAGTTATGCGGCGCTGCATGGCGCGGATATGAAGGTTGATGACATAGCGGCTATTGCCTTGCTGTAAATCCATGAGAAGCTTCATTTTCTGCTGTTCCAGCCTGAGGATCTCGATAAAGGCAGCGGCAAATGTCAGCACCTGGACAGTGTCCTTTATCTTGTGTTTAAGCAGATGCAGCAGATACTCGCGCTGTTGGTCTGAAGAGTATTCATTGATTTTTTTAAATGATTTATCCTTGAACAATTCTCGCGATCTGTTGTCTATGGAGCGCTGAAGGCTGTCGATTTGGGGATCAGATCCAATGGCAAGGGACAATGACTCGGCAATGCAAAATGCTTCCTGAGTGGCGTCGTTTGTATCATTTTCTGTGTACTGTTCCATTGAGGCTTTGCGCTCCATGTCTGCCATTTTGATGGAATCCTGTTGCGCTTTATGCGCTTGCTCGGCCTGTTCAAATATAAGCAACAAGGAGTCAGGATTGTTCTGCGCATGGAGTGGGAGGAGTAATGCGATAACCAGTATATACTTTTTCATATATTACCCTCTTTGTCAGCACAGCAAGGTTTGCAGAAAGAGTTTAAAAAGTATATAGGTCTAACAAATGGCATTCCATAAGGAAATTGCCTTTTTCTGTGGAAAAACGGCTATGAACGGATAGGGATCATCTCATTTTTGAAATGCCAGTACTATTTTTAGGACGCTTGATTATATGATACAAGTCTTGCAAGGTGTTTGCAATGACCTGTATGCTGAGGATTTTGCGTCATGGCCGGTCGCACGGTTTTCAGGGGCGGAGCGAAAATGAAGGTCATCGGATCTATCGAAGGACCTAAGGTGATTATCGAAGAGCATATCTATCTCTGTTCAAAAATCGGAAATGGAATACGCGGAGAACATATGTACGTCTGTAAAAAGTCTTTATTTTTATGCTCCCGCATGCTCTAGAAAAAAGCAATTGCCAATCAGCTTCTCAATCCTTGAAAAAACTATATCCTCGCTCATTGAGCCATTCGAGTTTTTTTTCAATACTATCGATTGAGTCCTGCAGTGGATATACGGAAAATTGCGACCGCACGTTTGACCGGATTATGCTGCCAGTCGATAAATACGCCTGAACCCATGCTGTTTTTCCTTTTTGAAAGAACTCGGCGTCTCTATCGTCCAGGCGATACAATAGAGCAGGAGCAACAAGAGGGGCAGTGCACCGTGCGAGATGTTCGGTGTTCCGGCAAAGATTTCCCATTGTTTTGTGGAAAGAATCATTAATACCGGTATGCTGTCATACCATTGCAATATTCTGAAAAGACGCCACTTCAACAAAAGGAACGCTCCGGCGGCGAGAACCATGGCAATTCCAATTGCAATGCTATGGATTTTCTGGTCCCATCCGGTCCACTCGTTTATGGCTAAAATCAAAAATGATCCGAGACCTTGGCGATGTGGGCCGTGCTGCCAGGTAAATATCTCCCATGGAGAATGCGGGGTGAAAAATGCATTGTACAAGTCCCAATGATCGTAGAACAAAACGTTCACGGCGTACCGGTTTATAAAAAAGAAAAGCCACCAGGTCTGAAAGGTGACCAGCATTATCGCGGCAACCGTTAAAACTCGGCTGAGGTTGATGTCTTGGTATCCACGCATGGGATTTCCTCACCGTTTTTTTCTGCCTCTCTTCCTTTTTAAGATAACCTGGAGAGCTATGTATCACGCATACTGCCCAAAAAAAGCGTTTTCTTGGGGAAAACAGGTAATAATCCAAGGATGCTACGGTGAGGATAATATTGGTTTGCTGGCTGCGCCTCTACTCACGCATCCGAACGTCAGTAGCGGGATTTCTATTAGCCGGTCATGCTGTGCCACGGAACAAGATTAATGGCTTTTGTTGACGGATTGTTGGATGAGGGCATTTGCTGCCTTGCCTGCCGCACTATTTCACCTAAAGGCTGTCTGTGGACCTGCCTGCGCTGACATTCGGCAGGCAGGTAGGCAGGCGCCCGTTTTTTCAATAAGTATTTTATTTCCTTTTCCCCCGCTTAGTCCCGCCTGACTCTTTAATGATGCGATACGTCTGCGGCAGAGAGAGGCCGAACTGCTTGGAAATCGCCAGGGTGCTCTTACCGCCTTTGCGGAGCGAAACGATTTTTTTATTGCGTGCGGGATTGGCGGCTGTGCGTGAGTCAATGCCGTACCTCTTGCGCAGTTGATGGACTGCCTGGCGGGTGATGCCGTATTTTTTGCCGATTTTCGCGTCGGTCTTCAGTTTCTTCTGGAGGGAAAGCAATTCCTTCTTGGAAATTCTGGCCATAGGTAAAACTCCTTTGGTGATGTGTGAAATGCAAAGAAGAGATGCAAAATAGAATGCTGCGGCGGCAAATGCAAGTGGAATCCATTGCTAAGTGAGAGGAAGCGGCGGTTATGACGACGGCGAAGCGGTCACGCGTTCGATGATGACGTCATACACGTTTCCCCGCACCACCCTGCGCACCTTGATGGAAATGTCGTTGATCCGGGCAGTGAAGTTTTCAACCGGCTCCTGGCCGTCCATACGCGCCTTGATCCACGCGTCGATGGTGGTGTCGTCATCGAGCGCGATTTCGTGAATGGCGCGGGCTTTGACATGGCGGAACGTGGTGTGCCCGCCGACACGGAAGCGGTGTTCTGAAAGCTGTACGATGAAGTCGGGAGGTGCATCGTACTCGTCCTGCAGTTCGCCGACCAAGGTCTCGATAATGTCCTCGAGCGTGACCAGTCCGATGGTTTGCCGTTTGTCGTTTTGCACAATGGCGATATGCTGGTACCCGCGCGTCAGTTTCGTAAGCAGTTCCGGCAGCATCGTTGTTTCATTGATAAAAAGCACTGGCCGAGTGATGCCGCGAAGCGTGGGGTCGCTCGGATTGGCGTGGAGCGCGCCCACGATGTCCTTGAAATTGACATACCCGACGATACGGTCGATATTTCCCTCGTCGGCGAGCGGAAAGCGTGTATGGCGGTGGACGTGCGATGCGAGGAGGGCGTCCTGAAGGCTCATGTCATTGGAGAGAAAATTGATGTCCTCCCGGTCGATCATGACGTCACGGGCGGTCAGCGTGGACATGTGAACGCTGCGGGCGATCAGGCGCTCCTGTTCCTTGCTGAGCAGGTTTTCGAGGACCGCGCTGCGAGCCAGCACTCTGATGTCGCTCACTGCGGATTCGGTCTCGCGCCGTTTTTTCCCTTCAAAGGGGCGGTTCATGAATTCAATGGCTTTTATAAGCGGTCTGAAGGAGTGAACCATGAGGCTGAAGGTACGCGCGGTCACGCCGGCAATGAACCGGTTATACCGGACGCCAAGCGTTTTTGGAAGAATTTCGCACCATTGGATGAAAACAATTGAAAAAACTATTGAAAAAACAGCGACCCAGTGGCTGCCGAACAGTTTGGTGAACTGGGAACCGGCGAGTGCTGCGCCGATGGTATTGGCAAAGGTGTTGATTATGAGAATGGTGGCAAGCGGTTTCTGAATATCCGATTTGAATTTCTTCCAGATCTTTCCCAGGCTTGGCTTATGCTCTGCCAGCCTGGCCACGTCGGTGCTCGATATGCTGAGCAGGCAGGCTTCCATGAGAGAGCAGCAGAAGGAAAAACCCATCGCAGCAGTGATGATGATAATCAAGGTGATCATGGCAGTGGTCCCTTTATGGTTAATGACCGGAAAAGGCAGTTTTTTCAAACATGGTAGTACTGAAAATACTTTCACCTTTGCTGTTGTTGAAAGCGAAAACAGGGAATGAGGTTTTTGCCGTGGATATGGGGATCCCGTGTAGTCTGTGTTTTCGTGCATTACAGGACATTTCACGCAGGGACGCAAAGGACGCAGAGAAAAAGTTGAAAAAGCAAAAATGCCGTTTTTGGGACCTCATCCGGTTTCTACGTGAATCTTTGCAGGTGCTGAAAATAATGCGCATGTAATTGGACCGGGGAGAGCCGGTTAGACTCATGTCATGAAGGAACAGTTTCGCGATAAAGCTACATCTTATTGATTTATCATTACGTTCTGAATGGCCGGAGCGGTACCTAGTGGCAGAATTATAATTGTCATGGATGATCCAATATTATATGATTTAAAATCACAAAGATAAGAGGTTCAACGGAATCGGTCGCGCGATAGCTTTAGCGGGACAGTTCCTTCCCATTTCACCATCCGGGCGCATGTCATGCGGATACGTGCATTTGTCTTTTTAATCCTTTGCTATGCGTGTTTAGCTCAGGCTTCCCGTATCAGCGTTGTGCTTTTTCCTCTGAAGAACGAGTCGGGTTCTATTCTTGTCAATTGGATTGGCTATGGCATTGCGGAAACCATATCGAGAAAGCTGCAGGAACTGGAGGGGTTTCAGGTCTGGGACCCGGTCTTTTTATTTCATGTCGATTCAAGTGGTTATGACATGCATACCGACAGCACGCTTTCGCTGCACAGAAGCCGCTGGCGCTGGGACGTCGCCCTCGGTGGTGGATATACGGTTTTCGGTGACACCCTCAGAGCACATTTTGAGCTTATCTGGGCGACCGGCAGGGAGGAGCCGCTTGCAGTGACGATAGAGCATGCCGGTGCGGTACAGGGCTTTTTTTCATATACAAGCGAAGTGCTTTGGAAAGCATTTCAGGTTATTCAATACCAGTGTTCTGCTCGGGACTCAACCTTAATCAGGCGTCGTCTTTCCTGTGCCATGGAGGCCTATCAAACCTATGCTGCCGGGTACGGATATGAAATGGCAGGGGATAACGACGCCGCACTTACCGCCTATCTCCGGGCTGGTGAGATCGATCCGAAATGGGGTTTGCCTTATATGCGTCAGGGCATTCTGTATCGCAACGGGAATGATTTTGAGCAGGCGCGGAAAGCAGGTGAGCGCGCGCAATCCGCCGAACCGGAAAATCCGCGCATTGCAGCCGTATTCGCTGATTTTCTCGTGAACTGCGCGACTCCCTCAGAAGCCATCAAATACATCAATGCGAAGAAAGCGCTTCTTGGAAAAACAGCGGATGGGATGAAGGCAATGGGTACAATGCATATAGCTGCAGGCGAATACCAGCGTGCGATAGCGCTCCTGACCAAGGCGGTTGCGTTCGGCCCCTCCGATCTCGACGTTGAGTTCGCCCTTGGTTCGGCATATTCAATTGCCGGTGATTTTACCCGCGCAGCCGACATATTCAACCATCTGATTCAATATAGGCCCTATCATGTGCGGTTTTACGCTTCTCTCGGCGGCGCATACCGCAAAGCGGGGCGCCTCATGGAATCGACGATCGTCCTGGAATCGGCGGAAGAAATCGAGCCGGACAACACCATGATTCTTGTTGACCTCGCGCACACCTACATCCGGCTTGGCTGGTATGAAAAGGCAGGACAACTGTTGCAACGGGCGCGTGAGTTGGCCCCTTCGCTCACCGATATCAGCACCAACCTGGGGGTGGTCCTGTGGTATCAGGGAAAAAAGGACGAGGCCATGGCCTGTTTTGAACAGGCGTCGCGTATGGCAACAACGCGTCAGGCGGCGCTCAATAACATCGGCAACACCCTGTTCATGGGAGGGTCTGTAAAAAAGGCGATCAAAGCCTACAAAAAGGCGAACATGGCCGGACGAAGAAATGAAACGGTGTTATACAATCTTGCCACCGCATACCTTACAAAAAAAAATCGCAAAAAGGCGGCACGCTATTTCGATGAAATGCTCAGTCTCAACCCGGAACGTCTGGACGTCCTGGTCAAGCAGGCGTCGATTGCCGTGTCGCTGAAACGATACGGTGCCGCTGAGGAGTACTATCGCAGGGTCATTGAACTTGTTCCTGACCATGAGGTTGCGCTGCGCGGCCTCATAACGATTCTGTTCACGCAGAAACGCTACAAAGAATCAGTTCAACCTCTGGAGGATTTTCTGGCACACCAGCCGCTTAGCCGGGAATGTTTGCTTTTGCTGGCATCGGCGTATGAAAAAATGGAATGGTATGAGGTGGCATTGATGAAATACCAGACGGCCGTTAAAGAATATGCCGAGGATCCGCAAGGAAATATCGGCGTTGGCATATGCATGTATATGTTGATCAAGGAAAAAGGATTGCAGAATTATGATGCCGCCATTCTTGCGCTCAAGAAGGCAAGCGATTACGCGATGGATGATCCTCGTCCCGATCTGCTGATCGGCATACTATACGCCGATTACAAAGGGTATCGGGAACTGGCGGTCGATCACTGGAAAAAGGCGCTTAGCCGTGCGAAAAACAAACGTGAACGAAAAACGATAGAACGAAAACTTGCGGGGAAAGGATAATCGGTTGCTAGGGATGAAGGGCATCGGCTCCGCATGGATTCAGAGGGCGGCTCGGGGGGCCTTCCTGCTTGTTTCCATCATTCTCTTTCCCCTGTTTGCCGCAGGCAAGCATACCGACACGTTCGCTCCAAAGCAGGTGCCAAAATGGCTTGATACCATTCCTCCCACGGTGGAAATACTGCCGGAGAAAACCTACCACTCCTCGCTGTTTATGATTGTGCTTTCCGCAAATAAGCGGTCGAGGTTCTGGATCGGCATCAATTCGGCGGAGAAAATGGTTGAGTACCTTTCGCCCATCACCATTGCCCAGGATACGGTGATGACGGTCTACTATTACGGTGAGGATGATTTCGGCAACAAGTCATCCGTGGATTCGATGCGTTATGTTCTGGATTCGCGGCCGCCGAAACTAAGGCTTATTCCCGATCCCGGCTCGTATGCGAAAGGGGTGGTGGTCTATTTTGCCGCCGACGAATTGTGCCGGTTCGAGTATTTGAAAGATCCTTCTCTTTCCAGCGGCAAGGCGGTTCCTGAGTCGGTGTCGGTAACCGGCGTGTTTGAGGGATACATTGCGGCAATCGACAGCGCCGGAAACCGTACTGTTTCAGACCTGTTGAAATACGTGGTCGACACCAGTACCGTGCAGGTGTCGGTACAACCGGAAGGCGGGCTTTTCAAGGCTCAGCCAGCAATTACGTTTGATGCCTCAAAGGGCGCGAAAATCTATTACTCATTCGATCCGCTCTCGCCGCCCGACCTGTTCAAGGAATACACGGGGACGGTCCGCCTGCCGCATGGACTGAGTGTCCTGCGGTATTTTGGGAAAAATCAGCATGGCCGGTCGTCGGTAATCCAGAAGGCCAAATTTATTCTTGATACCATTCCGCCGAAGATCCACCTGCAGGCGGTGGACGGAACGTCCTCGGACATGGTGTCTTTGTCGGTCAAAGAACGCGCTAGTATCCGGTACACACTTGACGGAAGCGTACCCAATGCCAAGAGTGCGCTGTATGCAAAGCCGATAACGGTTCCGCATAAGGGCCGGGCAGCCCTCAAGGCGCTTGCATGGGACGAGGCGGGCAACCAGTCGGAGCTTTTAGAATGGGAGAAAAAATATGATTTCAACCCGCCAATTGTCATTATGACGCCTAACGGTGGCGTGTTCACCAAACCCTTCACCGCTTCGATTGCCACCGACGAAAAAACCGACATCTTCTATACCCTTGACGGATCAGATCCCGACGAAACCTCGCTCCTTTATTCCAGCGAAGGCATTGCCATTTCACGCGAAGGTGCCACCACCGTGCGGTATTTCGCTGTCGATGAGGCGGGGAACCGGTCAGAGGAGCGGTCGGCGACCTTTCTGCTCGACACGAAACCGCCACAGGTCAAGGTCCGGATCGTCGGCTCGCTCCTTCTGAAGAATTTCCAGGTACGGCTTATCGCCAATGAGCCGGCCAAGATTTTTTACGAGATCGACGGAAGCAAACCGACATTCCAGTCGCCCTTGTATACGGCCCCCATCCCCCTTCAGAGCGGCCAGACCGTCGCCTATATGGCGATTGATTCAGCAGGGAACCGGAGCACCATTTATCTGATGGATGAACTCAAAAAGCCCATGGTCTCCCCAAAACCTGCCGCAGGCATGTACAACCACCGGGTGACCGTCACGTTCGTTACCAATATTGCAGGTATTGTTTATTACCGCATGCTGCCTGACACCACCTTCAGGCAATTTCGAGATTCTGTTTCCCTTAAAAACGAGGGGGTGCACTCCATTGAATATTACCTCGAATCGCAGGACGGTCTCAAGAGTCCTTTGCGAAGGAGCGAATATTATATCGATTGGACTCCTCCACGCGTCGGTATTTCCATTAAAAAAGGCCTAGGGGACTCGGTTTCGCTCTTTTTTGAATGCAGCGAAAATGCCACGGTATACTATACGACCGACGGATCGAATCCGCTGTTCAGCCCGAAGACCAATACCGCAGGCAACAAGTTCACCATGGCCAGGGATCGGATCGGCCTTCTCCGGTCGTCTGAGGCAAAGCTTGCGTTCTATGCCGAGGACGCGGCCGGCAATCAAAGCGCGCTCACGGTCATGGACGTATTCAAACCGCGCGTCATTCCCAATGTTCCCGCCGGCGCCGACAAGCTGTACGACCGTATCCTGTCGGTTACGCTCAATACGTATGACCAGTCGACCGTGTATTATTGCCGGCACGGACGGATGCCGACGACCGATTCATCGGTGTTTGCGGAACCGGTAACACTGATTACCTCGGATACACTCGTCGCCTTTGCCATTGATGCTTCCGGGTTCAGAGGCGAGCCGGATACCTTTGTCTACCTTATAGACCTTCCGCCTTCACCCCATTTCAATATCACGCCGGATACCGTCATGACCGGAACGGAGGCGGTTTTTGACGCGTCAACGAGCGTGGACAAAGAGAGCCCGCTCTCACATCTTTCATTCCGATGGGATTTCGCCGGGGATGATACGTTTGACACGGATACCACGCATCAGTCCCGCGTTTCCTATACGTACCGGAAGCCGGGCCTGTACAAGCCACGGCTTGAAGTCATTGACGTCAACGGACGCTCCAGCATCCTTGAACGTCAGCTGCATGTATATGAACGTTGCCCGACCGGTATGGTTTCGGTCACCGATGCGTCGGGACACAGCTTCTGTATCGACCGGTATGAATGGCCCAACCGGGCAGATGAGGTTCCGCGGGTTGGCGTCTCATGGGTAGAGGCGAAGGTCGCCTGCATCGATGCGGGCAAGCGGCTGTGTACCAGGCAGGAATGGGAGGCGGTATGCCACAGCGGCACCAGCACTGCCTACCCTTATGGCGACCGGTATGATAAGAAACGATGCAGGACCGAGGAGAAGAGCGCCGGAAAGTCCGGCACGAACAGGCGGTGCGGCGGTTCGGGCGCATTCGACATGCTGGGGAACATATGGGAGTGGGTCGAAGACAAACAGGGCGACTATCCGGTCATGATGGGCGGGTCCTACCATGACGGACGCGATGCACACTGCGCTCTTTCGGCTCTCGGCACGATCGGTACACGAAACAAGGATACGGGGTTCCGATGCTGCAAATAAACCCGATACCATTCCTGTTTCTGTGCCTCGTCGTGTGCACGACGGCGGCTCCGGCTGGTCTTCCTGATGTCGATTGGCTGCTCAAGGACGCCTATGAAGAGGAATTTGTCCCACTCAGCGATGTTGCCGTCGTTACCCCGATTGAGGTGCATCACGCCATGGAGGAGTATGCGCGGGGTAACTACCGCAAAACAGCCGAAATTCTGGAAAAGCTTCGCTGTCTCAATCTTCCGGACGGCCGCCTTGATTTCATCGCTTTTGCCCTGGCTGAATGCTATCGTCGGCTCGGGTGCGTGGATCTGGCGCGAAAAGAATACCAATTCGTCATAAAGGAGTTCCCTCAGAGCGACAAGACGCCTTTTTCGTATTACCGGCTGCTCGAATTTGCCGTACGCGATGACGATATGGAGAAGGTCGATAATTACTACCAGCTATTCAAATTGCGGTTCGCCCGGCATCAGCTTTTTTCATCAGTCAACTATCTGAGCGCGGTTCTTTTTTATAAGAGGAATCAGTACGAAGAGGCGGGCGCCGCATGTGCGCGCGTCCCGGAGCGTTCTTCCCGTTATTATCAGGCACAGTTTCTCCTGTCGCTCTGCTACCTTCAGGTCGGCGACTATCCCAAAGCGCTCCTGTCGCTTGAGATCGTCCGTAAACAAGCGCCCAAGGGTGAAATGGTGTATGAAGCGATCATCCTCATCGGTGACTGCTACTATCTGGAAGATAATCCTGAAGTCGCCCGCCGGTATTATCAGGAGGTTCCCAAAGAGGCTGAACGGTACCATTACGCAGAGGTGAAGTCGGCACGCGCAATCATTGATCTGGGAAGGCACGCAGAAGCGGCTAAGCGTGCGAAGAAGTTTTTAAAGCGCAACAAGAACAGCCAGTACTACTTTGAGATGGCATCGGTACTCGAGCAGGCGTATACCAAACAGGGTAACGAAAAAGGTGCCCGGGGAATAAGCTCGCTGATTCACCGTCAGATCATGGACGCCCGTCTTGGATTCGAGATTTACGATGAAATAGACAAGGTCACGGACATGCTCCGTTCGTGGCAGGAGATCGAGCACCAGGCGATTCGAAAAGGGAACCGGAACCTTCAAAAAACCGTGGCCGATGAGACGGAACGTTTGCAGGAACTCCAGGCGCACTATTATTCCCTTCTTCAGGACGTCATGCCCTCTGCGGCCAAGATGGAGACGACCATACCCTATCACGCGGAGCGGCGCTATATGGCATTGCTCAAGGCACAAATGTCACTGTATGACGATACGCTTGGCATCCTGGGCGACGAATTAAAAGGGATAAAAAACAGCTTAGGGAAGGTGCCCTCTGATACCCTGCTTGCACGACGAGGCGACAGTATCTCATGCAGGATCGATACCATCAAGGGGCTGCGGAACAAAGCCGGTCACGAACACGATCTCGTGCTCAGGGTGTGTATCGGTAAAGACCCGGATCGCCGCGAAATCGACGAGGAGCTCCAGGCAAAATTTGTGGACTGGGCCTTTATCAAATATCAGGAGAAAAAAGATGAACTGAAAGCCATCAATCTGCAGATTTCTTCACGCAAGAGGGCTGTCCGTAAAGACGTCGAGGGCCCGGGTGCGAAGGATACCGTAAAAAAAGCGATGAATGTGCCCGCAAAGCCGAAGCAGAAACAGTATACGGAAAAGGACCGCGAACGTGAGATCCGGCTTATCGGCGAGGAGCGAGTGCGTCTGGCGAACCATATCGAGACCATCCTTGAGGTGTATCCGCGCGGAAAATATGCCCCCCAGATTCTTTTCAGGCTCGCGGAGCTGTATTTCGATGCGGCCAGTGATGATTTCGAAAAGCGGCTCAGGACGTATGAACAGAGGATGGCGCAGGGCGCCGATACCGCCGGACTGCTATTTCCCGACTATCAGCTGGACAGCGTTATTACGGTGTATGACCGGATAATCGTTGATTTTCCGTACAGCGATGTCGCTGACGCCGCTTATTTCTACAAGGCGCTCGCGTTGCAGAAGCTGGGGCGGGAGGAGGAGGGCAATGCGGTGCTGCTCGCCATGATAAAAAAATATCCTGAAAGCCGCTTTTATGTGGAAGCGAACATGAATATCGGCAAGTACTATTTCGATCATCCAAGGGTGGGGAAGGGACAGGGATATACCTACGCGGAAGAGGCATATCGCAGGGTGCTTTTTTTCCGGGACCATCCGGAATACATTCCCGCATTGTACCATCTTGGCTGGTGCTACTATATGCAGGACCGCTATGAAGAGGCGATTGCGGTGTTTAAATACCTCATCGAAGAATCCAACCTTGATTTTGACCTCGCCCGCATGGAAGAAAAGCAGGCGGTCAATCCGCTCCTGCGCGACGAGGCCATTGATTACATTGCGATAAGTTTCGACTCGGAGAACAGAATCAATGACGCCATCAAATTCCTCGAACTGGTCGGCAACGTCGATTATGCCGCACTGGTATTGAAAAGAATCGGCGAGCTCCGCGAAGAGGACCTCGATTTCACCGCTGCGATTTCGGTCTACCGCCGCCTGCTGTCGGAATATCCGCACAGCAGGGTAACGCCCGAAACGTATGTGTCGCTGATCCGCCTGTATGAAAGCAATGATCAGCCCGATTCTTCGATGCAGCTGCGAGAAAAATTTTTCAGCCGGTTTGCCAGAGGAGGGGAGTGGCAGAAAAAGGTCAGGCACCAGGATTCCTCTTATGCTCAGATCGTCGATTCTATGGCGATCATAAACGGCCTGTATGTCGCGGATGCGATCTATCGAAAGGCCGATTCTTCAATGGATCGCGATGCCTATGCGCGAGCGGCAAAAAGTTATGAGCGGCTCGTAAAGAACTATTCCGGTGAACCCCGTGCCGCTGAAGCGCTCTGGAACCTGGCGGTCATTCTGGATACCAAATTGCAGGACAAACCAAGGGCGTTCGAACGCTATATTGCTTTCAGCCGGCTTGAAGGGATGGATGCCCCCCGGCGCGAGCAGGCAGCGCTGAACGCGATTGCGATCGCCCAGTCCCTTTTGCCTCCGGACTCGCTTTTGCAGAAGGGGACTGTTGATTTTGCAGCCTCAAAGGTGGTCGAGGCGGTGGAAAATTACACGACGCTGTTTCCGGACGGGTCCTCGTGGGGGAAGGTCATGCTCAGTCTCGGCGCGGTCTATTTCAACCGGCACCTTTTCACCAGCGCGGAAAAAAAGTACGAGGCGATCATTGCGAGGGGCCCGAAACACCCCTCCTATTTCGAGGCGCTATCGCTGTTGGGACAGTGTCATTACGGCGAGGAAAACTGGCCTGCCGCCATTACGGTTTTTAAAAAGGTGTGGAACGAGTCACAAGACGAAGCGCAGAAAGCCGCGGTCCAGAAACTGCTGCTGCAGTCTGAATTCCTGAACGCCAAGCGTTTTCTCGCCGCAAAGGATTATGCCAATGCCGCCAAGCTGTTCAAGTCGATTGACGACTACTATCCGGGCAGCGAGTACGGCGACGTGGCGCTCTTCAATGCGGCCGAGGCGCACGAAAAGCTTGAGCAGTGGGAAAAGGCATGCAGCCGGTATTATGACCTGGTCAAGCGGTATCCTGGGTCCAAGCTCGCGGCGGACGCACTGTTCAATGCCGCTGGCAATTACGAAAAAGTGAATAAATTCAACAAGGCCGCGGCGGCCTATGAAACGATTGTTGCCGAATACGGTTCGTCGGACAAGGCCAAGGATGCTCTTTTCAATGTGGGGTTCTGTTACGAGAAGCTGGGAAAACCTGAAAAAATGGCGGACGCCAACGAACGGTATTCCGCACGGTACCCGGAGGAAAAAGACGTCGAAGCCATGCTGCTGCGGTCGGCTGCTTTCTATGTCAAGGCCAACATGCGGGAGCGCGCAGTATCGGTGTACCGCAGCTTTATCCATCGATATCCGCGCAATCCAAAATCGATCGAAGCGTATTTCATGATCGCGAAATGCGACTATGACCAGGGCGATACGCTCAATGCGCTTCTGGGTTTTGCCCAGGCCGAACAGCACAACCTGAACTCCATCAAAGCCGGTCTCGATGCCAATAACTATTTCGCCGCGGAAGCCGCTTATTTTACCGGTCGTATCAAGCGGGAGAAGTTCCTCGGGATAAAACTCGCCCTTCCGGAAGAAGTGCTCAAACGTTCGCTCAAGGAGAAATCAGATCTGCTTGCGGAGGCGGTCAAGGCGTTTGGACGCGTCGTTCAATACCGCAGCGAACGTATGTTTGAAGCCGCCTACCGTATCGGACAGCTTTACGAAGACCTGGCCATGGCGTGGAAAGACCAGGAACGGCCGTCGGTCGATCCGATCAAAATGGCGGTTCTTGACAAGGACATCTTCCTGCTGTCATCGACCCTCATGCAGAAATCGTTTTCTCCCTATGAAAAAGCGATCGGCATTGCCAAAGAATTCGACTCGCTGGGAAGGGAACAGGGGGAATGGATTGAAAAATCAAAAACGAGCCTCATCACCAACTATCTGTATGCCGGTGACCTTTTCAAGGAGGCGGTGAGCTCGATGAGCAGCGCGCCGGTGCCCAAGGAGATCAGGGACAAGCCGCTGCATTTTTTCCAATACGAAAAGCAGCTAGAGGAAGCGCTGGCACCCATGCGTGAGCAGCTCCGTGATTACTATCACGCCGTTCTCCTTCGCAGTGATTCGATCGGTGTAACGGGAGCTCAGATCGATTCATGCCGAACCGAATGTGTGAAGGCGATTCTGAAGATCGGCGAATCGTATGATCACCTGGCGTCAAAAATCCTGCGTAATGCAAAAGAGGTTACGAAAGATCTTCCTCAGGAGGAGAAAGAGGACCTCCTGTTCCAGCTTGAGGATATCGTGTTTGAACTGCAGGACAAGGCGCTGTTTGCGTACGAGGACGGTCTGAAACGGATTGAAAAAATGAAGATGATGGAACGCCGCCAGGCAGCCGAGATCATCGCAAACCTGGCGCGTCTTAGTCCTGACAAATACGGTTCGGCATATTTCAAGCAGATCACCGTGATATCGAACGGCACCTGGATTGTCAGATCAGACAGCAGCAACGGATGGTGCTCCGCGAAGCCTCCTGCCAGCGGATGGCGCCTGGCCGATACGGTCCGTTTGCCTGCGATCAAAGGATTTCCTGAGATGTCCCCTTGTTTCATACGGAACAATGGGTCGTCGGCGACTGATCTGTATGTTTGGAAGCACATTTTCCTGCGCGGTGCGCCTCGCGGCGCCGGAATTTTTATTGCATGCCCATGCGCCTATCGTCTTTTTGTCAATGGTTCCCTGGTGCTCGGTGATACCGCCGGCGGAAGGAACGTTTCTGCCATTGACAGCGCAACCGGCATTATCAGCATACTGCAAGGCGGTGATAATTTCGTTTGCGCGCAGGTCAGCTGCGCGGATTCGCTTCAAAAAGGCGCAGCCATACTGTTACGCGTCATGATCGATACGTCGCAGCATTTTACCTCATCCGTGCAATTGCCGCCGCTGCTGCAAGGGGTCTCGCAGGAGTATGCGGAAAAAACGGTGACTGACGCCGCAAATGCCGCCATGGCAAAGCAGCGGCACGAACGGCGGGCCGGGCGGCAGAAAGCCGACAGAACAAAAGATGCGGCGGCGGAATACGCTGCCAAGTACCGCAACCGCGGAGAATTGCTCATGGCCATAGATAATTACCGTAACCGGGGACTGCAGCTTGCCGCGGAAATAAAAAAGGAAGACATAGCGATAATGACGCTGAAAAAACAACATGACAGCATAACCGGAAGTATTCAACGGGTAAAGGGTGAAATCGATTCCATTCGGGAAAAGATACAGAATATGAGTAGAAAAAAGGAACAGGGTTCCTCAGACATACAGAAAAAGGACCAGCGAAAAGGGAAGGCCCGTGATACCGTCGACGCTGGAGCGCCTCCAAAACAGAAGCTATCCGATACGGAGAAAGGGGCCATGCAAAAGCGGGCGTCATCCGTGTCGGATTCATTCAAATAAGCGCCTCCGGCCTTTCACACGAAATCAGCGTAATGCAAAATGAAAGGGCGTTTCATGCCGCCGAGTCGGGAATATGGGTCGCCACGCGGTGGCTGCGGGGGATCAACCCCGCACTCTGGCCCACGCTGGGGACGCAGTGCCAGCCGTTCGGCGCGTATGTGTCGATTGACGGAATGGATGTACAGGTGACCATCGCCGTCCGGTCGGTTGCAGGCGCGCCGGTGGCCGCCATTTCGGCCGAGGTGTATAACGATGCATCGGGCAGCCATGCAATGGGCGCCGCGACGTTTAAAAAAAGGATCCGCACCGGTGACGTGCGTATCCAGACCTACGGCACCTTCTGCACGTTTTTCAACAGCTATCAGCCGGACTTTCCTTTTGATCCGGCAAAAGGCATCAACGTGTGGTGGGGATGGAGCGGTCGCACCTTTATCGGCCGGTTTCATATGAATGACTGCTATATAAAACTCAATCCCTATGCTGAACCCGGCGTGGGCGCACGGCCGGTTGTTTTCAAAAACGGCCTGGTGTCGGTTGCGCGGCCTTCAGATCCGGTTATTCTGGCCGACTACCAGAAAAATTATACAACCGCAAACGGCGGCCAGCTTGGAAATTTCGGGAACAATTTTGATTACGGCATATGGGCAAACGGCTGGAGCGCCTCGCCGCCGACCATACCGCAGCTGAATCAGATTTTCCAGGACCGGTACAGCGCCAACTTCGACCAGATCCTGCTGCCGGCGGCGCAGATGAATGCGACCGCGCTGCTGAATGATATTTCAATTCCTGCTTCCGATAAAATCGAACTTCCTGCATCACGCGATGACGGGGAAGAGCAGGATGATTACCGGCCCACGCTGATTTTGAACGGTTCCGGGGCGCTGTATCACTACCGGGTCGGGAGCTCGCGCATGGTCGCGAGCTACAGCGGTATCGATGGCAAGATATTCTGCAGCCATCATAACCTGAACGTGTACGGGACCGTTCAGGGGAGGGTGACCGTTGCCACGGATCCGGGAAAGAGCATCCTGCCCTGCGGCAATATCGTCACCGCGGATTACAACCCCGTGACCGGCTCCATTCCGGCCTTGTCACCGAACATGATCGGGCTTGTCGCCGGAAAACACGTACGGTTCAATAACCAGTGGAAGCGTTACTTTGCCGGTCAATCGTCGAGTATGAGGAACGTTTCGGAGCAGACGACCGGCGGCACCATGCACATCAGCGCGTCGCTCATGGCCATCGGCCAGACGCCGATCGTCGATCCCTCGAGCGGAAGCACGGCGCTTGAGAAGGGCACCGAGTACAGGGACCTTACCCACGCGGTCAATTACCATCTGCGCCTTTTTGGGAATCATATCCTTGGCGGGTATCGGCCGGTATCGAACGGATGGCATGGCGTGTCGAACGGCGGCTGCAACGGCACGCAGTCCTTTACCCACGACAGCCGTATGGTAAAGGCAAACCTGCAGCCGCCGGGATTCCCGGAATTGAATACGGTAGACGGTCTCTGGATACTGCAAATAAAAGGATGGAGCGAGGAGAACGTGCTGTAAAAAAAACTCGTTACCGCTTGAGGATTCCCGGCTTCTCAACCGGCCGCGCCGGATATGCGGTATCCCTTACTTCCTGAAAAACTCGTCGTACAGCGCGTGCACCGCCTTTTTTTCGTCGTCTTCCTCGATGCCGAAGATCATGCTGATCTCGGAACTGCCCTGGTTGGCTATCTTGATGTTGACACCCGCTCTGGAGAGCGCCGAAGCGGCGGCCGCGAGTACTCCGACCTTGTGGATCAGCCCTTCGCCAACAACCGCAACAAGCGCGATACCGAACTCGGTCCTTATTTCATCAGGATTGAGTTCAAGCTCGATTTTACGTATGATCGTATTGGCCATTTCAAGCTTCAGCTGCGACTGTTCGAGGATGACCGAAATATTGTCGACGCCGGACGGGCAGTGCTCGTAACAGAGACCGAGCTCCTCGAAGATCGAAAGCAGGCGGCGGCCGAATCCCGTTTCACGGTTCATGAGAAATTTTTCGAGGGTAAAGCTGCAGTAGCCGCCGCCCGAAGCAATACCGATGACGTCGCGCTCAGAGGGCAGCCGCTCGGAGACGATGAGGGTCCCGGGGTTGTCGGTGTTCATGGTATTGCGGATCCGTATCGGTATTTTTTTGCGCAGCACCGGCTTTACCGCCTCTTCGTGGAGAACGTTGAATCCGAGATACGACAGTTCGCGCATTTCCTTGAACGTGAGCGCCGGGATGATCTCGGGCGAATCGACCATAGACGGATGCGCGCTGAAAATGCCGTCGACATCGGTCCAGTTTTCATATTCAATGGCGTCGACTGCCTCGGCAAGGATCGAACCGGTAAGGTCGGAACCGCCGCGGCTGAAGGTTGCCACGTCACCGTCTTTTGTATAGCCGTAAAAACCGGGAAACACCACTATTTTGTCGGCGCAGCGTTCCTTGAGGCCCGGAAGACGGGACGAGGATTCAGGGAGCGGCTGGGCGTCGCCGAACACCGGGGTCACCAGAAGGCCGGCATCTTTAGGCGATACGTAGGCGGCCGGAATTCCGTTGACATTCAGGTATTCGGCAAACAGCCTGCAATTGATGTCCTCTCCCGCCGCGACGACGAGATCGCGGAATTTTCCGGGATGGGCGATTGATGTTTTGCACCGTGCTTCGAGATCTGCAAGAATCACGTCAATCTTCGCGGCGGGCACATTGAGCGGATCGTAAATAGCGTGAAACCGCTGCAAGACGGTTTTTATTTCGGCCGCACAGTTTTTACGCAGCAGCGCCTTGTTGATTATTGCGATCAACGCGTCGGTTATCTTGACCGGCTGGCCGGGTGCCTTCCCCGGCGCCGACAGCACGATGCAGCGGCGTTTGGGATCAAGCTCGAGGATGCGCACGATCTGCTGCAGTTTTTCGCTCGAAGCGACTGAGCTTCCTCCGAATTTACATACTATGCAACTCATGGCTTCTCCACTGGATAAAGAAATTATAGCCAAACGCCTGAACGGGACTGACGCCGGTGATCAAGCGGCGTTTTCTTTTCTTGGCGCCTGAACACGCGTGAAAAAGAGTTTGCGTTGGGATACCCTGTTTTTGCTGCGATAGCAGCAACATTTTCGCCCGTTGTTTCCAGCAGGTGTTTCGCATGTTCCATGCGCACCCTGGTCAGATGGCGGTACAGGGTACTTCCGGTCTCTTTTCTGAAAAGCATATTAAGATAATTTATATCCACGCCACATTCACGTTCCAGCTCGTTTTGGTGCCAGGTCCGGGTGTAATTTTGTTCCATAAAACGTTTCGCTTTGGCAATGAGGCTTCGTGGTTTATTTTTCGGGAATTGTTCCTCCTTAATAACCAGAATGCCTTTTTTAAAAAGAACGCCCATAATCTCGAGCAGCCGGGACGAACCGCCGATTCCATGAAGTTCACTCTGCCTGGCCCGCATGAGAAACAGGTCAAAAATAAGGTTTTCAAAATAGAGGCGCTCAGCGCCATCGAGCTTGGTCTTTCCTTCGATCCCGGTGTTCCAGTAGCATTTCGCCTGGCCGGAGGGCATGAGAGAGAACATGAGCATGAAGCATTCGAAAGTGCCTTTTTGATGAAGATAGGAATACCGCTGGCCTTGTTCCATGATTCCAAGCAGGCCGGGTCGCGCCGTTCCGAAAATATTGCGCGACAGGTTTTGAAGGATACCATGGCCATCTATCTGGTACCAGAGACAATAGGTGTCATACTGGAACCGCGCATGCAGGGATTTCCGGCTGTTCCGTTCTGGCAGCTGTGAAAGGTAGTCCACGCCCCGTACCTGCACGGTCATGGAGGGAAACTCGATCCGAAAACCACTGTTCCAGCCTCGCAAGCACGAAAAGGTCCTAAAGCTTTCAGGATAAAGAGGATGCGGGGCATAGACCGGATCGTTCAACCGGCTTAAAAACTCATTGCGTGTCTGAAGCATTGATGAAAAATACAATGGAGGGGGTTATAAATACTTGGAATGTCCATAAAAATTTAGTATATTATTATAATCCTTTTACTACTCGGTAGGTAACCTTCACGCACCATCAGCCGAAAACTGACATCAACAGGAACTATGGCCCCAATCGATACCGGTCGTTTCATTTCAGAAGAAAGCTGCTTGGCGCTTTATTTAAAAGAGATCAGCAAAAACAAGACTCTGTCTCTCGAAGAAGAGGCGGAACTTGCCGTTCGAATCAGAAATGGTGAACGCAAGGCACTTGAAAAGCTGGTCAAGGCGAATCTGCGGTTTGTCGTAAGCGTATCGCGCAACTACCAGAACCAGGGTCTGCCCCTGAGTGACCTTATCAACGAAGGAAACCTCGGTCTCATCAGGGCGGCCAAGCGGTTTGATGAAAAGAAGAATTTCAAGTTCATCTCCTACGCCGTGTGGTGGATCCGTCAGGCAATTCTGCAGGCGCTTGCCGAACAATCCCGGATCATCAAGCTGCCTCTGAACCGCGTCGGTACCATCCATAAAATCGGGAAAACCCAGAGCAAACTTGAACAGAAATACCGAAGGGCGCCCAATGTGGAGGAAATCGCCCGTGAACTGAGCCTTGACGAGAACGAAGTCCGCGAAACGATCAAGATCGGCAATACCCATATGTCGCTTGATGCGCCGCTCCAGCACGGCGAAGACTCCAAACTCATTGACGTGCTGCACGACGACAGCCAGGAACGTCCCGATGACGGCGTGCTTGATATTTCATTGCAGGAAGAGATCGAAAAAACCCTCGACACACTCTCTGAACGCGAAAAAGAAGTCGTTAAGCTCTACTTCGGCATAGGAGAAGAGACCGCTCACACACTAGAAGAGATAGGGCAAAGGTTTAACCTTACACGCGAGCGGGTGCGCCAGATCAAGGAAAAGGCGCTCAGAAGGCTCAAACACTGTTCCCGGAGCAAACGGCTCAAAGTATACCGGAACGTGTAGTTCTGATTACCTCTGTTCAACGGCATTTACGCACAGGAATATTATCTAAAAAAGGCGGGAGCCCCCCCGTCTTTTTTATTTCCGAATAGAAAATATGATCATGTTTCGATTGGTCTGATTCCGAATTCGGCGAGGAGCTTGTCTGCAAGCTTATCTATAAATTCGTCTGAATCATAGTAGCCCTGTTCCATTTTTTCCCGTACTTCCGCCACCCTCTCTGGACGGACATCGGGCTGGGCCGCGACAGAAGCGGCGATCGTTTGAAACTGGGCTTTTGTTTCACTCAACCTTTTGGCGTTGGCTGAAAACTCAGACCGGTCAGCGGAGGGGGTTTTTATCCCTTTCGGTTCTTTTTCAGCTTTTTTGGCGCTTTCAATTTTTCTTAATTCAGCGCTCAAAGGCTGGGTGATTCCATGTATCCTCATAAAGGGTCACCACCTTTCACACCCTATCATTTTTATCGGTAGTTTCTCCGATAACTTTAGCTCTTACTTTATAAATTTTTCCCCTGGATGTTTTTTCCGCCGACAGACATCCTTTTTACATATTTAATTATATATTAAAACGTTATTCGATTCAAACAAAATGAATAAAGGGAAGATACAGGGCAATAAGCAATCCAAGAGCTGCAAGCCCCGCCAGAGCGACAATAACCGGTTCAATAATGATGGCGGCAGCACTTATTGAAGCAATAATCGATTCTTCGTAAAAAAAAGCTGTTTTTCTGAGAAGTGATTCCACCTCACTGACCGATTTTGCATCTTTTAGCATTTCCTTAATCGCCGGGGAAATTATTTTTTTTGATTCCAGCAGATGGACCACGGAAGCAGCCGTTTCAATCATTGAAGGCTCAATAGTGGCGGCGGTAGCCCGAATGATACTGCTGCCAGACTGGTTGGCCGCGTGTCGTATCGACAGGATAAGGGTTACGCCGCTGTAGAGGATAGTGGAAAGTGCTAAGAAAAAAACACGAAGGGAGTTTTTACGGACAAGGTTGCCCAAAAGGGGCATGCACCATACCATTTTTTCCAGAAACACGATGCGATGAAATACCAAAAAGAATGCTATTGCTGCGGCAACAAAAGCACAGCAAAATAGAATGATAGCGCCTATGTGCGAAAAAACAAACGATACAAGAGCAATTGCTGCTGCCGTGGTCGTGGAGATTTCATGGCGGTATTCCATTGTTTTTTCCAGTATTCCGGGAACTATATATGCCAGAGCTGCAAAAACAGTGCACAATGCCGTGCAGACAAACAGAAGACCTGGAACAGTTTTTCCCAGCACCTTCCTGCGGAACGCAGTGTTCGTTTCATAATAGTCTGCAAGCCTTAGCAACATTGCTCCTGTGCTGCCAGAAATCTCACCAGCACTTACCATTATGCAAAAATAGTCGCCAAATAGCTTCTTGTTGCTTTCAAGTGCTTCAGATAGTTTTTTATTCTTATCGATCCGGTTAATTAATGAAGAAAGAGCGTTTTTCACCGGAATGCTTGATGTTTGTTGTAGCACCGTGGAAAGTGATCTTTTTTGCGGTTTTCCGGTAGATAGTAATGAACCTAATGAGCGGGCTATTATTGCCAGTTCCTTTTGATTCAATTGTTTATGGAAAATATTTAGCATTACATTTCCAGATTGAATAATCTGTTTTTCGATTTACTAAAATAAATTTCGCAAGAACAACTGAACTATAATTGCGTAATTGCACTGAAATATTTTTAGCTAGTATAAATAATGCTACTTTTTGCAATGCACTTATATATTTTACTAACTAATAAAAACTGAAACGCTTAAAAGGAGCTTTTGTGGTTTCGGGTATTCATCACCATGGGTCACAAATTCAACACCGGCCATCGCTTTTAAAAATCCTGAATACGCAGAGAATTCTAAGGGTTATTCATGACAATGATGGAATAAGCCGTGCGCAGATAGCAAAACTGTGCAGGATGTCCAAGCCAACCGCTTCAATGGCCGTCGCGGAATTGTTATATCGCAAATTGATCATGGAGACTGGCAAGTATTCTGAAAGCGTCGGAAGAAAAGGTGAGAAATTATCGCTTAATACCAATATCAACACGGCATGGATGATGGGAATCCTAGTCGGAGTACAGGAGACAAAGGTCATAAGCGGCAATCTCAAGGGATCAATTCTTGAGTACTCAACCACCTTTACCACGCCGCATTCATATGAGGAGTTCCTGAAGCTGCTTTTTTCGGCATGTGAGGCAGTGATGCGTAATTTCAGCATTCTCCCCATCGGATGCGGAATCAGCATGCCCGGTATGGGAAATGACAATACGGGAGACATTTATCTCTGTCCGAACATCCGTTTCCTTGATAATAAAAACATCGTGCGCGAGATACACGCTCATTTCGGCGTGGAGACCGTGCAGATTCAGGAGGTGCGTGCTTTGGCGCTTGGCAGCACGCAGTATGAAAAAAACGCAAAATTCCGCAACTGTTTCTGTCTGAGCATCGGCGACGGCGTCGGGGGGGCAATTATCCTCAATGGAGAGCTTTATCAGGGAACGCACCACTCTTCAGGAGAAATCGGCCATTTTCCGCTTCCCGGGCACACGCGCCGGTGCGGATGCGGTCAGACCGGATGTCTCGAGACGGTCGCTGGCACTCCCGGTCTTCTGCAGACATGGAAGGAACAATTCAGTCCAATTGAAAACCTGGAAAATTTTTTCGATGTGTGCAAGAAATATCCTGAACAGGCTCAAGAAGTATTTCATGATATGATACCTGATCTCGCCCTTGCCATGCGTGCAGTGATACAGCTCTTCGATCCGGAAGTGCTGCTTCTTGCCGGGCCGATCTGGAATCTCATGCCCGAAGCCATTGACATCCTTAAGGAGAATCTGCCCCGCCAGGTTGAAGTCACCGCGCCCGGTACCACCTTTGCACAGGGTGCTTTTGCATGCGTGTTTCACCGGGTGATCGTGCAGAGTCTGGCCATAGCTCAGGATGAGTAGCCAACAGGGAAGTATCCATGCATGATTGCATTGCCGGCAGCAAAAACGTCGATGGTCCCTCGAATTCAGTTCAGCAAAAAGACGGCACCATTGGTCACCGTCGCCGACTTCTGGAACGATTTAACCGTAATGGTCTAAACGCTTTTCATCTCCATGAAATCGTTGAACTGCTGCTTACTTTTACCATACCCCGTCGCGATACCAAGAAGATCGCAAAAGATCTCGTGGGTCGGTATGCAAGTCTCGGGGCGCTTCTGAACGCGCCTCGCGAAGAGATCATGGCGACCGCAGGTATCGGCGGCAGATCTACCTCGCACTTTTTCCTTATTCGTGAATTAATGGGGTATTGCCTTAAGGAAAAATATGAACGGAAAACACTTATTGCTCACCGGCGTGATGCCGAGGAGTATCTCCGTTTCTGTTTTGGATACCGGCGGGACGAGTATGTGGCGGTTCTCTGTCTGGACAACCGTAACCAGGTAATTGATACCGTGGTTGTTGGCGAGGGAACGGTCAATCAGTGCCAGATATATCCCCGTACCATCATCGGGCATGCCCTTCGTTGCGGCGCTGCAGCCCTGATTCTGGCCCATAACCATCCGGGTGGCGGTACCGCGCCTTCTGAGGCGGACTGGCAGCTCACCGAGCGGCTCTTTTTCATCTGCACCCTCCTGGAACTTCCTCTTCTTGACCATCTTATCGTCTCCAGCCATGCTGTGGCAAGCCTCAAGGAACTGCCGCGATGGCCTGAAACGCTGGAAAAGCGTCGGTGGTGATATTGGTTTTCCATCGCTCTTTAACTATTTTGCCTGTAGAAATCGACTTCGAGGTGAACGCGGGCCGTTAACAAAAACGCGGTGCTCGCGTTCCCGTGCCTAAAAGGAGGACACCATTTTGAAATTCAATCCTAAGCTTTCTTGGGAATTTTTATCGGCTGACGAAATTGCAGCGAAAACGCTCCGGGCCTTGCGCAACCAGATAAAGCATATCAAGGAGGTCTCGCCTTACTATAAAGAGGCTTTCTGGGATATCAATCCCGATGACATCAAACATCTGGACGATTTTCATCGTCTGCCCTTTACCGGAAGGACCTCCCTTACGGAACACCGCGACAAGTTCATTGCCCTTGACGTGAAGGGGATCGTGGAAATGGTCGCAACAGCAGGCGCTACCGGACAACCGATACTGTGCCCCCTTTCTGCCAATGATATCGACCGGCTGGCGTTCAGTCAGGCCCTGTCGTTTAACAGCATGGGTATCGATGCCAGTGACCGGGCCCTGCTTTTTACGGGATTCGACCGCTGTTCGCTGTCAGGCATGGGCTGTTACCGCGGGCTGATGCACCTGGGTGCACAGACCGCGCGCGCCGGTATCGTGCCTCATGACCTTGCCCGGCAGTACATCGACGAGATGAAACCGACACTGCTTGCAGGTTCGCCTCTGGTTCTGCGACGATTGGCAATGGACCTGGCGAATGCCGGTTTTAACGCCAAAGAATCAATGGTGACAAAGCTTATCTGCCTTGGCGAGAGTCTCAAGGGACAGGATATGGAGATGAATTCCGTCGGCAGAAAGCTGCAGGAACTCTGGGGTGCCCAGGCATTTGTCTCATATGCGCTCACCGAAGTTACCGATGCGCTGTGCGAATGTTCCCAACAGAGCGGTACCCACAGCCACCCGGAACTGATCTATCTTGAAATCGTTGACGAAGCAGGAAGAACGGTTCCCGAAGGTACGCCGGGCGAACTGGTGGTCACGTCGCTCGGTATCGAAGCGATGCCGCTTGTCAGGTACCGCACCGGTGACATCACTTTTACCGTGAAGGGCACGTGTCCGTGCGAACGCCATTCGGTAAGGATCGGGCCCATTCTCGGCCGCAGCACCGAAATTATCCGCTTGAAATCACGGACCGTATACCCGCTCGTCCTTACCAATGCCCTTGATGAGCTGGATGAAATAAAAGACTATGTCATCATCCTTGAAAGCGATGATCCCCGTATCGACCGGGTGAGCATTCATGCGGCAACGCAGCCTTCCGCCGTGGAAAAGATCGCCGCCCATGTTCGCGCGGCAGTGCAGGTGACGTTTCCCATTCTTATTTCAAACAGTACGACAATTCAGTCGATGCGGGGCGTTTCGCAACGGAACGTCAGAATCATTGACTGGCGGCAGCAGAGCCAGCGTGGCTCATAGCCCGGTCCCTCCGTTGAGGGCGCACGCAGATCAGGAATGACGGGAAACGAATTCCATGAAAGCACGACGGCGGAACTATTGGCGAAAAGCGACGGCGATCGTCACCTATGAGCTGCACGCCAATGCAACGCCGCTGCGCGCAGCAGTCTCGCTTTCCGTGGGTATCCTCATCGGCTTTACTCCCTTTTACGGATTCCATATCATAACCCTGCTGCCGCTGGCATTTATGCTCAGGCTGAACCGGCCACTTGCGTTGCTGGGCGTCGGTGCGACGGCCCTGCCGCTCGTGCCCCTGTGGATTGCCGCCGGCATTTTCACCGGAAAACTGGTGATACCGATCGCATGGTGCGAGCGGGTCGTCGACCTTTTCAGCAGCGTCGTTCCAGAAGGAAAGATCCTTGCCTCCATTGCCGCATTTTCCCGCCGGTTTTTTTCGGATGAGCTTTTCGATAAGCTGACCGTTGACGGCCATGATCTTGCCGCCGGATTTATCCAGTGGGCGCTGGGATCATGCGTTCTGGCGGTAGTTGCAGCAGCTGTAGCTTTGGCGGTGACCTATCCCTTATTTTTACGGATCGCAAAAGTCCGGGTCAAGAAGGATCGATAATATGGATTCGCTCATCGGCATATTCATAACCTCCTTTGTGGTCGCGCTGTCCGGCGCCCTCATGCCCGGGCCGCTCCTGACTACGACCATCGGGGAAAGTTCGCGGCATGGATCCCGAGCGGGTCCGCTGCTTATGATCGGCCATGCCATGCTTGAGCTTGCGCTGGTAGCGCTATTGTTTCTTGGCATTGCACCGTTTCTGACCAGCACCAGAGTAACGGCTGGTATAGGTATCGCCGGAGGGTGTATTCTCTTCTGGCTGGCGTATGGCATGTTCCGTTCCCTTCCGGGACTTTCACTGGATGTCAAGCCATCGGCAAAACGCGGGTATCACGGCCGCCTCATTACCTCGGGCGTTCTTGTCAGTCTCTCAAACCCCTACTGGACAATATGGTGGGCCACCATCGGCCTAGCCTATGTCCTGCAATCACGATTATTTGGCATTGTGGGGGTGATTGTTTTTTTTATCGGTCATATTCTGGCTGATTTTGTTTGGTACTCACTGGTTTCTCTCACTATCGGCAAGGGCAGAAGATTTTTCACCGCGTTTATATACCGGGGGCTTGTATGTATATGCGCATTGTTCCTCGTGGGATTTGCCATCTGGTTTCTGGCAGCAGGGATTAAAACATTTATGTAGAGTATGGGAACAGTTCGATGATAAAAGAAATTGTCGCTCGCTGTTTTGTTATGCTATGCCTGTCCTGTTATCCCTCCCTGTGTGGCAACCGCCCCTTTCCTCAGTCATTTGCGTTTGCTGATGCCATCAAACCGGTGAATGCTATACAATCGGCCATGAACAACGCCATAGTATCGTTGTTTACCTGCTGGAAAAACCGGCATGTACGTGAATCAACCGGAAGCACTCCCTTGGCGGCCTGATCCTGCTCCTTCTATTGCGTATCATGGAAGGGATCATATTTCAATCAGCTCGTCCACACGATTATCTCATACCGTTTTTACTCTGCATTCGCTTGACGGAAAAAGCACTACAACGATTTACATGGGGATGATATCGCCGGGATGCCCGGTACGGTTTTGTTTGAAACCTTCTTCAATCAAGACAGGTATGTATATTTGTTCTTTAAAAGCCCGAACAGTGCGATGCATTAAAAAACTCTTGATACGCCAAGCAGAGATTTACATGCATTTAAATGATCCACTTAAAGAAGAAGAATAGTGAAAAAAATCACTAAAAGTTTAT
>JAFGDP010000055.1 GCA_016932075.1 Chitinispirillaceae bacterium | reverse complement strand
GGGCGATCAGGAGCGCCCGCCGTTTCATATACTTCTCCTGGTGGGGTGTCGATATCACGACGATAATGCCCGAGACCCAGCTCCCTTTCCATGAGCTGGTCCGCGAAAGCATTCTGGTTAAAAATCAATCCTTGCGTATTTACATTTTATGGAACCAGCGGACCACCGCAAAGCTTTTTGATTTTTACGAGATTTTCAATCTGTACATGCAATTGGCCGGGCCCGACAATACGGACCGCGTGCAATTCGTGGGAGCGGTGCGGGATGACCTCTTATGGGAGCCGGATGACAAGGTCCTGCCGAAATTCGAGAGTCCCGCGCTTGAAAAAGCAATGAGAGACCTGACCGGTTATCTGATCAAGGGGGCGCACCATGTAAAAACGATCGTTGTCGACGGCGAGATCGCATTCTGTAATTCTTCGGAGATTTCCCCGGCCGTGGCAGGAGGAAAGAATCATGAAGTCGGCGTGCGGATCAGCGGACCGTGCGCCCGGTGTATCGAAGAGGAATTCGTTGCTCGCTGGAATCGCGAACGAAGTCGCCATCTTTCTTTTTCTCTATCGGTTCCGTGCTGTTTCCCCCGGCCGCCCGACAAACTGAGCGCCGGTATTCGCGGAACCGGTGACAGCGATTCCTGCGGCATGGCAATCGCCACCGTTACCACGGATCCATCGGGCAAGTCATGGCAAAAAAGAACCGGTATACTGCACGCCTATGCGGACATGATCACCGGCGCCGCAGAATATATTTATATCGAAAATCAATATTTTCGCGACATTAGGATTGCGGAACTGCTCGGAACGTGGCTCCGTGAAAGCGCCTCGCACCGGCTGGTTCTGGTGCTTCCAGGCACCGCGGAAGAATGGGAAGACTTCGATACCATTCACTGGGACAACCTGAGTATAATCGACCGATTGTCCCTCTGGGGAACGATGAGTTCGTTACTCAAAATCGCACGGCCCGACGGCAATAACGGCCTGGTTCCATTCGAAAACGCGCGGATAGTGTCTCCCGTAAAGAACCCGTATATTCATTCGAAGCTCATGATTACCGATCCCGGGTCCCGGCGTCCGCGCATGATCACCGGGTCGGCCAATATAAATCCCCGCGGTCTCAACGGCAGAAGCGACAACGAGCTGGACGTGCTGATCGAAGACCCGCGGGTCGTCAATGATGCCTACCGGAAATGCATGGAACTCTTTTTCAAGGGCGGATCCGCGTTTGAAGACGACTCCGATATCCTTTCGGACAACAATTTCGCGGTTCTGTGCCGGCTCTACTGGGAGGCGTCGGCGAACATTTTACGCAATAACGATCCTATTGTCTGGCAGTATAAACGTTTTGGTTTTCTCACATGATTGACGTCGGTCGCGGCATGCATGCCGCCGGCTTGAGCGGCCGGCGGTTTCAGTCCGCTCGCAATGCCTGTTCAACACGCTCTGAGTAAATGGTACCGTAATTCCCTGAAATTATCCAAGCGGAATTACACGCGGCGCCCTCCCGCGTGACAATCAGGAACAAGCAGAACAAGGGACGGTGTCAATTGTTATATATGAAACTAACCTCTGCCCCGCAAAGCGCGAATAGACCCTGCCGGTCTTACCCATTATATCATGGCTCGGACATTCAATGATACGGTTTTGTTCAAAGACGATGCAGCGTCATTGTGTACGGATTGATCGTCTTTTTCAAGTTTTGCAGATACATTTGATTATCAAGGCAACCCGTGTCTACTGCCCCAGCACCACTTTCCGCACGGTCCGTTTTCCCTGGTGCTCAAGGGACGCGATGAACAGGCGGTGAGCCGGATGCGGTGCCTGGCCGCTGTTCCATTGCACCTGTTCATTTCCCTGCACGTTTTTCCGCCACACGGTTTTTCCCGCGACATCCACGACCCGCAGCAGCATCCGGTCGCCCGTGTTGCCGTTGACGTTGAAAACAACGGTTCCGGACCGGGTGCGGTCAATGGAAAAGAGTCGTCCGGTTACCGGCTGCGTCACACGTTGTGCGACGCCTGTTTCCGCCCGGTACGAGATCGTGGCATACCCGGTCGCGTCATCGAGCGTAATCGGAACATCGCTTGAGGTTGCCAGTTCATTGCCCGTGACCGGATCGATCAGGGAGAATGATTTGACCACGAGCGACAGGCCGGGTTCAAGGTCCTGCGCCACCATCACGTACTTCCAGGTCTCGCCCAGTTCCTGCGCCGACGGGTAGATGTCGGTCAGGTCAAACACAAAGGTCATCTCGGGCGCTTCGTCGGTGGAAGTGTAATCGTTGCCGTCAAATCCGTGCCGGTTGTTGTCAGATCTTCTCCAGGAGCCGAACACCCAGCCTTCCCATTCGTCTTCGGGAGTGCCGTACGGCTCGGCGGCAGACGTTTCGACCCGCCGGAACTCAATGTGGATGTCGTCACGCGCCGCGCTCTGCAGCGTGAACGAGGCGGCGAGCGTTGGCGCGTAGGCTGCCGGCGCCTTTGCGCAGAGCACCGACCTGCCCGAGATCGCCTCTTCCCGTTCCTCGTTCGGACCGTTTACCACCTGGGACTCCGTGTGCAGCGCGTCATAGGCGAGCCAGTAGTAGCCCTGGTTGGAGTTGGTTTTTCTGACGCCGTGGGATTCCGCGACTTTCAGCACGCCGATCTCGCCGTCATCCACCGCCCCGTTCTGGTTCACATCCACCCAGATATCGTCGTTCCAGCCCACGACCGTCATGGCATGCCGTCCGCCGTGGTTGCTGTCGACTTTGTAGCACGCCTTCTGTCCGACAAACCCGTCGTCGGCCGGCGTCGCGGGATTGTCCAGAATCGTGATAAACTGCCAGTGTTCGCCGGACGAGGGAGAGTTGGTGCCGTAGGAGTTGGTGTACAGCGGATCGTACAGGTTCTCCTTGAGAAGGATGAGCCCCTCGTCGGTGTCGATGTTGCGGATGGATTTGGTGGATTCAAAGCGGTACCATATTGCCTGGCGCCACGCGTCCGGATCACCGCACCACACCGTGGCCTGTACGGTCCGGTCAACCGTGCCCGGCGGATAAAAATCAGCCCATGAAACGCCGCCGTGCAACCGAAGCACTTCATTGCACCGGGACCCGCTTGAGCCGGCATCGCTGCCGCCGTTGACAAAGTTATAGGTCCAGTGCGGGGACAGGCGGTACTGGTCGCCGCCTTCCGCGGCGTTCCAGCCCTCACGCTTCGCAATCACATAGGTGCCGCTGTAGTAGGTGGACGCCCATCCGGTACATGACCCGCCGCTCTGCGAGCGGATCGGAGGGTGCGCCTTGTCCAGGCTCCGGTCAAACGCGCGCGGCAGCGCAAGCCCTTTCGCCAGGTGTTTGCCCGGGATGACCTCCTCCATTTTACCTTGGGCAATGAGCTCGTCGATCTCCCGCAGCTCCTGCTCTTTTGAAATGAGCCCGTTTGTCTCCGCAGCGGTGCTCCATGCAAACGCCACGACGATTTGAACGCTTAAAACGGCCAGGAACGTAGAACGTTTCATTGGTACCTCCCCAGGGAAATCTTCCCGCTGTGTGTGGAAGAATGTCGTATCTATCGATCTTATTTCAGATAACTATAATCCACTATTGTGCAGAAGCAAAAAACATGGCGCGGCTGCCCGGCTCAGCGCGTATAAAATCCGTTTTTTTGCTCTCGTTACGGCAACACTACCAGGTTCTTCGTAATCAGCAATTTCCCGGCAATCAATTGGCAAAAATAAGTGCCCGAGGGAACCCGCTTGCCGGCGTCGTCATACGCGTTCCAGACTTTCTGATAGGTGCCTGGTCCTGCGTTTTCCTTGGCCAGCGTCCTGATGACCCTTCCTTTCATATCCAGGATCTGCAGGGCAACCGGGGAAGGCTTTTCAAGCGTATAGCCGATGGTCGTGGCAAAAAGAAAAGGATTGGGACCATTCGCGAGCACGGTCAATGGCGCGGACCGTACCTTGCCGTTGTCATGAGCCACGCCGGTGCCCGTAATGGGAAACACGTTGAAGTTCATATTATCGTACCATTCAAGGCGATTGGGAACCGCACCGGTGATGTTGGTGATATGCCGTGCATCAACGCGGTCACTTTTATACCGCACCACGAGCCAGCACAGGAAGGTCTCGGCATGGTCTTCTGAGCGCGGATTGTCACGGGCATAGGTTGAAATGTAATTGCCATCGGCATTCGCGGCTGCTGCCCAGGAATCGTTATAGTACCGGCGGTCAAACGAGGCATGCGTGGATTCATGAATCAGTGTTTCGGTCATAATACCCATGCGTTTATAGGTGTTCTCCCCCATACCGGTGTGGATCGTCAGGGGATTGCCTCCTCCCCACGCATTGCCTCCGTCGTGGATGGCCGCTCCGGTTACCCCTTCGCGCAGGCAGTGCGGCATCTGTCCTGCAAGGCGTGCGTATTCTTCTGCATACTCCTGTGCTTCACTCTGGCTGAATTCCGGGTTGACCATCATATCCCACGTCACGCCGTCGCTGAACGTGGCGAGATATACGTAGACGTTCAGGTTGACGCTGCCCACGCGACGGTCGTATACCCTCCGGTTCTCTTGTCCCTGGTACGTGACGTCAGTGAGGCAGGACGGATCGGTGTCCAGGAAAGCGTCCGGAAAGTCAAAGATCGTTCCTGAATACGGCGGCCGCGACGCCGCGAAAATGCAGGTAGCCGTTATCACGAAGATAGCTGCGAACCTGTAGAGCATGGAATACCCCCTCCCCAATCGTGCAAGGAATTGTCCTGCTAGTAATATAGGGATAAAAAGACCTTTTTACTTAAATTTTGTCGCTTAAAATGGAAAAAATTAATAAGAAGAACATGTATCATTTCCCTGCCAGTTGCCTTCGCAACGCTGCCCGTTGTTTCTCCAGCTCGTTGAGATCGGTTTCCGTTTCCATGATCTCGCGCTGCAGCTCGGAGAGTTTCCTCTGATAGGTGACCTCGAGCTGCCGTTTCTCCTGAGCAGCTGCGGCGCTGTCTGCCCGCGCCTCCCGTACAAGGTCTAAAAGCTCCTTGTGCTTGCCCCTGGCGACCGTGATCTCCTCCTGCTTCATCTCCAGGGAGAGTTGTGTCTCTGCTATGTTGTCAAGGATCTTCCGTGCAACATCAATGCTGTCGTTACGCGCCTTTTGCTGCTGTGCGGCGATGGAGTCGTACGCGGCCCGGGCCGTCTGCTGCTCCTTTTGCGCGGCGCGCACCCGTGACTGCACCTCCGCACGATCGCTCCGGTGCGCCGACTCCCGCTGCTGCATATGGCTGGCGAGCGCGTCATGCATTTTTTTGAGCCCGTCAAGCCATGCTTTCTTTTTTGCAATGGCGGCAGTGATCGGGGCCTGCTTTTTCTGCCAGGCGGTGACCTCGGCGGCGAGCGAAGCCGCTGCTTTGCTACTGTCCTGCACCAGCGCGGGCAGTCGCGCCTTGTCGTTGATCTGCTGGCGCGCCATGGCGGAGATCACGCTGTCGAGGTGCGTGAGGTATTCGGTATACTGCTTTGATTTGGCCGCGTACTCTTTTTCAATGAATATGCCGCTGCGCGCCATGGCGTCGTGCGCCTTTGCCGCTGAATCGAGCCGCTGGTCGAGGGTGCTGAGGGCGGCGCTGATCTCTGCATGCAGCTGCTGGTGATTTTTTGTTCCCGCGTTGGCAACAAGAGCCGCGACCGCCGTGTCGCGCGCCAGCGCGTCACGCTTGGTGCTGCTGGAGGCGAGCAGCTGCTGTTTTTCCTCTATGGCCTTCTGCGCTGCGGCCTGCTGTTGCAGCCCGCGCACCTGGTCGGTCAGGACCGTGATGGTCGCGTCGAGCGCGAGCACTTCCTTAAACGAGAGCAGCGCGGTCTTGCAGTCCTGGAGCGCGCGCACGAGCGAATCGAGCGTTTTTCCGTTCTGCTTTCCCTCCCGGGTGCCGTTTTCGTAGCGCGCCGCCACCGTGCTGCTGTCCTTGCGCAGCTCGTTAAGCTCCCTGGTGTGCGCGATAAGCAACGAGTCGTTCCGTGCGATGGCGGCGCGCAGCTCAGCACACTGTTGTGACGCCTTTTTGAGACGCGCGCCGCTTTTCGTTGTTGCGGCCAGGCTGTCCCTGGCGTTTTCTTCACGTACCGAGCCGAGGCTGTCGAATTGTTTCTTCACTATGGCTATGCTTTGGTCGATACGCTCGAGGCTGTCGCCGAGGCGCTTGGCCTCCTGTCCGTTTTTTGTTGTCACCGTGTTGCCGTTGCGCTCGACACGCTCGCGGTTTTGTATCGCGCGTTCAAGTTCCTGTTTCCGCTCCGCGACCTCGCGGTTGTATGAGGCAATCACGCCGTGGAGCCGGTCCCCGGCCGCCTTGAGCCCGGTCTTTCTCTGTGCTATGACTGATGTGAATGATTCCAGGCTCTGTTCCAGGACCGAGATCTGGTTCTCGTTGCTCTGGACCCGGGAAGGCAGGTTGCCCCGCGTTCGCGCGAGTGCCGCACCATGTTTTTCTGCTTTGTCTACTGCTGCGGCGCTGTCGGCAATGGTCTGTCTTTGCTTGATCGCACAATCGGTATATCGGTCCCGGAGCTCTTCTATTTTTCTGTCAAGGTCATCGATGCGCGTGGAAAGTTCGATGTGGCGCCGTGAGGGTTCGCCGGTCTGGGCGGCAAGGGAAAAACACGGAGAGAGAATGACGCAAAAAGAGAGCGAGAGTATGGTTTTTTTATACACTTCTTACCTCACTTCAAGGGGAAAATAGGTGTGTAAAAGAGCGGCAGCTTATTAAATATATTGTAAAAAAAGCAATTTGCCAGGAAAATTGCAGGGAAAAACGTCTTTTGTTATAAAAAAAAATCACGGGATTTTTATACAGGTGCGGCCGCGGAAAAATGACCCGATGGGTTATCGGGGGGTGTTCACGGTGGAGATGGTTGCAAGCGCTGCCGTGTGGCGGGTGACCGCAAGAGTCAGGTTTCCTTCTGAAATGGCCAGCTCTTTCCTGCTCGTGGATGATTCCGGCCGCGCCCAGAGCACCTGAAGATGGATCGTGTCGCTGTTGTGCGGTTCCACGGTAAAGTCAAGCGTTGAAAGCTCGAAAAGATCGAGGGTGTGCAGCATGGCGTTGATGAATGGCTGCCGGTCAAACACCTGGAGCCTGAATGTTTCGATGAGGTCCCACGGGCATTCGAGACGGGAAAGCCCGGTTTTTTTTACCGGCCTGAACAGTTTCAGATAGCGCTGATAGCTCTCCTCGATCGTTTGAAAATAACGCGGCTGCATCCTGTTTTCACTGCACTCGGGCACATTGAGCGCCTGAGAGATCAGATCGTCGCTTGAAACATAGCTGATGTTCGCGTTCCGCTCCTGTGCGGCATGATACCCGACTGAATCGATATAGGGGCGTTCGGACCGGATAGCATGCGCGCCTTTATGGAACATGCAGGTACTCAACAGCAGGAGCACGCATGAGCAGGAGATGCAAAGGAAAAGCGGTTTCATCGTTTTGCAAAAAGGATTAATCGATTAATCGCGTCCGCTGTCCTGGAGGCGGTTCAGAGTCAGAATGTTTTATAATATAAAAAAAATATCATGAGGCGGGAATGAAAAATACCTGCGCGACGCTGATGCGCATTGACCGGGTTTCTGAGGAATGCCGGAACTATTGCGGTCAATACTTTTTAAGGCCGCGGCAGTGTGATTTTACTATTTTACAGTCATGGAAAAGCCTGCGAAGGCCCCTGTTTCACCACCTTTTCCCGGATTTTCATCATGATGAGATACGTTCTTGTTTTTCTTCTCGGGGCGCTCCTTTCCGGCGCGGGAGTATACACCTTCATCTCGTATCGTGCCACAAGCAGCGCAGCACTTTTTAAAACGAATGAGCAGGCCGTCATGAAGGAGTCGGTCGAAAAGCGGATGCATGAGCTGCACCGCGATATCGGCGCACGGCTGGCCGCGTTTTCACGGGAGGTGGCCACTGACCAGGTTTTTTCTTTGCGGCTTCTGGCCGAGAAGAACCCGTCTGCGCAGGAGGTCACGGGAAAAGCGGTGCAGTTTCTCAAGCCCATGGGCTTTTCGCTTCTTGATATTGTTGATTCATCCTATACCATACTCTCGAGCGCAGAGTTCACCGCAAGCGCCGGGAATTCGATGGCTGAAAAAGCTTTACAACTTTCCGAGTCTCCGGTCGTTATTGTTGACCGGGTCATGGGCAAGGAGGTTATAACCTTGCAGGCGCGCCATAGGTTCACGATCGCCGAAAGCATCCCGTTTCATGTGTGCGGCGGGATTATTATCGACGAGGAGTGGCTGGCAGGGCTTGCTCCCCATTACGGGATCAGGGTCCTGCTTAAGAAGGGGAGCACGGTCATGGGCATGGAAGGGATCAGGACCATTTCGGAGATCACGGACGGAACCATTATCATCAATGACAAAAAATACGCGGCCGTTTCCATACCCCTTCCGTATGCGGGCGATGACGAGGCTCCGGTTCTCATCGCGCTCCTGCTTGCGAATGACCGGTGACCGGTCGCGCGCACCACGGCGCGCAGAAACCCTGTCTGGGGGATATACTCCGTCCCCGTTCTACCGCTCCCTGCCGCGGTAACAGGCCGGTCTCGTGAACAAGGATTCGGGAATGGTATACCCTTCCTGTCAATGGGCGCCTTTGCCGGTCAGCACCACCCAGAAGGTCTGCAGGATTATTTTGATATCGAGAATGATGGACATGTTCTCGAAATAGTACAGGTCATACATGACCTTCTGTTTCACATCCTCGATTGAAGCATCGTATTTGTGCTTGACCTGCGCCCACCCGGTGATGCCCGGCTTCATCTTGATGCGGCGCACATACCAGGGGATCTCGGACTTGAGCTGCTCCACGAAATAGGGCCGTTCAGGCCGCGGGCCGACCAGACTCATCTCTCCCTTGAGCACGTTCAGGAACTGGGGGATCTCATCCAGGCGCGTCTTGCGGATGAACCGTCCGACCGGCGTAATCCGCGGGTCGTTTTCGCTGGCCCAGGTCGGTCCTGACCGCTTCTCCGCGTCCCGGTACATTGAGCGAAACTTGTATAAAGTAAAGGTACGGCCGTTCCGGCCCACACGAACCTGTTTGTAAATGGCCGGACCCGGCGAGTTCACGGAGATGGCGGCAGCGGCTACGAGCCAGAATGGAGCCCCCACGGAAAGGACCAGCGCGGAGACGACGATATCCATGAGCCGTTTTATCTGCGCCTCCCAACCGGGCATGTGGTCCTGGAGCAGCACCATGAGCGGGATGCCGAAAATCTGGTGCGTTTTAAGGTGGCCGGTAATCACGTCGGTGAGCGAAGGGACCATATAAATAGTCTCATTCTGGTCTCCGCAGTAGTTCAGGATCTTGAGGATCTCATTGGCTGATCCGCTCACATGGGTCACGATGAGCGCGGGTATTCTCTCTTTTTTGACCACTGCCGGGATGGCGGAGTAGGTCCCCAGTACCGGGTATCCGGCGAACGTGGTACCGGTCTTGCGGCCGTCGTCGTCGATGAATCCCGCAACACGATAGCCGAGCTGCGCGTAGGCATGTATCTCTTTGACCAGCCGCTCGCCGGACTCATTGGCACCGATGATCAGCACTTTACTGATGGCGATTCCCTTCGCGAATAAAATCGAAAGAAACGAGTGGATGGCAAACCGGTTCAGGGTGGCGAAGAACAGCATGCAGCCCCCGTAGGTAAGAAGCATGGTTATTTTGGTGCGGGTGAGCAGGCTGCGCCAGTCGCCGGTCTCTGCGAACGAGACGATCTGCGGCGCGCTCGTGATGAGGAACAGGCAGAACATGCCGATGAGTACGGTGCGTGCCACTACGAGGAACTCATCGAGACGGGATTCCTTGTGCCATTCGCGGTACAGGCCGGTAAAAAAGAAAAGCAGGAGCCAGCATGCGGTCATGACCATGGAGGGGAAGAAATAGGAGGTGAGATCCAGGTCAGGATTGTAGGTTTCAGGGAAGATGTTGGACGAGTAGCGCAGCCACAGGGTGACGTAGAATGCCAGCGTGATCGCTGTCCAGTCAAAAAGGAACGTGAGCAGTTTTTCAAGGACCCTGATACCCATACGCCACCGTTACAGCGTACCCTTGATGAACCGGTCAAACAGCTCGGGACCGCTCAGAACAGCCGTCCCGAGCGCGGCCTCCTCACTGTACGAGGTCGCGTTGCCCCGCCTGACCTCAGCGCCGCACGCCGCGTAGGGTACCGGGCCGGCGCTGTGCGTTCGTGTTGCAATCGGCGTAGCATGGTCGGGCGCCACGAGGATGGTTAAAGCGGGCTTTTGCTTTTGATAGGCGAGCAGTTCGCCGACAATGTGTCTGTCAAACTCCTCAATGGCCTGGATTTTTTTCTGCAGGGATCCTTCATGCGAGGTCTCGTCAGGCGCTTCCACGTGCACGAACACGAATGCCTCGTTTTCAAGCGCCTGGCATGCGGCAGCGACCTTGCCCGCATAGTTGGTGCCGAGATATCCGGTCGCGCCCTGCACCAGCCTGACCGTCAGACCCGCCAGAACGCCCAGGCCGCGGATCAGATCAACCGCGGAAATGACCGAGCCGCTGATGCCGTAGCGCCTGGTAAGGGTCGGGAGCGTGACCGCTGTACCGTATCCCCACAGCCAGATATCGGTTGCCGCTTTTTTGCCTGCGGCACGCCTCTTGTTGTTCACGGCCGCGTCCTGCAAGGGCCGCCGTGCCTTTTCCATGAGATCCAGGAGGCGTTCGCTTCCCGGACCTCTGGGAACGTGGGGGAGGATGGGGTGACCCGAAATATCATGCGGCGGCGTACACGCGCATCCCCGGGGAAAGTCTTTGAGTATCAGAAGATGGCGGTAGCTTACGCCGGGATAAAAGGAGAGGGCTTCGCTGCCAAGCTCCTTCTGCAGTGCTGCGATGATCTCATGCGCCTGTTCGGTTTCAATGTGGCCCGCAGAGTAGTCGTCCATGATCCCGTTGGTGACGGTTACGAGGTTGCAGCGGAACGCGGTGTCGTTTGCGGCAAGAGGAATGCCCATGCTCGCCGCTTCGATCGGTGCCCGTCCGCTGTAATACTGTGCCGGATCGTATCCCATAAGGGAAAGGTTTGCCACGTCGCTTCCCGGCGGCATGCCGCTCGGCACGGTCGACACCTGGCCGATTGCGCCGCTGCGTGCGATACGGTCCATGTTCGGTGTGGCGGCGTATGCCAGCGGGGTTTTCCCGCCGAGTTCCGCCAGAGGCAGGTCAGCCATGCCGTCTCCGACCAGAAGGGCGTATTTGTGCTGCATGGGCAATCGTGGCCTTTCAGTGCTATGGGTCGATACTCTCGAGCAGTTCCTTCACCGTCTGTTCCATTTCATCCTGCGCTATGACCCGCGTATGCCTGATCTCCCTATCGCGAAGACCGGAAAGCGCCCGGTGCACGGGCATTCCGGAAATACGTGCGATCCGCTGCAGCGCGAAAAACTCGTCGGTCGTTGTTTCGCCGGCTATCGCGGAGAGTACGTGTTGGCTGAATTTGTACGGGCTTGCGGTTGAAGAGATGATGGTATGCAGGCCGCGGGCATCGATCCGTTCGCACAGCGCCGCTGCCACGGCGGTATGGGTGTCCAGGACATACCCCGACCGTTTGAATTCGTTGGAAATGGTTGACAGGACCTCTGCTTCGTCCACCCATCCCGCCTCAATAACGCCGGCCATTCGCGCTCTGGTCGCGCTGTCCGCTTCAAAGGTTCCTGTTTCCTGCAGGCTGCGGTTCCACGCGCTCACCTGCTCGGCATCATGACCGGTCATTTCGTACAGAAACCGCTCCAGATTCGATGATATCAGGATGTCCATGGAGGGTGACATGGTCCGGTGAAAGGTCCGGTTGGTGTCATAACGGCCGGTGGCGAAGAAATCAGCAAGCACGTTGTTTTTATTCGAGGCGCAGATGAGTTTTGCGATGGGCAGTCCCATGGCAAGGGCGTAAAAACCCGCGAGGATATTGCCGAAATTGCCGGTCGGCACGCAGAAGTTGACCTTTTCTCCCGCGCCGATGATGCCGTTTTTCACCAGGGCCGCGTAGGAGGTGAAATAGTAGACGATCTGCGGGCACAGCCTGCCCCAGTTGATGGAATTTGCCGAAGAGAACCGGCAGTTCCTCAAAGCCAGCTCTGCGCGGAGCGCTTGAGAGCCGAAAAGCTTTTTGACACCGTTCTGGCAGTCGTCGAAATTGCCTCTGACCGCCACGACGTGGGTGTTTGAGCCGTCGGTCGTGGTCATCTGCAGCTTTTGGATCTCGCTCACCCCGTTGTGCGGATAAAAGACGATTATGGAGATGCCTTCGCAGTTTTTAAAACCTTCGAGCGCCGCCTTTCCCGTGTCGCCGGAGGTGGCGACCAGGATGACGGTATGGGAGTTGTCGGTTGTCGTCTTTTTTGAGGCCGCCAGGAAATGCGGCATGATCTGGAGCGCGACGTCCTTGAACGCGGCGGTCGGCCCGTGCCAGAGTTCCATCACCGACCGTTTGCCGTCCAGCGGGACCACGTTGACAATGGCGTCGGTATCGAACGTGTCGGCGTTGTAGGCCTGGTCGATACAGTACCGTATGCTTGCGGGTGGAAAATCGGAGAGATACGCGGCAAGAACGGTGCGTGCCGTTTCATGATACGTGCCGCCCGACAGCTCCTGTACAGCGGGTATGGTTGCAGGCACAAACAGCCCTCCGTCAGGCACCATGCCCAGCGCAATGGCCTGCGCTGCAGTGACCGTGTCATAATTATGCCGGGTGCTTAGGTACCGCATAGGATTCTTTTCAATCTTCGATCCTGATCACCTGGGTTGGGCTCTTTACATAATCCATGGTCTCAATGCGCGAGAGTGCGGACCGCATGTTTTTCTCCTGCGCCGTATGCGTCAGTATGATGACCGGAACCCGTTTCTCCGCAGTGACTTCTTTTTGCATCACCGAGGCGAGCGAAATGTTTTCCGCTCCGAGGAATCCTGCGATGGAGGCGAGCACACCGGGCCGGTCGATCACGGTAAACCGCAGGTAGTAACGACACCTGATCTCCTCTATCGGTTTGGGCGTAAGAACATGCTCTGCGGTGTAGTGCTCCATTGGTACGCGGATTGGCTGTCCTGCCGCTATATTGCGCGCGATGTCCACGACATCGCTTATAACGGAAGATGCGGTAGGCATCTCTCCGGCGCCCTTGCCATACAGAAGGATCTGGCCCACGGCATCGCCCTCTAGCAGCACCGCGTTATACACGCCGGAAACCGAGGCGAGAATGTGGTGCTTATTCAGCATGGCAGGATGTACCCGCACTTCGATCCCGCCCTGTCCGGCCTCTTTTTTTATGATCCCAAGGAGCTTGATGGTATACCCCAGCTCCCGGGCGTAGGCGATGTCCTCTTTTGCGATTGACGTAATCCCTTCAATGCTGACTGCTGCATAGGGCACGTATCCATTGCTGATAAGCGAAGCCAGAATAGCCAGTTTATGGCCGGTATCGCCGCCCCCGACATCAAGGGAGGGATCTGCTTCCGCATATCCTTTAAGCTGCGTTTTCTTGAGCACGGTCTCGAAAGGCTGGCCTTCGTTGAACATCTTGGTAAGGATGTAATTGCAGGTGCCGTTAATGATGGTTGTTACCGAACGGATCTCATTGCCTGCGAGGGCTTCTCGAATGGTCTTGATGACCGGCATGCCGCCGCCGACCGCAGCCTCGAAATAGACCGATACGCCGGCGCGGGTCGCTTCCGCGAATATTTCAGGTCCATGCTCGGCAAGAAGCGCCTTGTTGGCGGTAATCACATGTTTTTTACGCTTGAGCGCGGCAAGGATCAGGTCTTTGGCATGGGTCGTGCCTCCCACAAGCTCGATAACGACCTGAATCGAAGCATCATTCAGGATGTCCTGCGGATCGCCGGAACAGTGTGCCTGACCGACCGGCAGCAGCTTGAAACGGCCCGGATCTTTGTCGACGATCCAGGCGATACGAACGGGCAGCCCTTGCTTTTTGCACAGGGTCTCGAAACTGGTGTGCGCAAGTTTCACGACACCGCCACCAACGGTTCCGGCTCCAACCAGACCTATGCGTATCTCCTGCATGCAGCACCTTTCCTGGCAGATATGTATCCGGCTACAGAAAAATACGTTTCTGCAGCACCGCCGTCAGGTTTTAGCGTTTGAATTTGATTCATCAGTGAACCTGCCTTCGCAGCAAGCTACGGTGGCGAGGCAGAGGGGTGGATGCACCGGATCAGTCTTCGTCGAATCTACGCTCGAAGAGCGTGGAGAGCGCTTTCACCGCCTCTTTTTCGTCTTCACCTGAGGCCCTGATGGTGATCGAGGAACCGAAATTGGCGCCGAGCATCATGACGTGGAGAATGCTTTTAGCGTCGGAAGCCGTACTGTCTTTGATGAGAGATATTTTCGATTTAAATCCGCTTGCAGTCTGGACGATTTTTGACGCGGGCCGTGCGTGAATGCCCAGAGCGTTTTCCACATTGATCGTTTGTTCAATCATAGGGACGGGTCACTTCTTTTTATCAGAGCCGAACAGCTTGAGCTTGATCCGCAGTTTCAACGCGTCGTTCCGCACCTCCCTGACCAGCGTGTCGACATCGGCGACCGTGCGCTTCAGGTCGTGTTGGAACCGTTTGTCCTTGACAAGCATGCCCAGGGCACCATTTCCCCGCTCTAGGTCTTCCACGATTCCCTGGATTGCCCCGGTCAGCCCGTCGACCCGTTTCATGAGATCGAGCGAATAGGCTGAAAGCCTGTCGGCGTTTGCCACGATCGTATCGATATGGCCGCTGTTTTTTTCAAGCAATTCCTTGAGCTGCGCCGTTGCGTCCGAGACATTGGCTATGCTTTTTTCAATACGTGGACCGTTTTTCGTCACGAGCGCTCCGGCCACCGCGGTCAGTGTGTCGAGCCGCCGGGTGAGGGTCTGGAATAACTCCAGAAAAGTGGTGTCGCCGACCGTGGCGCTCAGCACCGCTGATACATTGGTCAGGAGCTCTTCCACTTCGGTAAGTACCGTGCCCATCATACCCATGGCCTCGGCGATACCGGTATCGAACGATCCCTCACAGAAGGTGGTGTCGTTTCTTTTTGAAGGCTGGAAGGGAGTACCGCTTCTTTTGAGTTCGATACCTATGCCCCGCTCTCCCATGAGCCCTATGTTTTGGACCTTGATGATACAGGAGTCGGTAAGGGTAATTCCCTTTTCAAGGTGAATCACGGCAGCGACATGGTTTTCACGCAGATAGATATCCTTTACCCTTCCTTTGGTAACGCCGTTGGTCATGACCGGGTCGCCGAGCTGGAGCGTTCCCACATTGGGAAACAGGACCGTGTAGGAGACCATTTTCTTTGACACCATGGCTTCCTTCAGCCACAGGACCCCGAAGATAAGGATAAAGAGGGCAATAATGATCGACGCCCCGACCATGAGGTCCATATTGGTTTTTTTCACCGTGAAAACCTCTCCTTGCCGATTAGGTTATGACCTGTCGAACAGCCGCCTTCCTCCACGGAGCCGTTGACCGCCTATGGTCTGGCAACCGGTATGTATTTATGGTTTTTTATTTTTTCGTTGGTTTTTTTCAGCTGCCGCTCCACTTTTGCCAGGGCTTTGTCAAACGCCTTGCCTACATTTTCAGCCTTTGCAATACCCACCACGACACGGTTAAAGACGTGCATGGTTATCTCCACTTTTTTATCGACATGTTCGGTATCGAGAATCACATGAGATGACGTGATCTTTTCCGAGAATTTTTCGATCTTCTGAAGCTCGTCGGTAATGGTATCCTGAAGCGACGGCGACGCTTTTCCGTGCCGTGAAGTTATCCGTATCTCCATGACAACAGGCTCCTTTTCTGTGGGTTATAGATGCAAAATACGATATGTCGTTTCGTGAGTGGATTATCGCCAATCAAATACCCGTACAATCGCCGTGGTACTAGTATCATACCATACGGGAGTGAGAATAGGTAGTGGCCGCATAGGCTTCCTGTGCCTTGTACGAACTCCGCACAAACGGCCCTGCTGCAACATACGAAAAACCCATTGCGGCTCCTTCCTGTTCGTAGACCCTGAACAGCTGAGGCGATACATAGCGCTCGACCGGAAGAGCGCGCTGTGATGGCTGCAGATACTGCCCGATAGTGACGATGCTGCAACCGGCCTTTCTAACGTCATGCAGTGCCGCACATACCTCCTTATCGGATTCCCCTAGTCCGACCATGATGCCTGATTTGGTAATCACCCCTGATGCCGATGCCCGGGCGAGTATGCTCAATGACCGGTCATACGAGGCGCCGCGCCTGACGCGCGAATACAACCGAGGCACGGTCTCGATATTGTGGTTCAGAACTTCGGGTACCGCTTCAAGTATCGCATCGATTGCCTGCATATTGCCGCCGCAATCGGGAATCAGAAGCTCCAGGGTCGCATGTGGAAGAAGCCGTCTGCACTCCTGTACGCACTGTACGAAATGGGACGCACCGCCGTCACGGCAATCATCGCGCGTGACCGAGGTTATGACGATATGGCGCAGGCCGAGTATGTGTGCGGTCTGCGCGATGCGGAGCGGTTCCAGGGGATCGAGCGGAAGCGGATTGCCGTTGCCTATGCCGCAAAATCCGCAGGAACGGGTGCACCGGTTGCCCAGAACAAGAAAGGTTGCGGTCATGCGGGAAAAGCATTCGCTTCTGTTGGGGCACTTCGCCTCCTCGCACACGGTATGGAGACGGTTGTCGCCGATGCAGGATGCCACCCTTTGTACGGCAGCAGTAACGGCGACTGGTTTTTTCAGCCAATCGGGGAACCTTGTAGTTCTTTTTTGAGGCGCTGCAACGTGATTCATACCTACTCGTATTTAAGCCTGAACCGGGCCGGAAGGAGTTTCATCTGCTCTCGGTATTTGGCAACCGTGCGCCGGGCAACGGCAAGGTTTTCTCCGGACAGCAGGTCCGCGATCTTCTGGTCTGAGAGAGGATCCTTTGAGTCTTCGGTCTCGATGAGCTGGCGGATGCGGTTTCTTATCCGTTCCGCGGAGATGTCCGATCCTTCACCGTCCTTGGCCACGGCGTCAGTGAAAAAATACTTGAGTTCAAAGATGCCGTGCTGGGTCTGCACGTATTTGTTGCTCGTGACGCGGCTTACCGTGGAAATGTGCATCTGCACCATGTCCGCTATGTCCTGCAGCCGTAAAGGGGAGAGGTTGGGCGGCCCCTTTTCGAAGAATTCCTTTTGTCGCTCTATGATCGCATACATGACCTTGGTCATGGTTGCTTTCCGCTGCTCGATCGCGCTTATGAACCATGTCGCACTGTTGAATTTCTCCCGGATATATTTCTTGACCTCCTGCTTCGCGTTGCTGCCTCGCTTGAGCAGGTCCGCATACGAGCGGTTGATGTGCAGTGAAGGAATAGAGCGGTCGTTGAGCATCACCACAAACTCGCCATCCACTTTTTCAACAATCAGGTCGGGAAGAATGGTCGTGGTTTTATCGGGATTGTACTGATACCCGGGTTTGGGATTGAGGGTCTTAAGTATCTCGATGCTCTCCTGCACGCTCCGTGCATCCACCGAGAGCGCTCGTGCAATCTCAGGAATTTTCAGCTTTTCAAACGGCTCCCACTGTTCTACGACAATGCGCCAGGCAAGCGATCCTTCCATTCCCCGCCCCCGGAGCTGAAGTATCATGCATTCCTGCAGGTTCCTGCATCCCACACCGGGCGGATCAAACGATTGAAGAATTTGGAGCGCCTCTTCCACTTCAAAAAACGATACCTTGGCGAGGTTCGCAAGATCATCGAGCGGCAGGCGCAAATACCCGTCGGTATCCAGGGAACCGATCAGGAGCTGTACCAGGAGTTTTTTCTTTTCAGTGAGTTTCCTCTCGGCAATCTGGCCGGTCAGGTGCTCCTCCAGTGTTATCTGGTATACCGGCGTTGGTTCATACCGCTCTTCATTCCGATCGATCTCGTCGTTTGCCGAATATCCCAGATCGAACCCTTCTTCAAGATAGTCTTCCCAGTCGACCGAATCCTCGTCGACTTTGAGATCTGCGTCTTCGCCTGCTTCATCAGGCGAGTTTTTTTCCTCGTTGGATTCCCCGTCGTTTGGCTCCTGTGTCTCAAGTTCAAGGTCTTCACTTGCCACCAGGAGCGGATTGAGTTCCAGCTCGGTCTTGAGCGTCTGTTCAAGCTGCAAGGTGTTGACCTGCAGAAGCTTTAATGACTGGATCATCTGAAACGAAAGCTTCTGCTGGAGCTTGAGTGACATGTCAAGACCGAGATTCATCATCCGGATCCTTTACCGTGGTGCTGGTATGGCTGAGGCATATGATACTATAAGGAAAATAAAAAGAGGGGAGAGGAACAAGCAAAGAACATGCCTAACAGCCGGGGGCTGTGAAATCAGTCGAGGCGGAAATTCTGGCCAAGATAAATCCTTCTGGCCTCGGGATTTTCCGCGAGTTCTTGTGCGGTACCGGAAATAAGAATTTTTCCTTCGGCCATGATGTACGCGCGATCGGTAATACGCAGGGTTTCGCGGACGTTATGGTCGGTGATCAGCACGCCGTATCCCTTGTATTTCAGTTCATGCACGATGCTCTGGATATCTTCCACAGCGATCGGGTCAACACCGGCAAACGGTTCGTCCAGGAGGATGAAATCGGGCTTGATAGCGAGTGCACGCGCGATTTCAACTCGCCGTCGTTCACCTCCTGAAAGCTGGTACCCCAGGCTTTTTTCGAGGTGCGCCACGTGCATGTCATGCAGCAGTGCACGCATGCGCTTTTTCCGTTCTTTCAAGCCGATACCCTGATATTCGAGCACCGAAAGGATATTGTCGGCCACTGAAAGCTTGCGAAAGATCGATGGCTCCTGCGGGAGATAACCGATTCCCATGCGCGCGCGTTTATACATCGGTTTTTTTGATATGGACAGGTTGTCCAGGAAAATCTTTCCTTTATTGGGTTTGATCAACCCGACGATCATGTAAAACGTCGTGGTTTTTCCGGCGCCGTTCGGGCCGAGAAGCCCGACGATTTCACCCTGATGAACGCTGATGGAGGCGCCATCAACAACGCGCCGTTTGCTGTAGATTTTCAGGAGCCCTTCGGTGCGGATCTCGCGGACTTTTTTGTCTGGTGCGGCGGCTGGTGTTGCCGCGAACATCGCTTGTTCCGGCAGGGTGGTGATCATTTCTTGCATGGCAATGGTCCCGGTACCTGTTCGACTGCGATACTTTACTCGACGGTAAAATAGGTTCCCCGCGTGCTTCCGGCAAGAACCACGAACCGCACTTTACCCTTTGAAAAAGAAACCGACACGCTGTCGCCGCTCACTTCGTTGCATCCTTTGCCGCTCTGGTCCTCCACGAAATAGGTGCTGCGCGCATTGCCCCAGATCCTGAGTATGTCGACCTCGCCGAGGGGTGCGAATCCGAGCATCATCCGTTTCCCGCTCGCAATGTCGGCCTCTTCGCTGCGGCCGCTTTCATAGCTTTTACTGACCGCCTTGCCGATGGACCAGATCACGTCGAGCATGCCGGAATCGGATACCGCCATATACAGGCTGTCTCCCCAGATATGGGTGAACGAGGTGTCGTAGCTCGTGCCGGCGCCCGTATCGGCGTATACGCCATGCGCAGCGCCCATGATCGACGCGTCGCGCAGCGACTCCTGCTCAAAGGTGAGGTCAATCGAGTCGCCCGTGAGCGTGTGGATGTCGTACCGCACGTCCGGTGCTCCGCGCAGTTGCGCGTTGTTTCCCTGAGTAAAATAGTGGGCGCGGCGGCACGTGGCATGGAGTTTTCCCTTGTCGATGCGCACGCTGTCAATGCTGGTGGCGCGCTTGAGCGAGTCCGTGTAAATCATGGAAACGCTTTTTATGGTGAGCGTCTCACTGGTTGCCGTGTCGTAGCGGACAAGTTCCGGCTTCCCTTCGAGGTAAAAGACCTTGTCGGTGATCTGGTAGCGCGCCTTGTCGCCGCGCAGCCGGCTGAGTTCGGTCGAGTCGAAGAAATCAAAACCGCCGGTGGCGGTCACGGTGTTATTGTCCCTGGTGAAATGCATGCGGTTGCAGGTGATGGTCTGGCTGCCCCTCTTTACCGTTACCTTGTTGCGGAACAGCACTTCGCCCCTGTTGCGCCACCAGGTCGCTTCGTCGGACCGTATCCGGATGTCACCGTAGACAAACACCACGTTGCCGCGAAGAACGCTTATGAATTCGCCGTTTGCAAAAGAATTTTCATTGTGGTGCGCCGATTCGAGAACAAGGGAGGTGGTGGGTACGGCCTTTTGTTTCTCTGCAGGGAAAAGAGGGATATACAGCAGACCGATTACCAGCATTGTCAGGCGTGCCATATAAAAAAAATACTCCCTGGAACGGGTTCGCGGACACCCCGCGAATCGCGGTATCATTATTGTTCCCGGGGAGGGGGGGAAGAGATGCTGTTTTCGGCAGAAAGATGACGGTAATCCATCTACTCTATGATCGTATCATTCCCAGCCTCTTCCACCATCTCCTGCGGGATCTGTTTGCTCGTTTTGGCCCCGAGCCTGCGGATTTCCTCAACCCGGCCGACAAGGTTTCCCTTGCCCTCCTTGAGTCTTCGCAGCGCCGTGTCAAACGATTCCGCTACACCCGCGAGCCGTTTCTGGGCGTCGAGCATTGCCTCGAGAACCAGCGCGACCTGGTCATAGAGTCGGCCTGCCCTGTCGGCGATCCGCTCCACGTTGCGGTTCTCGTTTTCACGCCGCCAGATTTGGGCGATGAGCTTGAGCGTGAGCATGAGCGTTGCCGGACCGGTGAGCACCACGTTGCCGCGCGCGAGATCGTAGAGCAGGTTCTTGTCCTCCTGCAGGGCGAGCTGGTAGGCGCCCTCAACCGGTATGCACATGATGACGAAATCAAGCGTACGGTTGCCGAGCAGGGTATGGTACTCCTTGGCGTTGAGCTCGTCGATGTGCTTTCGGACCGAGATGCTATGGTCGGCGAGCGCCGCCTGTTTCTGCGAGGCGTCGGTTTCGCTGCAATACCGTTCATACGCGGTGAGCGACACCTTGGCGTCAACGATGACCGCCTTGGCGCCCGGAAGGAACACCACGAAATCTGGTTTCAGGAGCCTGCCATCCGCTGCGCGCATGCCGGCCTGCGCCTCCCATTCCCGTCCTCGTTCAAGGCCTGACGCCTCAAAGATGCGCTCCACAATGAGCTCTCCCCAGTTTCCCTGGGTTTTTGCGTCGCCCTTGATCGCGACCGCGAGGTTATTGGCGGTCTGGCTCACCTGGGAACTCGTTTCCTGAAGCTGGCGGACCTGCTCCAGAAGGCGAACCAGTCCCTCGGCGTCGTTTTTATGCACCTCCTCGATTCGCTTTCTGAACGCTTCAATCTGCTCGCGGAAAGGATGAAGAAGCGATCCGAGCCGTTCGTTGCTCTGCTTGGTAAAGCTCTGTCCCTTCTCCTCAAAAATACGGTTGGCAAGATTCTCAAATTCAGTCTTGAGACGCGTTTCCGCTTCCTGCAGAAGCCCGAGTTTTTCCTGTGCCGTCTTTTTTTCGTTTTCCAGTGCAGCCTGAAGCCGGGCGTTTTCCCTCTGCAGTTCGTCAAAGGTTTTTACCCGGGCGTTCAGCTCCTCAATCTGTATGTCTTTCTGTTCGCAGAGGGTCCGCAAGGAGGCTTGGGCGGCGGCGCTCCCGGATTTTTTTATGACAAATGCGATAAGAACGATGAGCAGCGCCAATACCAGCGAAATCAGGGTGATAATTGCTACCTGCATGCTCGCTCCTTTACGGCAATCGGAGTCAAGGGGCCGACGGGGAGGATTGCCCCTTGATGCAAGAGCCGGTCAATAAATCCGGTCGTCATTCTCCTCCATCCGCCTTTTAAAATCGGGGAACGACCCTGACACCTGCGATTTGAACGAAAACCGGGAAAAATCCTCGACTGCATCAAGCCCCTTACCGCGCAGCAGGTCGCCCTTGGCGGTCTCGATCTGGACGAACGTATCTGACTCCACTTTCCGTTTCTCCTTTACCCACCAGAGCTTGTAGGTTTTTACGATAAGTGAGTCGTGGTTTCGGATAAGGACGTTGCCCCATACGGTGAAACTTTTCATCGCCGGAGTCGTGGTGCCTGAATCCGCGAGCACCTTGGTTCCTGCGGCTCCCAGCGAATCGTAGAGGGTGAGCGTCACCGGGCAGACCAGCATGGTGCCCGTGTCCAGGAGCGGCTTTTTCATGTAGTCCGCTTCGAGCTTCCAGCGCTTGATTTTTCCCTCGTAAAAAAAAAGCGTCGTTGCCCCGAACTCCTGATACGGTGTCATGACGCTGTCGGAGGTGATCGGCAGACTGTCCTTTTTTTTCGCGCAGCCGGCCGCGAGGAGGCCGGCGCACAGAAGAAATGCAACGGCACGTGCCGCGTGCAAACCGCGGTGATTTCGATACGGTACCATGATCATGTGGCCTGTCGCAGTGCAATTTCCAATTGAACGGAAAATAATTGATACGGGAGGCACTGCGGCCCTTATCCGGTCACCTTCATGGTCATCATGGTCAGATCATCGTGTGCGGGCATACCGCTGGTGTACTGCTTGATGTCGGTCAGGATGCCGCTTACCATCTGTTCAGCGGTCCCGGATTTGAGGTTAAGGAGCGTCCTGGAAAGCCGCGGAAGTCCGTAGGAGTTTTTCTGTTCGTCGATTGCCTCGGTCAGTCCGTCGGTATAGGCAAGGTAGATCTCGCCCGGAGAAAGAGGGAGGCTCAGTTCTTCAAGATGGCTGGAAAATTCGTTTACATCCTGAATGATACCGAGCGCCAGGCCTTTCGATTCGATGTTGAGCACCGCGTCTCCCTCGGCGTCGATTTTTAACAGCTTGGCGTGTCCCGCGCGCGCATAGGTCATTGCGCTGCCGTCCGCCCTGATCATCAAAGCCAGTGCAGTAATGAAGGAGCGTTCATTGATGTTCAGGCAGATCGATTCGTTGACCGCGCAGAGCAGCCTCTTTGCGCTGAAGTTGGCGCGGCCTTCGACCCTCGCGATACTGCGCAGCACGCTCATGAGGAGCGCCGCAGGCACTCCTTTCCCGCACACATCGGCAATGAACACCACCCAGGAGCCGTCACCGGCCTGAAAGTAGTCGAGATAATCGCCGCCGACCTCATAGGCCGGCAGGTATGCTCCGGCGAGCTGCAACCTGGGTATGACCGGGGTTTCATGCGGCATGAGGCTCTGCTGAATATTCCGGGCAGCTTCAAGTTCACCTTCGAGGCGGGCGCGTATTTCGAGGTATTTATAGTGCAGCGCGTTTGAAATGCAGATTGCGGCATGCGCGCTGAGGGTTGAAAGCAGGGTCTGCTCCTGCTTGAATATTGAAGCGGCGTGCTGCGGGACGAACAATTGTACGATCGCAAGGACCACATTGTCCGAGACCAGCGGGAAAAGAATCCAGCACGTATCCTCCTCTAGGACCTTCGGCCAGGGCAAATTCATTTGTTCCCTCGACGACCACTCCTCGATGAACTGCGGTTCGGAAATATCCTCTTTGATAAAGGGGGAGAGTGCCGTTTCGGTGAGGGGTCGCACGTCAGGGGTATCAAGGGCGCCGCTGGCATAGACGCAGGTGAACACATTTTTATTTTTCTGGCAAACGCTGATATGAGCAAACGGAAAACGCGCGAGAAAGGATTCGCCAATGGCGATGAATATGTGGTTGATGTCGGTTATCTGCGCAAGTTTATACGCAGTAAGGTTGAGAAATTTGAGTTGTTCGACGTGCTGCTCAAGCCGGAATTTCGCCTCGCTGAGTTCAGCGGTGCGTTCTTTGACGCGCTCCTCGAGTTCATCCTTGGCTTTTTGCAGCGCATCGCGGTATTTCTTTACTTCGGTAATATCGCGGGACAGGCCGAACGTACCGATGATCTTGCCTTTTTTGTCGGTGAGCGGCATTTTCGTGGTTGATACCCACGTGTCGGGCCGGTCAGGCCATGTCTCTTTCTCCTCGATTCCCACAATCGGTTTGCCGCTCCGGATGATTTTCTGCTCATCCATAAAAGCCTGCCGCGCATGCTCGAGGGTAAAGAAGTCAAAATCGGTTTTTCCTATTACTACCTTATGATCAATCCCGCCTGATTTGGTAAGCCAACCTTTGCTGACGCGCAGAAACCTGCTTTTCAGGTCCTTGAAATAAATGGCGTCGGGAATGTTATTGAGCAGTACATGCAGCAGTTCACCTTCGCTGGGAATTTTGACTTTGTCTTTTGCCGGAGGTTCTTTCTTTTTCGAGGTTTTTTTCTCTGCAAATGCAATACGCACGGGCTTTTTTTTGCCAAGCATGAGGGATCCCTGGTGATGAGACAAGGATACGCACCACACGTTATCAGGAATGGTGCCGGAAAATCATCTACTATTATAAGAAATATTTCATGTAATGGGAAGAGATAATTTTCATAAAGAAAAGCCAGGTCGCCCGTCCTTGGATTTTTCAGCAGGGTATTCAATCACTTATAATGGTACGATTTCCACTCTTTTCCGGTTTCCGGAGAACCTGCTGAAACGCACGACACCGTCGATTTTCGCGAAAAGGGTGTCATCCTTGCCTTTCCCGACATTTCTGCCCGGGTGCACGACCGTCCCCCGCTGCCGGACAATGATGCTGCCGGCCCCGATTTTTTGCCCGCCGAAACTCTTGACGCCGAGCATGTTAGGATTGCTGTCTCTGCCGTTCGAACTGCTGCCGCCGCCTTTTTTGTGTGCCATGGTACCCGTATTCCTTGCATCTAAACATTGATTGAAACGATCTCGAGTTTGGTGTACTGCTGCCGGTGCCCGTTTTTCCGCCGGTAATCCTTGCGGCGCTTCTTTTTAATGACAAGCACCTTTTTCCCCTTGAGGTGCCCGGCAACTTTGGCAGTAACCGCGGCTCCTTCGAGGTAGGGAGTTCCGATGTTGATTGTTTCGCCATCGACGGAAAGGAGGACCTTGTTGATGGAGACTTCGCTGCCCTCTTGGGCATCCATGAGCGGAACCTGGATTGTTGCACCAGGGGTAACCTTGAACTGTATGCCGCCCTGTTCAATGATCGAATACATGATGGCTCCTTACTGAAAGATCGAAAAAACCTTATAAAATTACCTTTTTGCGAAATGAAAACGCAAGGGGGAACCGGGCGTATAACGCCCGTGGTTCAGGATACGGGGGTCAGCGCATACTCGTCCTGGTCCAACTCCTCGTCTGCCATACACTCCAGAGTACATCCGTGCTCCTGTTCGAGCATGCGTTTGACTTTTTCGTTTTCTTTCAAAAGGTAGGCGGAAACCGAAGGATGCACCGCACATTTCACCTTCTTCGGACGGCTTCTGAACCTTCCGAGTTCGCGGTCGATCCGGGCGGTCACGGTCTCGGGTGAAAAGACCCAGCCGAGCCCGCCGCAGGCGTGGCACACGTCGGTGTAAAATTCCTGCAATTCGGGCCTGACCCTTTTCCGGGTTATTTCAAGGAGACAGAACTTGGAGAGTCCGGTGCAGTCGGTGGCGGTGGGGTCGGCCTCCAGCGCCTTGGTCATTGCCTGCTCCACCTGCCGGCGGTGATTATGATACCGCATGTCAATAAAGTCGATGACGATCAGCCCGCCGATATCACGGAGCCGCAGCTGGCGGCAGATCTCGCCAACTGCCTCCATGTTGGTCTGGAAAATGGTTTCTTCCAGATTGGCCTTGCCGATGTTGCGTCCGGTGTTCACGTCGATCGCCACGAGCGCCTCGGTCCGGTCGATCAGAATATACCCGCCGTTGCGCAGCCACACCTTGCGTTTCAGCAGCCGCTCCAGGTCTTTTTCGATGTTGAATTTGTCGAACAGCGGGGTCTTGCCGCTGTACAGGATAACCCTTTTGCAGAGATCCGGAGACAACGCCTTGAGGTAGCTCATGATTTCGCGATGGTCCTCTGCGTCATCGACGTACACCTCGCCGACATCTTCGGAAAAAAGGTCTCTGATGACGCGCGTCGTGATGCCCATCTCACGGTGGATGATTTTCGGGCCGCTTCCCTTGAGCGCCTCCTGGCTTGCCATACGCCATGCGTCAAGCAGCAGGTGGATTTCCTTCACGAACTCGCTTTCCGAAACCCTCAATCCCATGGTACGCACGATAAACCCGACTCCCGGCGGTTTTAACTGCGCAACGAGCTGCTTGAGCCTGCGCCGTTTCTTGAGATCGTGGGTTTTTTTGGAAACGCCGATGAAATTGGCGTCAGGAACGAGCACGAGAAACCTTCCTGCGATGCTGATTTGCGTCGTCAGTTTGGCGCCCTTGGTGCTTATCTCCTCCTTGATCACCTGCACGAGCACTTCCTGTCCTTTCTGCAGGAGTTTTTCAATGGGAATTCTGACGATTTTCCGCCGGTTCGGGGAATCGTTCCCGCGGTACCGGTCGAGGAGAGCGTCGTCTTCGCCCAGGAGCACCGATGGTTCGATATCAGAGGCGTGCAGGAATGCCGCACGCTCAAGGCCGATGTCGATAAAAGCCGCCTGCAATCCGGGAAGCACCGATTTAACCCGTCCCCGATAGATATTGCCCGCGATGCGGTACTGGTCAGGACGCTCAACCACGAGGTCGACCACTTTGTCATTATCGAGCAATGCCGCCCGTTTTTCAGTGGTCGTTGCATTGAAAAGAATTTTTTTTGCTGCCATACTGGATGCCGTTTCTATCAGAACCGTATTTCGGTAATCAGGGCCAGTTTGTTGCTGGTCGTTATGGAACCGTTTTCCGTGATCCGCGAACCGGTGTACTCAAGCGTCCCGGTAACGTTGTTCGTGACCACGTATTTGAGGTGCGGCGTGAGAGAGAGGTTCGAGTTGTCCGCAGTTTTTTCCCCTGCGGTCGTCGTCACCGAATGGTCGCGCACAAAACGCATTCCCATGCTTGTCCTGCCCTTGACCGGTACGGTCCATCGCAATAGTTTTATCGTTGAAAGACTGCTCGACTGCTGGATCTCATAACTCATATCGATATTGTCACCGTCACGATTCGTTGTTGACCCGTCGCCGCTGGATCCGTCATTGCGCTCGAGATCCCGCTGCTCGCGGCCGAGCGTGTGCTGGTAATTGAACCTGACCGGCCATTTTTTCAACGTGCCGCTGAACTGCACAAGAGGGGAGAGGTCGAACGCCCTGCCGCGCTCTTTGCCTGCGGCGTCGTTATGCCGGGTGCTGCGGCGGAAAGAGAGGTTTGAGGAGAGGCCCATGCCCTGGAGATACCGGGTGAGCAGTTTTATCTTGTCCAGCACGCTGCTGTGCGCGCCGACGCTTATTTCAGGGAAGGTACGGGACGTGTCGAATCTGGCGGTATCCGGTTTGACGTTAAAGGTCCTGTTCCAGCGAAGGCTGATGGAGGAGAGGCGCAGGTCAATCGGTTTTGCAATGCCGAGACTGGTCGATAGTTGATATGACTGGGTGACTGACCGGTTATCGTCCTTGTAAAAATTATAGTCGTCATAGGATGAACGGTACTGCATCCCTCCGACCGCGGTTTCGTCATCCATATCGCCGTAAACGATGTCTGAAAAATTCCTGCCCTGAAGGCCGAGCTGGTACGCAAGAAAGTCTCCGCTCGTCACCGGTCGTTTATCTCCGTACTGCGAGGAGAGGAAGCTGCTTCCCAGGTAGTTATTGGTAAGGTGGGCATTGTTGGAATAGGTAAAATTCACATTGTTGAATCCTACTGCGTCGCACCCTTTCCGCAGGCGGCCTAACACGCCGGTTTTTCCTGAATCCGGCGTTGCCGGCAGGAGCGAGCTGATGTTGAGCGAACTGTTGAAACTGACCTCCGTGTTGACTTTGCTGTTGATATATTCGGTTGTGGAATCATTGCCGAATTTTGAGAGCGAACCATCATAATCAGCCGAATAGTCGGCCGAGTTGGTGAGCCAGTCGGCGAACTGGGGGCTGAGCGACAGCTTTAATTTCTGCGACCTGGACCGCTCCCGTTCAAGAATATAATAATCGTGCCATGTCCCGTCGGAATGTCTTTTTAGAACATTATCGCGCAGGAATTCTCCGGTCTTGTCCGTGCCGCCGAGCGTCGAGGCATTCGGGAAGTTCCTGCGAATGGCAAGCGAATACGATAGATCCAAAAGCGGGCGGATCGGAGAAAAATCGAGCTGGAACCCGTGGTTGATGTCCAACACCTGCGACTCTTTACGCGTATTGATGCCCGGCTCGAACCGCCGTTCGAGCGACTTGCTATACGTGGCGTTCGCCAGATCAAGATTGGCCCTGCCGGGAAGAAGCGAGAATTCGAGGTTGTGCAGCTGCCGCGGCACCCACTCTGCCGGTTTCTCGCCGAAAGGCTTCCATTTTGTCCATGCGGGCGGGTCTTTTGGCGTCAGGTCATATTTGATGCCGCCCGTATAGGTGCGGCTTGAATCGTAGTTCGTATAATCGCCGCTCTGGTCCGGAAGCTGTCCCCTTCGCACCGTATTCGTGTTCATGTTATACCGGAAATCGGTGCTCACCCGGTCGAGCAGCAGGTCCACCGCCGGATTCGGATTGGCCGCGTTTTTGGAATAATTGATAAAAAACGAATGGCCGTAGCTCTGCGTCTCAAAGTGTTCGGCAAGCGTGGTATCGCTGTCTAAAAGCTCCTTGCCGGCAATACTGTTGATCACGTCGCCGGTCATTTCCGCAAGACCGTCCGGTTTGTTGTTGTCGTCGGTCAGATAGATGTCGCTGTTCGGCTTGAGCTGCGGCCGGGTAAGCGAGCTGGTCATGGAGCCGCCAATGGGAAGGGAAACACCCCACTCCTTTGGCATGAATTTATCAAGGCCGGTGGAGACGCTGAAATTGCCCGAAAGCTTGGAATCGCCGGTCCTGGTGATGTCGGCATCGGTCATGGTCTTGAAGTCGCCGCCTTCAAAATTGAGACCGCCGGTGACGCTCAGAAAGTCGGCAAACTGCGTCTGCAGATTGAGGCGGGAGGACCAGCCGTTGAACTTTTTAATGCCCGCTACCTTGAGCTCGTTCACCCAGAGCTCTCCGGAATAGGGCGTTTGGCCTGAAGCGTTCGGGTCGCACTCGACGCCGACCGCCATCCAGGTGATGTTGGCAAAGTTGGGTTGCCTTCCTTTCGGCGCCCTGATATGGAGCGTACTATCGGATGACCAGGCATTAATTGAATCATCAGGGTGCATGGTGAGCCAATCCAATTTCAGGTTTGAAAGCTCCTTAAGGTTGATAACGATATAGTTGTTCCATCCCGGCATGATATGCCTGCGATACTGGTAGTAGGTTATTGAATCGGTACCAAACCTGAACACGAACCTGACGTCGCCGTTATAAAGGGGTGCAAGGGGATTGGCGCCCTGCGGCGCCTTTCCATGCACTATCAGGGTCAGATTATCATACGACGCGACTTTGAGCGGCTGTTGGGCAAAGCCTTTTTCAGCGATTGCGGTCCGGCCGGCTTCAAGGTCGCTGAATACAAGACGGAGCGACTGCTCATGCTGGTAGCCGCCGGTTTCGTTCTCCTCACGCCGGATAAAAGAGTCTTCATACCCTTTGATACTGTCCTTGTACTCCTGTGATTCCCTGGTACCGATGACCGAGACATCCATGTTCGACCTGCCGCTCGAGTCCCGGACCGCTTCCCACTGGTTGCCGACAAACTGCATGCCGGAAAGAATCAGCGAATCTTCCACGGCCAGCGCCGTGGTATCGAAACCCTCCCAGATCAACCGGACCATTCGAATATCGGTCCACTCGTCAATGGCAAGTCCGCTGTCGATTCTCACGCCGGGATAATCGCCGTAGGGATCGCGCAGCTGGAAGCGGTACCGCCGCCACCCGTTGCTTGTTTTGAGTTTGTCGGAAGTGGATTTGTCGATAAAGGGCGAATTGGCATCGGCCAGGTCGATGATAAACTCATGATACTCTTCGTTCAGGGAGGTCTCGATGGTCCCATTGTTGTCGATGTCCTCTGAATTTGACGAGATGGCATTATTCTCGAGCCTGCAGGCGTATTTATAATTTCCTTCATGGTCGTCATCGTACAGGCGATAATTGTCTTTGGATGGGTCGTCCTTGAACTCTTCGAGAAGCGGATCGTCTTTGGGAAGCTGCAGCCAGCCGCCGTTGCCGTCCGGCACCCAGTACGCCTCATCGCCGTCCCACAGCGTGTCAAGGCCTTTATCAAGCTCTTGGACATTGTATTCGCGCCAGAACCTGGCAGTGTCCTCCTTGTCCGGTCTGCCGTTGGGCGGGGCCCCTGCAATGCAGACGTCCTCGCGCAGCTTGCCGATCTGCACGCGCAGTTTCCCGTTGCCGATGCCGTTGTTGCGGGTCTTGAGCAGGAGCTCGAAATACTGGTCCCGCTTGCGGTCAGACATGCCCGGCGGGATCGACTGCATGATCCCGGCCCATGTTTTTTTATACCGCTCTTGCAGCGTGGGATCGTTCGGACCTGGTTTGACGTGCAGGCGCAGCACGCTTTCATACTGGTCCATGCCCGTATAGATCGGGTCGTCCTTTGGATCCCGCGTCCAGACCGAATCGCGCGGGATCCGGTTTCTTTTGTCGGACCAGACCGGCGTGAACCAGTAATAGTCCCAGGCGGGTGGATAGGAGCTGAGGGAGTCCCGATGATACGGCGGGCTTGCACGGTGCCATCCGCCATAGCTTTCGCCGAGCGGATAGAGCTGCTTGCTCGATTCGAAATCGTCAACGTACGCCTCATCACTCGAGTTGGGGTTCATGCGGCTGTGAGCGACCTCGAATTCGAGGTTGGCCGATGACGCGGCGTCGGTTTTCACCAGCGGGATCTTGTTCACGATGTCGGTCATCCACTCCGGCTTCAGATCGAATTTGGTGTTGAAGTCGAACAAAAGCTTGGAATAGGGCTCCTGGTTGATCCGGGGAATGCGCTGGCTTACTTCCGAGCTCTGCCACAGGACGCTGAAGCCCATGAGGGAATTGTCACTTACAAACGGCAGCTTCATCTCGGCGCGTGATCCAAGGAAAACCTTGCGCTCGGGCATGAAGAGCGCTTCGCGCTGGTAATCGATCTCGATGTTCTGCGCGGCGAGCGCCTTTGGAGAGATGAGCTCGAGCGACCCGATCTCCGGGCTGAGGATATAGTCGATATTGGGCTGCAGCAGCGCGCCGTCGGCCTTGACCCGGACCGTGTTTTCCATGATCCCGAATCCGAGATCGAACGTGGTCTGCTTGGAGGAACCTGACGTTTCAATTGAAAAAATCGGCTGGAAATCGCTTGTTATCTCCTTTGATTGCGGGCCGAAACGGTAGATCATGGTGTCGCGAAGGTCTCCCTGTTCCGGATCGATAAGCGCCGGATTGGCGAACGGCTCGTTGCCGAAGCTCGTGGTGTCGTACGGAGGAATTATCAGTTCTCTGTTTGTAAAATCAAAGATGTATTGACGGTCGATCAAAGGATCGCCGTTCTTGTTGGTCAGTCCGAGAATTTCAGAGATGTAGCGGTCTCCTAGGGTTTTCACGGCTTCCTGCCCGTCTTTGGGAAGGTGGTTGATGGCGATCTGGAACTTGGTGATGTCCTTGATATCGCCGGACAGGGGATAGACATTACGCCACATGAGCCTGAACCGTTCAGGATCGTCGCTGAGCTTGTCGATAGGATTCTTCGGCTTGACCACCCAGACATAGCGGTTCGTGTCGCGCTCGCCGCCCTTGTCCGGAATGGACCCGGAGGTTTGCATGATGATGCCGAGAATGTCCCGTTCCCGTATGGTGACGCTGTCGGTGAAGAGGCGGATATACCCCTCCTTGGGATAAAGCCGGTAGTGCCGTTCGTTGAGAAGCTTTCGAAACAGTCGTGATTCGCGAAGGCTTGAATCAATGTACATCTGGCGGACATTATCGAGGCCATACGCGTTTACATAGCGCTCCTGTTCATTATCTTCTATCTGCAGCCACACCTCGCACGAGGCGACTTCCGGCGGCGGCGGGGCATTCAGATTGCCCCCGTTCAGCGCGTATTTCCTGTTGTACGCGGTTATGTACGCGGTATCGAGGAAAAAGTAGCGGTTTCGTATATACCCGTTCTCCTGCTGCACGTTGGTCGACGACGCATCCCCCTTGCCGGCGTTCGAGACCTTGAGTTTCTGCGACTCGCCCTGCTCGGAGCTGGCGATCGTGGTGAGCAGGAGCGGGCCGAATCGGGACGCGACCTTGATGCCGAACAGGCCCTCCTTGCTTTCTGAATAGCCGGAAAGCTGCGTCCCCGGCATTGAGAACCCGGTATAGCCGGCAATCACCTCCTGCACGATCTCGTCCTCAAGCTCACCCGGCGTCTGCTCCTTGTATTCGATCTTGAAATTCTTGAGCGGATTGTTCATGTCAACATCGCCCTCGCTGTTGGCGCTGATGTTGATATTGATAAGCCTGCCCACGCTTCCGGTGATGGTAAACTGGTTCGACTGGTCAAAGAGGAAACCGGCGCCGCCCCGCTGCGTCTCCTGGACCCCGGGGTCCTTGCGGCTCATGTCCTCGAATCCGATGGTGATACGCATGTTGCCGTTGATGGTGAGGCGCGGAGGATCGTTGCCCAGCACCCGCTGCGCCCAGCCCGGATACTGGACTGGCAGCTCCCAGGCGAGCTTGAGGCTTTCTGAGGTACCCTGATCGGTGCCTTCTTTGAAAAGCAGGGAGTGCTTGTACCATGTGTTGTTGAGTGCGAAGTTTCTTCGGTCGGCCATGTAGTTGTTAAGTTCGTCGTAGTGGTAATTCCACAGGATAAAACCGAGGGAATCGTACCGCACAAAGGTGATCTGCCGTTTTTCGAAATCGATGACCGTGGTATCACGAAACAGTTTCGTGGAAAGGGTGCACAGGACCGGGTGCCCGGCATTGAGCTGCGAGCCTTTTCTAGTGCCGTCGTCGAGCGGGTGAAAACCCGTGATGACGGGGCGCTCGTAGCGCAGGCCTTGTCCCGACGCGCCGAGCGAACAAATCATTACAAGGAGTATCGACCATGCACCTGATAATCTATGAAGCAATAGGGGGTTCTCCTTGTTGTGTCTCTCGATAGGTGGCTATTTTTTTGCAGTAACATCCTTGCAGCAGCGGAAACCGACCGGATTATGCCGGTTCTGCGGAAAATAGCTGTACCGTTTTGCGAAACAGCCGCTGCGCGGTCCGCTCTCCCAGAAACCGCCCATAATGTCATGAAACTGTCTGTTTTCCCTCGAGGGCGTGCCGGTCCACTCCATGAGATTGCCGGACATGTCAAACGTGCCGAAATAGGAACGGCATTCCGGCTTGGATCCGGAGGCCTGCGGGGCCGTATCGCTGGTCACGCAGGCGTACGGTTCATAGTTCTGCCCGTAGGGAAACGACCACGAATGGGGGCCGCTGCATGCGAGCGACCATTCTTCCGACGTGCACAGCCGCTTCTTTTTTGAAAAGCATGAATCGCTCGCCTGGTACAGCGAAACGTACGCAAGCGGTGGCGCGCCTTTGCGGTTCGGCCATTCGTAGCGGTCAATACAGAAACGCATTTTTCCGATCTTGACAAGTTCCATGTCGTCGGGACAGAGGGTCGTTTTCAGCTTCGGCTCAATGACGTAGAGCTCCTCGCGGGTCGGCATGGCATTCCCGCACCGGTCAACGGCCTTGAACAGAATCGCCGCCGTGGAATCAACGGTTATTTTTTTATCGGCGTAGATGTTCCAAACGGTGTCGGTTTTGCGCTGCCAGGAAATGGTGCAGGGTCTGTTCGAGACGAAACGCACCGTTATCGTACCGCGGTGAAGACCGCCGGAGGGTTCAGGGTAGGCCCAGAGTTCTTCGGTCAATCCGGCACACTCAGGTTCCGTCGGCTCAATGAGCGGCGTCTCCTCGGCGCGCGACGTATCGCTGGTATCAGGCGTTGCAGCCGGAGCGGCCGTGTCGGCCGTCGTGGTGTCGCCACGTTGAGGTATACGCGGTTGTGCCCGTTGCGGGACCTTTGGCGTATCGGGAATCCCGGGCTGCACGGTATCGGGCGTGATAACCGTGTCAGTGTCACGGACCGGTGCCTTCACCGTATCGATAGTTGGCCGGACAGGTTCGACGGTCAGGGGTTCTGGTTTTTTCATTATACGAAACAGCACGATGAGAAGGACAGCTGCAACAACAAGAAGAATAATAAGCATGCGATCCCGGTGAACCCTTCGCGCTATAGTGCCGGGACCGGTTTTCACGTGCTCCCATCCAGGTCAGGGTGCTCAATGGTTGACACTACTTTCAGGAAATCGGCGGTGGCCGCCACATCATGGACTCGGAAAAGCCGCACTCCGCGCATGAATGCCGCGGCAACGCTGCCAAGCGTGCCGGCGAGACGGTCTTCAACCTCCCGGCCTGTTATGCGGCCGATAAAGGATTTGCGCGACGTGCCAAGGAGAACCGCAAAACCGGTGTTCACAAAGGCCCCGAGACCCTGCAAAAGCCTGATATTCTGTGACGCCGTTTTGGCAAATCCTATCCCCGGATCGATCACGATTCGGTTCCGTGCCACACCTGCCGACAGAAATTTCTCCGTGGCGGCGAGAAGCTCTTTTCGAGCATCCTCGACGACATCATCATACGTGGTCATTGTTTGCATGGTTTGCGGGGTTCCGCGCATGTGCATCAGCACGATGGTGCATCCCCGCTGTGCCGCGAGCGGCGCCATTGCGGGGTCATTTCTGCCTGCCGAGATGTCATTGATCCACTCTGCGCCGGCATCGAGAGCGGCGCGGGCGACCGATGAGCGGCAGGTATCGACGCTGATCGGCACCCGGATTGTGCGTGCCAGTTTTCTGACCACCGGCAGGATCCGCCTCATCTCCTCGTCCGGAGGAACTGCGGGCGCTCCGGGCCTGCTCGAAGCGCCGCCGATATCAATAACCGATGCGCCTTCCGACACGAGCCGCATGCCGTGATCCACAGCCTTATCCGTTTTGAGATAGTGTCCTCCGTCGTAAAAGGAGTCCGGCGTCGTGTTCACGACTCCCATTAGCGTAAAGGGTAGTGTATGCACATCCATAATTGCGCTCATGCACGCCTATATATTGTATCTCTATTATTAATAATTAACAAAACAGGATTAAATATACGCTTCGCGCGCTTTTTTCTTCCCTCGTTGTTTCATTCGATGTTTGCACATGGATTGAGGTGAATAGAGCGACTACACCATAATCAGCCCTATGGAAACGACCGTTTTCAGCTCGCTGCTGATTGTTTGGAATCCGCAGGTGCAGTTGTTTCACCTTGCGTTCCTGAACCGGCGGTGGATGCTGCGCCGGCGGGTTCTGGTTCCCTGTTTTTTTCGGAGGGATCTGACGGTTGGGCATTGTCTGCTTTCGAACCTCCGATTGCGTTGTTATTGTTCTTTCCATTGGCTCCGAAGGGGGAAAGCAGAGGACGGGTTTTTCTGGTTGTCTGCAGCTTGTCCCCCTGAATGACCTTCATTACCTCTTCACGGTCAAGCAGTTCATGCTCGATGAGCGCCGCGGCCAGAAGATCAAGCTGTGTCCGGTGGTCGGTGAGGATTTTTTTGGCCCGGGCAAGCTGTTCCATGATAATCCGCTGCATGAGTGCATCGATTGTCTCTGCGGTTTTGTCGGAATAGTCCCGGTGACGCGATATCTCCCTGCCTAAAAAAATCTGTTCGTCCTTTTCGCCGTAGGAAAGAGGTCCCAGCTCGTCGGTCATGCCGTAGTCGCATACCAGCTTTCGCACCAGGTTGGTTGCCTGCTTTATATCGCTTGCCGCTCCGGTGGTCTGGCTGTTGAATATCAATTCTTCAGCCATTCGGCCACCCATCATGATGCATACCTTGTCGAGCAGGTACACCTTTGAATAGCTGTGCCGGTCCTCGCCGGGCAACGAATAGGTGACGCCGAGCGCCCGGCCGCGGGGAATGATGGTGACCTTATGAAGCGGGTCGGCCTCGGGGCAATAAATATTACAGATGGCGTGCCCGGCCTCGTGATAGGCGGTGGTTTTTTTCTCTCGTTCAGAAAGGACCATGCTTTTCCTTTCGGCGCCCATCATCACTTTGTCTTTTGCCTCCTCGAAATCGAGCATGGTCACCACGTCCTGGCCGAAACGGGCCGCCATAAGCGCGGCTTCGTTCACCAGGTTGGCGAGGTCTGCGCCAACAAAACCGGGCGTTCCCCTCGCGATGGTGGAAAGATCGACATCAGGCGCGAGGGGTATGTTTTTTATGTGCACCTTCAGGATGCCTTCCCGGCCCTTGACATCCGGTATGTCGACCACAACCTGACGGTCGAACCGTCCGGGACGAAGAAGCGCCGGATCGAGCACATCAGGGCGGTTGGTGGCGGCGATGAGTATAACGCCGGAGTTTTCCTCGAATCCGTCCATCTCGACCAGCATCTGGTTGAGCGTCTGCTCGCGTTCGTCGTGCCCTCCGCCAAGCCCGGCACCCCGCTGACGCCCCACCGCGTCAATTTCATCGATAAAGATAAGGCAGGGCGAATTTTTTTTGGCGGTCTCGAATAAATCTCGTACGCGTGAAGCGCCGACCCCCACGAACATTTCCACAAAGTCCGAACCGCTCATGGATAGAAAGGGCACCCCCGCTTCCCCGGCAACACAGCGGGCAAGAAGCGTCTTGCCGGTTCCGGGAGGTCCTAAAAGCAACACCCCCTTTGGTATTTTACCGCCCAAGCGCTTGAATTTTTTCGGATCTTTAAGGAATTCAATTACTTCCTGCAGTTCAGCCTTGGCCTCTTCTACTCCGGCGGCGTCTGAAAAGGTGGTCTTCGGCCGGTCCATGACATGGAGCTTGGCCTTGCTTTTACCGAATGAAAAAATACCTCTCTGGCCTGCCTGCATCTGTCGCATTATGAAAATCCAGAGGGCGATGATGAACACCCACGGCAGAACGGTAATAAGAATATCACCCCAGTTTATCTTTTCCTGCTCAAAGGTATACTGAAGACCGCGTTTGTTCCACTGTTCCAGCATTGGGGTGTCGATAAAGGGCAGGTTGACCGAGAAGAATTTGGTATTCTGGGGATTTTTAATGGAGGAGATCTTTCCGAAGATCGCGGCGTCACTGACCTCGCCATGCATGACCGCGCGATCGCCTGCTTTTTGTATGATCCGCGCCTGCACGATCACGGCGTCGGGATTTGCGAGAAGCGCCTGAAACTGACTGTAGGTCAGGTTGACTTCACGGAATGCCCCGTAGTTCTCAAGCGACCTGAGCGCAAATATGACGATAATAGAGATGCCGAGCCAAACGAGAATCGCCTTGGAAGCCTCCTTGCCTTTGGGGCCTTTTTTAGGACCGCCGCTCTCCCTTTTTCGCTTTCGCGGTGCGGAGGGTTCTTTCGGGGCCTGTTTTTTTTCTTCGGATCTCACGACGATTAGTCCTTGATTGCATTTCCCGGTCGGTAGTGCGGGCACGAGCGATATTTTTGCTGGAGGCATCAACAGCAAAACGGATCAAATGTTTAAAAATACATCATAGTATCTCATTCCGGGGCAGGAATGTAAGAAATTTTCACTATTCCGGAGGTTTGAGAGGTAATACGCGCGCTGTTACCTATGCGCACGCCTGGTATCCAGATGATCCGTCCCCCCATTCCTGTCACCACCCCGCAGCGAGAACGTTCGAAACGGGGCATTTTCTGTTTGGAGAGAAAGGTCTTTACCGCTGTGAGTGAGTCGGATCCAAACGGATCAAAGAGATCATCAGAACGCCATGAACGGTATATGAGTCGTTTCCCGCACGTCTTTTTATCGAGTGCGACCGTATAATTATCATGAGGGATCTCCTGATTAAGGACCGTCGTTTCCTGTGCAGAAAAGCACGCGCCATGGTCGCCGCACAGCGTCGTTCCCGGAATCTTCAGGAAATAGGCAAAGGGCCTGGAACGGGCATCCTCTGTCTTGCGGAAAACGATCCTGTTTTTCAACGGATAGAAGCGCCAGCGGCCACCAGGCAGCAGCAATGTCCCGGAAGAGCGCTTCCGGCTGGCCAGGATGACCTCAATATGGTGCGAATCAGCCTCGATTCCGTAGAGCTCGAAAAGCGTACGGAGCGCTTCTGAGGCGTGGAATTCGTCATGGAGCCCCGTTTTCATCACCGAAAAACCATGATTCGAACGGATCGTGTACGCGTCGATCCAGCGGTCAATTGCCGGTTTGAGAAAGAGCCACAGGGCAGCGGCTTTCCGCGATATGGCAATCATTTTGGAAAATGCTTTGCGCTCCTTTGTTTCCAGGGAGGGAAGCGTTACCTGACGTATCCGGTTCCGCTGAAATGCGAGGTTGGTATTAGACGAATCCGTGCAAAACGGTATTCCGCGCGCCGTGAGCCAGCGAATGAGCTCTTGGCGGCGCACGCCGAGCAGGGGCCGGATGACGCCATCATCCCGGTGCCTGATAATCCCACGCAGGCCCCGCAGACTGGCCCCGCGAATGATCCTCTGCAGCACGGTTTCTGCCTGATCATCAGCCGTATGGCCGGTCGCCACGGCATCGAATCCTTCACGGTTCAATACGTCCAGGAAAAAAGCATACCGTTCGCGCCTGGCCCACGACTCCATGCCGGCCGTTGCCGGCGAGACGCCCCTGAGCCGTTTGACATAGAACGGCACTGCGAATTGCGCGGCCAGCTTTTTCACAAACCGTTCATCATTGTCCGATTCCGCGCCGCGCAACCCGTGGTTGACATGGAGTACGCCCAGGCGCCGTATGAGCAGTTTTTTCCTGAGGTCGCAGAGCAGGATAAGGAGCGCGGTCGAATCGCTTCCTCCACTGACTGCCGCAAGCACGGAAGAAGCAGGATGCAAAAGACTGCACAGGGACGAATACGCTTTCTCTGGGACCGCACGTGACGACATAGGAGGGAAGCAGGTGCTGCGAAAGAAGATGGTAGCAGCGCAGGGACTCGAACCCCGGACACGTGGATTATGATTCCACTGCTCTAACCATCTGAGCTACGCTGCCACAGCCCAAAAGATATTTTGTGGCGTTTCTCCAGGTCAACAGGAAAGCCTGCCGGGATTCCGTCAACGAAAATAGTGGGAGATATACCGTTTTGCCAGAACCGAATCGCCGGGAGAGCATGATCGCCGGATTTTGGGCAGCCCTCCGGCCGTGTCGATGGTGGTTCTCAGCCAGCTTCCCGACGTGAACCGGCCGATGTCGATCTTCGCCGTGGCCCGTAAATAACCGTTCCCGTCTTCGGTGAAAGCAAAATATTTGCTGGAGTCAGCTTTGAAGGTAAGGCTGTCGATCGGACCGAGCCTGCTGTTTTGTGCGAGATAGGCCAGCTGGGCTGATTCATAGGTCATGAGCGTGCTCATGCCGTTCCACATCTTGGTCTTGATGGTCGCTTCGATGAATTTCGGAATGGCGATGGAGGCAAGAATCACCACGATGAAAATGATAACGACCAGTTCGACCACGGTCATGCCTCGTGAAGCCTTCATACAGTGTTTCCTGCGCACCGCTACTCCCGAGTTCGGAGATGCTGCCTGAACTGGTCCGTTCCTGAAAAGAAGCATGGGCGTTATGGGAACGGGCATGGCGATAAAATATACAATGGTTTTCCTGAAAACAACGATGACGAGTGGCCGGCGGGGGGGCTTTGCACGGCGGCACATTTTTTTAACGTCGCGCAATGCCCGTTTTACTATTTTGAGGGGCATTACGTTTTTCGCAGTTTTTTCAGTTTTCCGCTGAAGGAGAAGGAATATGCTAAAGAAAATTGCGGTTGTCGTTACGGGAGCATCGTTGTGCTGTTCGGTGCTGGGCCAGAATATCGAGGGCGTTAACGCCAGGATCGATGCCATGGGGGGATCGGGCGCGTGCACTGATATCGCCTGGACAATTCACAAACCGGCGGGCATCTATCAGTTTCCCAATCAGGTGCAGGCGTCGGCTATCAACGCGGAGATATGGGGCCTTGGCCAGACATTTGGATCGATCATAGGTATCACACAAGTTACACAGAATCTGTTCCTTGGCTTTTCCATGAATAACAGAATGGAGATGCCTTTCTCTTTTTACAGGGATGCGGCCCTGCTTCTGGATGCAACCCATATTTCACCGACCGATAATGCGGAGAACTATCCTAATTATCCGAAGGTCAATATATGCCTAAAGGTGAATGATAATATGCAATTTGGCATCGGCGCTTATTTTGAAGGGATGTCGTATACTCATGATGAGACCAAGAAATTTGTCTATACTGCCAATGCAGGAATAGACAGCATCTCTGTTGACTGCGACCGCGAACAGCAGGGAAAAATGGTACGAAACGACGGCGGTGTTTTAGAAGCACGGATTACCATTGGCGCAACGACCATCAATCCTTTAATTAAGGCAGGAATACCACGTATCGGAGGAACAGAGACCATTAGTCAGCTGGCAGCGGTATCAGCAGCGCTGGCCGCGAATCCTGCCGACGCTCAAGTCACGGTTACCAACGGCGACTATTCCTGGAATGCGCTTCAGGGCAGGTTGCTCAGCGGAGGCTCAAATGCCTGGACCGTCACCTCAAGAGCCTTGATTGTTGGGGGAATATTTTTAACAAACAAACGCTATCAGCTTAATAAGACCATTGATGAAAAATCATTTATCCTTAATACGGACGGTTCAAAATTTGACAGTACTGTCGTGTCCGTGGACTCTTCTTTTTCGGACCGCGACTGGAAAATGGTTGACTGGTGGTTCTCCGTGGTGCCGACGTATGCGGACGGCTTTTATTTCGCGCCGGAGTATGATGGCGGCCTTGGCCTGTTTACCGGAAAAGACCCGCATTTCGCCTCTGACACCAGCTTCATGTACACCTACCACAACTTCCGTCTGGGAATGGAAAAATATGCGAAAAAGGTAGGCTGGTTTGATGAAGTGGCATTCCGCGGCGGTATCGCCGCATACTGGGTGAAGGAGTTCCGGCATATCGTAGAAAAAGACTGGGAAACCACAGACTCCAAGGAGTCCCTGCCGTGGCAGTCATACTTCTGGGGAGCGGATTTTACCCGCAAGGAGGCGAAAATGACCGGAGGAATCGGATTGAAAAAAGGACGCGGCACTCTTGATGTGAGCGTTGATTTCCTTAAATGGGCGTCAACCGGTATCCTGTCAGGCCCGGCGGCGGCCCTGGCCACCTTTACCGTTGATTTCGGTAAAACCAGGCAGTAGAAGGCAGCATGAAACTTTATTAAAAAACAGGGTATTTTTGGATTAAATTATATAAAGGCCGGGGCGGCGTTTGTTTGGCCGCCTGGAACGGGTAAAACACGTGAAAGGGGAAGGAATGAGAACGTCAATCGTTGTGGTGCTGCTTCTGGCTCTTCAAAGCTTTGTGTTTGCGGTCTCCTCGGCCGAGTATCAAAAGGCCTGCACGTACCTCAAGGAGAGGGGAGAGGTGTATTTCGAAATATTTCCGGCTGAATTCAAAGACCTGAAGCCGTATCTCACGGATATCTCCATCGACCGGGTGGAGCAGGGACACAAAGTGGTCGCCTATGCCGCGAAACAGGGATTTGAAAAAATCCATGCCAGCGGCATGCATTACAGCGTGCAGACCCCTCCCTGTTTCCGGGTAACGGCGCCCATGTCGGATTACCGGGATTTCTATGCAACGGACAAAAGGGGGCTGGGTAAGGCGGCCGCAACCAACTGGTATCGCTATCCGACCTTTGATGCGTTCAAGCAGATAATGGATAAATTCCATACCGATCATCCGCAGCTGACGCAACTCACGGAAATCGGGAAGAGCGTCCGGGGCAGGGAAATCCTTCTCCTCAGGGTCACGGCCGATATAGCGGTACGAAAAGGAAAGCCGCGCTTTTTTGTTGTGTCGACGGTGCATGGGGACGAACTGTTAAACTACATGAGCACGCTTCATATGATCGATACCTTGCTTTCCAACTATAGCACGAACCAGCGGTTCACCCGGCTTCTTGATGAAGCCGAATTATGGTTCGTACCGCTATTCAATCCTGACGGGACCTATCTGAGCGGCAATAATACGGTCCAGGGCGCCAGGCGCTATAATGCCAACAATGTTGACGTCAACCGGAATTACCCCTGCCCGTGCGGCCAGGGCGGCAATCATGCCGTGTACGGTCTTTACAGTAAAAGAGAACCGGAAAGCGCGGCAATTATGACCGTGTGGGATCGGACCATTTTTCACATGGCGACTGACCTGCACAGCGGATTCGAATCCACGCTATGGCCATACGGCGGCATGTCAAAAAGGCCCTGCGACGAGGATTGGTACAAGTGGACGTGCAAACGCTATGTGGACCAGGTGCATATCGACTGCAACAACAACGGGTATATGAAGGGGTGCGGTGGCGACGGCATGGGGAATATCTTTTCCGAACTCTATGAGTGCCACGGCACGTCGGTTGATTATGCGATTTTTCACAAGCACTGTCGAATGATTCCAATCGAGACATCATCGACAAAAATGCTTGCCGAGTCCGAGCTCCAGCGTTACTGGGGCTATACCAAGGAAGGCATGCTGCAGTTTTATGAACTGCTCCTGACCGGCATTCAGGGGACCGTCACCAATTCGGTTTCCAAAGAGCCGATCCTGGGAGCGAAAGTGCACGAAACGCAGCACGATCGAGACAGCGCGTGGGTGTATACCGATTCTGCCGGTTTTTACCTGCGGTTCATTGATAAAGGTTCCTGGACCCTGACCTTTTCCAGGCAGGGGTATACCTCCAAGTCCGTGAACGTGACCGTGGACGACTTGGCGAAGAAGTATCCCATCGACGTGGAACTCGATCCGGTAAGCCTGCTTTCGACCACCGCACTCCCAATGCACCGGAGTTTCAAGCTTTCGCCTCTCATGTCTGGCATCCTCCTGTCAAACAGCACCGGCGCTCCGGAAGCGACGGTGTCAATCTTCACCATGCGCGGAGAGCTGTGTGACCGAATCACGCTTTGTTCGGGACAGAGCGAGATCTGGCGAGGCAGGAGCGGGGCCTCATCTGCGCCCGCGGGAAGTACCTGTTATATCGCACGGGTAAGCGGAAAAAACGGCACGGTCTCGCAACGGTTCATGGTAAACAGGTAGCGTACTGCGCTATCATGCTTACGGCGCCTTGACTGCGGCAGGGTTCACGTCGCAGCAGCAGCGTCCGGTCCTCTTTCTCATTTCCTCACTTTACCGATCCGCCCATCTGTTCTATGGTGGTTTTCAGGATATCATACGCTTCCGGATCAAGATTAGCTTTCAGGAACTTGTTGAGCTGGTTGAAGCGTTTGGCCGCTTCACCCACCCGGTTTTCACCGAGCATGACATAGAGCTCTTCGGAACGTTTCTGGGCAATCTGTCTGGGTGTGGGCGGCGGGGACGATGCCGCGCTTTCCTTTTGGGCTTTCTTATCCTCAATGACGGTGACGGCACCGCTCCCGCGGGTGGTTCCGGTACGGGCCGCGATTTCATCGAGCAGCTTCTTAAGACGGGCGAGTTCCGCCTTTTTCCTTTGTATCAGATCGTTCTGCTGGTTGATGGCAGCCGTTGCGGTTGCCAGTTCCTGCCGGGATTTTCTTTTAAAGGCAACGGTATCGGTGAGGAACTCCTTCTTTTCCGAAACGACACGCCTCAGGTCGCTTTTTTTCCCGGCCACATCGGCGCGGCACTTGGCTAATTTCCTGCCCGCGGCCGCGCTGTCTTCCTTTGCACGGACGAGATCTTTGTCCAGCCGGGCAAGTTCTTTTTGAAGAGCGGCAATCGTCGTTTCCTTTTCTTTGATATTTTCTTTGATTTTGTCGGATGTCTGACGGACATTCGCGGATGCGGCGATGCTGTCCTTTCGCGATTGGTCGCGTTTGGAAATTGCCTGCGCGATATCCTGTTCCGTGGCGTTCACCAGACTTTCGAATTTATCCTTGTCGTTCTTCAGCCGTTCAAAGGCGGCTTCCTTCGCCTTTTCCAGTTGTTCTATTTCACGCCGGGCAGCGCTCAATGAGCGGGAGACGGCGGTTATTTCAAGCGAAATTTTACGGGCCTGTTTTGCCGGTTGTGCCTGGCTTGCCTGGATTATGCGATTGAGAGAATCGCTTGTGGCCTGGAGCTGGGCGACCTCTTTTTCCGCGTTGGCCAGCTGCTGGCCGAACATGGAGGGTGGCGGGTCCAGGTTTTTCAGCTGCTGCGCCTCTCTTTTAGCGATAGTCATGCTGTCCTGTCTCAGTTTTTCGCTTTTCATCGAGACCAGCGTTATCGACTGCTGCTTTGCGGCAATCGAGCTGTCGATTTTTTCCTTTTCGGCCTTTTGAGAAGTCGCGGCATTTTTGATCTTTGTCTTGAGGTCGGCGAGCGCCTTCTTCGCATTGTCGCGGGCCGAGGTCAGTTTCGTCACCTCGTTCTGCGTGGCGATCATTTTGCCGCCGATGGATGCGAGACTGTTCTTGATGCGCAGAATCGATCCCGCATTGGCTTTTTCATTTCCACTGCTGTCTTTAACGATTTTCGCGCGTTCGCTGACAAGCGACCTCTTTTCTTTTTTCTTGCTGAGGACCTCGCTGTCGTCTTTCGCCGGTTTGCCTTTCACCGGTTTTGCCAGTAAATCGAGCGATGACTGCATTTGCTCCAGGGCCATATCGAGGGAATCGAGCTGTTCCGTCATCTGGATGATCTCTTTTTTCTTTGCCGCGATGGTCTTATCGATAACGGCTGTTTCCTTCTTGGTGGGATCTGCCGGAGGCGGGTTTTTCACATCAAAATCCTTAAGGTCCTGTTTTGCTTTGTCGTGCTTTTCTTTGGCGAGGGCGACCGGCTTTTTCGCCGCATCAAGCGCGTCTTTGACCTTCCCCTTTTTCTGGGCAATCGTCGGGGCCGGGAAGGATGCCTCCTTCTGGCGGAGCCCGGGAGTGTTCTGCTTGATCGAGTCGATTATTTTCAGGTGCTCGTTCAGCTCATTCTCCCGGTTTTCCACCTCTTTTTTGGCGCCACGTTTTCTTTCGGCCTCTGCCTGTATCGCTTTGTCGAGCAGGTCTCGCGTTTTTGAAATGGCGCTGTCCAGGCGTAATTTGTCATGGAGCGCCTTAAGCAGGGAATACTCCTCTTTCGCCACCTCCAGCTGCTCCTCGGCGTCGGCAAGGGCTTTTTCAAGAGGGGCCCGTATCTGTTTGTGTCTTTTCTGTGCAACATCCGCGGTCTGGGCAATACGTTTTTTTTCCGCGGTAAGCTGCGTGATTTCGGTTTCCGCGCGGTTTACCCGGTCGCTCAAGCCCCGTTTTTGACCGGTAAGCGAAGCGATCGTTTTGTTAAGGTCCGCCGCTTTTTTCTCTTTTTTCTCCTCGTTTGCCGCCAGTTTCTTCTCCGCTTTCGCTATTTCGGCATCAATCGCTTCGATGCTGCTGTCGATGCCGGCGACCTGCATGCGGAACTCAAGCCGCCCGGCATTGATTTTGTTCTCCGCCTCAATGGAATCCTTGCGCAGCTTTTCCCTGCGCTTTGATAGGGAGGAAAAGTCCTCCTGCCGCACGGTCAGCAGCGAATCGTTTCTGCGTATCTGCGCTTCTAAACTCGCTTTGGTTTTCTTGTCGGCGGCAGTGGACGGCTCGCTGAGCCGGTCGCTGCGCTTCGTCAACAAATCAAGCTCATTGCTCATGGTAAGGATCGACGATTCAAGCGCAACGATCTCTTTATGCAGGGCGGTCATCTGTTCTTTGTTCCTGGCCACGATTTCGCTGCTGTCCTGTTTCGCCTTCTCATATTGCGTCCGGAAACCGCCGGCCATGATCTTCTTTTTATCCAATGCTTCCTGGATGCTCGAGCGTTGCTTTTGCAGTGAGGCGGTCTGCCGGTTGGACTCCTTGAACAGGTTGCTGCTATCTTGCCGGAGTGAACTGAGGACCTGCTTAAGCGAATCAACCCGCTCCTGAAGCAGGGACATCCTCGCGTCAATCTGCTCAAGTGACAGCTGACGCTTGGCATTCGATCGGGATCGTGCTGCATCCGTTGAGACCTGCGCGCTTAAAAGGATCAATGCGGCGGAAATAATAAACGGCAGCGTTGCCGTCGGTTTGATAATGGATCGGCGGAAATACGACGGACCTTGTACTGTTTTTTTCATGAACACCTTCCCCTCCCGGATACGGAGCCTGCCGCTCAGGCCAAGCTCCCAGGTACTATAAGAATCAATAAAATAATAAAGGAACGCGGCCGTTATTCAGCTAAAACGAAATCCCGGGGAATAGAGCGATACTGTCCGTCGGTCTTTCGACATAAGGACAGAACGCGATGGTAAAAAACGCACGCATTTGGGGTTATGGGGTAAAAATGGTCCGCCGGAATGACGTTTGAGGACCTGCGGGCGGGAATATTACTCGAGGATCCCGCCCATCTGCTCGAGCGTGCTGACAAGCGTCTCGAACGCTTCCGGATCAAGCTTGGCCTTGAGGAACGGCCTGAGCTGCCTGAAACGATTTACCGCCGAGGCAACGCTCTCGGAACTCAGGAGATCGTAGATCTCCTCCAGCCGCTGCTGGGCGATTTCTGTTCCCTGCTGCTTGCCGCCGGTCTGCTTTTCATCCGGAAGTTTTCGGGCAAGAGCTTTCTGCTTGTTCTTAATACGTCTCAGGTCCCTTTTTGCGAGTTTGATCGCCCGTTCCTGGTCCTTCATTGTACGGGATGACTCAAGGAGCGTTTTCTCGGCATGTTTAATGATTTCCCGTGTTTTTTTCTGTTCGGCGATCAGGTCCTCAATCTCCGTTTCCTTTGCCGCAGCCTCGTCTTCAAGGCCCTCAAGACCCGCCAGGGCGAGCCTTGCGGAACGTGACTGGTTGTCAGCATCACTCACCTGGAGTTCGTCCGGGGCTACCCCCTCCTCAAGGGAGTCCCGGCGTTCTTTCAGCACGGCGAGCTCATTTGCAAGGCTGTCAATTTTTGATGTTGCACGAGCTATCTCGCTTTCAAGTTTTGTTTCCTTCGTTGACATCGTCGGGCGCAGAGCCGCTCGTTGTTTGGCGAGATCCAAACGTTTTCTTTCAAGGTCGGCTTTTTCCTTTTCTTTATAGACAGCCAGCGAATCGAGATCGTCAATTCCCGACGGACCGGGTGAGGTGTAGGAGGCAATGGTATTGCGGGCCTCCTGGATCAGCATGCCGAGGGAATCGCTCTGGTCCGACAGCATAAAGAGCTCCTTTTTGTGTGATTCAATCATGGCGTCCAGTTTTCCGATCCGGTCCTCGGAAGGGCCGCCGGGCTGGGGGTTCGTCCGCTCGAAATTTTCCAGCCGTTTTTTCGCCTGTTGGTACGGTCCGGTCGCCGCCCGGGCTTTTTCCTTGGCAGCAACGATTGCCTTGTCTGCGGAGGCGATTTTCAGTGCGATCGTGGTCCCGCTTAATTCGCCCTCCTTTTTTCGCATGGACGGATGGGAACGGATCAGTTCGTCCTGTTTCGAATTAAGGGCGTCAAGAACGTCCTCCCATTTTTCGACCAGCTTTTTCGCGCCCCGCTTGCGCCCCGCTCTGAGCTGTATCACCTTATCGAGAGAGTCGCGCGCGCAATGCACCTCCAGGTCATACTGCAGCTTCTGCTTCAGCGAAATAAGCATGTCGCGTTCCTCGGTTGCGCTCCGCAGCTCAATCTCGGCTTCTTTATACGCGTTCTCATACGGCAGCCGCCGCTTCTGGTAGTTCTTCTGCCTGTTGTTTGCGGAACGGATCGTCTGAGAGTGCTGGGACCTGGCTTTTTTGATTTTCGATTCAATGGTTGCCATGCGCGCCTCGACCTCTTGTTTCTGTTGCTCCAGGGTGAGGTTTTTTTTCCTCAGGATGGTGATTTTGTCGCTTTGCTTTTTTTTGGCGGAGGTCTTTTTTTTGGCGAACCCGGCAAGCGATGAATCGCAGTCCGCAATCTGTTTGTCAATCCTCTGAAGCTGGGCTTCAAGCTGCGCGAGCTTGCTCTCCTCTTTTGACGAGCCTGCGAGCTGTTTTCTGCGGAGCTGTTCCCGTTCATCAGTAAGGTCTTCGATCTGTTTTTCAAGGTTTTTTATGCTTTTTTGTATCTCCTTCTGGGTTGCACGAACCTCCTTTTTTGAAAGCGCGGCCCCGGCGGAGGACGGGATACATAAAGCAATCCCCAGTGTCACCAGGGCGCTACATGCCACGCTGCGAACAACGGTTTGAATGAATAAACCGGTTTTCATACCCGACTCCCCTCGGAAATTTCGTTATTCTGTATCGCTACGGGCGTTGAGCGCTGCGAGGCTTGACCCGTCTTTGCCGCTACCGTGAAGGTAGAAAAATCCTCGGGCCGATCTTCTTTCGTCCAGATCGCCCACATGAGAGAATACTGATGTATCCCGAAATAATCCTAATAGAAAATAATAATAAATGCCGCGTAAGGGATTAATTTATTTATTGCTCCGACGGGGCCGGGCTTGCGGGATTACCGGGGATCGGTGCCGACGATGTTGCGAAAACGGGTACGGTGCAGTCAATGCATTATAAAAAGGGGGCCGTTACGCCTTTTCCGTGTGTGGCGCCAGAATCATCTAACGCTGTTAATTCGGACGATGGCCGATTTATTGGAAGATACGCAGTGTACGAGGTAAATGCCGCCGACCCCCGTCTTGTTTCAGAGCAACTCCCGCAGCGATGACGCGATTATTTGTATCCCTCCGGCTATTGTATCCTCCGGAGTATGCGAGAACGCCAATCGGAAGCGGTTGTTAGTGGTCCCGCCCGGATCGAACGCATTGCCGGTCACAAAGGCCGCGCCCTGCTTGATTGATTCCCTGAAAAGATCCGTCGCATTGACGGATCCCGGCAGCGTGACCCAGACATAGAACCCGCCCTGCGGGCGCGTCCACGATACCCCCTCGGGCATGGTGGCGTCTAACGCTTCAAGCATGACGCGCGCCCGTTTCGCATAACGAGCCCGCAGGGACGAAAGAAAACCCGGCATCAGCCCCCGCGAGAGATACTGGTGGGCGATGACCTGGGACAGGGACGACGAGCAGGCATCCATGGACTGTTTCGCAAGCTCGCATTTTTCAATGATCGCGCGGGGACCGCAGAGCCATCCGAGCCGCAACCCGGGCCCGAATATTTTGGCGAACGATCCGATATAACACACCGGGAACGCATCGTCAGCCAGCGCCTTGAACGGCGTCGTGTCGGGCGGATTCGTTTCATCAAAATAGAGTTCGGCGTATGGATCGTCTTCCACAAGGCAGAAATGGCTTTTTTTAAGGATGCCGAGGAGATCGGCCTTTCGCTTACGGCTGTACATGATGCCGGACGGGTTCTGGAAGCTGGGATTGAGATAGATCATTTTTATCGATTCATACCGTTTCTCGATTGTTTCCTGAAGCGGTCCGGTCATCATACCTTCCGCATCCAGGGGAACGCCGGCAAGGTGCGCCTGATACGACAGAAAGGCCGCGAGCGCGCCGATAAAGCAGGGATCTTCGGTAATTACCCTGTCGCCGGGATCAATAAGGACCCTGGTAATCAGGTTGATCGCCTGCTGTCCCCCGGTCGTGACAATCACCGATTGGTCCGCCATGTCAATGCCTTTGGAAGCGAGATGGGAGGCCAGCGATTCCAGAAGCGGCGGATATCCCGTGGTGGGACCATACTGGAGCGCGGCCTGTTTTTCCCTGATGGAAAGGGATGCGTACAGTTCATCGATGAGGGTGACGGGAAGGCAGTCGCTGCCCGGCATGCCGCCCGCAAAAGAGATGATCGAAGGATCGGCGGCAAGCTTCATGAGCTCCCGGATCTCCGATGACCGCATGTTTTTCGCGCTGGTGGAAAGGTCAAGCATGGCTGTTTCCCTGAAGCGTCATGAAAAATCCCTGCAGCGCGCAGGCAGGTGACTCATAAGCAGGTCCGCTCCCGCCGGCCTTCCGGTCGCCGTTTCAAAAACGATGGTGGTGTCGACATTGCCGCGGGGGAAAAAATCGCCCGCGACCAGAAGCCACTGCGGCGCCAGGAGCTTTTTTACCGTTTCGAAAAGGTGCGACGTGACCGCCTCGTGAAACGCGCCGATGTTCCTGAACGCGTTGAGGTAGAGTTTCCAGGATTTGAGCTCGAGGCATCGTTTGTCGGGAAAATAGCAGAGCACGATCCGGGCGAAATCAGGATACCCGGTTTTCGGGCACACGCAGGTGAATTCGGGAAAAACAATGCGGACAACGCCCGTTTTGCTCTGCCGGGCACGATAGGGGCAGTCAAATATCTCCAGTTGGGGCAGCAGGTCCCGTTGCAACGCTTCATCCAGAGACAGTGTGTTCTTTGACACGGGTGTGAAATCCCTCCTGTCGTTGTGGAGAAAAAATAGAAGGCGCATCATTAAAGTTCAATGATTTATCGCGCCAGTGATCCGCATGGCGCGGAACGCGCGCGGGCGCCCGGTGTGAATATGCTAACACGGGATCGTGCGGCCGGTGTCTGCGATTACTATTCTTCCACATGTTCAGCCGCCGTTTTTATTCTTTAAAACAAATGAATGCATCTATATCTTGAATTAATGGCTATTCAATGTGCCTTCATTGTTTTATATACATCCCTGCATTCAAAATAACGAGTAGTGAAAAATGATATCGGAATTGATAAAACGCACAAATTTACTATGTATTCTGTTATCGTCAGCGTCGTTCCTTGAAAGAAACTTGGATGCTGATAATGTATAATAATGCTGCTTGCGAGAATAGCAATGGGTATATCAAAAAACAATATGTTGCCCCACAAATATTTTTTTGCTTTTTCGGGCAGCCGTAATGAGTATAATCCAGATCCATGAGACAGAGTAAGTGACAACAGGAATGGCTTTGATATGATTTTTGAACAATTATCTTTGTGGTTCATATCAATGCTATCATAATTATAGCAAAAGTTTAAACTGTTTCTGCCTAAGGTGGCGTCAACTGTTGAATGTCGTTTATTTTCAAATAAGGGTTCAGCATTTAAACGTAATTCTTTAAATGCGGCATCGTTATCGTTAAAACTAATTCTGCTCATATCGTTATTGTTTGAAAAAGCGCTTGCCGATACTATCGCTAGGTAAAAAAGTATTTTTCCCATATTACATTAGTTTGCCTGGTTCCTGTTCAAAACGCATCAACGTTTTCAATTGGCAAACAGTTTTTTCCAGGCGAAAATATATATCTACAATAAATAGTATGCGAAAAAAGTATATCCCTGTTGGAATTTGCCTAATTGCCCTGACAATAACAGTGATTTTTTATGGGCGGATTGACCCTGAGAGCGCCACTAATGGTGACCTTTTTAAATACATTGCCATGGCACGTGCCGCGCCAAAGCTTGACGCGTCAGTAATTTCACCATTTTGTTTTCGTATGTTCGGGCCGTTTCTTGTCGGTTTGCTTCCAGTTAGCACGGAAGTGGGATTTGCATTTTTGACGATCTTCATGTTGCTGATTTTGGTATTTGTTTTCTATAAATTCATACTATCATTTGGTGTGTCCGAAAAAATATCCGGCATTACCGTTCTTCTTTTTGTTCTCAATAAATACTTTTTTGCGTATCCGGCCTATAACGTCTATCAGGTAAACGATATAATTGCTTTACTACAGCTGATGCTTCTTTATTCTGCGATGAAATCCAACCGGTGGGATTGGTTCGGCATGGTCCTGGTCTGGGCCGCATTTACGCGCGAAACGGCATTTATAATGGCCCCTGTTGCTTTTATTCATCAAATAAAATCCGGCAGCACAGTTAAAAAAACAGCAGTACAGTTACTCTGGCTCGTCCCGGGATTCATTGCTTTAATTGGTATTCGAACCTTTGTTCCTCATGTTTCCCAGGGATCGCTCGTCGATGCGCTTATTTCAAATGCGGGGAAAATAACATCAATTGGACATTTGTATGCGCTATTTGTCAACTCTTTTGCCCCGCTGACGCCGCTTGTCGTGATTTTTTACAAGGAAACATTCGATTTCATAAAAATAAACAGCATTGTTGTCGTCTATGTGTTTCTGGCTTATATAAGCACGTTGTTCGGCTCCAACGATGAACGTCTGGTTGCACCGGTTGGAATAGTGTTCTATCCACTTATTGCTCTGCAGTTGCAAAGAATGAACGCGTATGTAAAAGGGCTCCCCTGGTTAGTACTTGGACTCACATTTCCCACTTGTTTTGATTATACGAATGGAAGATTTTTACTTCCCGATATAAAAACAATGTATATAATCTCATTGATATCGATGGGAATTATTTCAATGGTATGTTTATATGCTGCTTTCAAAGAGTGGAATGCAAAAAAGCCGGGTTGGCAAAACCACTAAATTCTCGAAGTGATACACTATCGGACCAGGCGGAAAAAAGATTAATTACAGAGACTTGTGCTGAGCTGGCCGAAGCACACAGAGAAGAAATTGGTATCACTTCATCTTTTCAACTCTTCAACCTTTAATCATTATCATGTAATAAGCACCGTGGGCGCGGCATGGTTGTAGAAGAACGAATACCATAAGGACACGAGGTCCTTATCAATTGTAGAATGCGGATTGGCGATTGGTGATTGAAAAAACCAAAACATGCACGCTATCAACCATTATGTTTTATCAATAGTGTAAAAGTCTGCTTCGATATTCACGGAACCTGAGGGCGCAGAAGCTTATTGATAAAGGGCGACCGGGTCGGTCGCCCCAACACCGGCAGTCAGCACAGAGGGGATTCGAAGACAAGGATTCGCGCCTGCCTGTGGCAGGCTGTTGCGACCTCCCCTGCAAAACCTCCTTTTTCATATTCGCCCATATGTTCAAATGACTTTTTGATTTAATTTTCAGTCAACGAAACATAAACGAATCCTTTGCCGGTGGATACCTGCGGCGAAATCAATTAATTTTATCCAGCCTGTTTCATATTCCGCACATTATTGAAAAGGATGCCTTGCAATGAACGTAACAACCAGAAAAGAGTCCGACTTCGAACGCCAGCATCTCGACGATCTCGCATCCGTCTGCACCGAGTCGGCCACGATTTTGACGGACCTGTTCGGGCATTATAATGTCAAACGGGGGCTTCGGAACGCCGACGGGACCGGCGTGCTGGTCGGACTGACCAAGATCGGCGACGTGCACGGGTACATTCTTGATGAAAACGAAAAGGTGCCGGTTGAAGGCCGGCTGCGGTACCGGGGTATTGATATCGAAGAGATCGTCCGGGGGTTCCAGACGGAAAAACGGCACGGTTTTCACGAGACCATCCATTTGCTGCTGTTTGGCGTGCTTCCGGATGCAAACCACCTTTCCGCGTTCAATGAAATGATCGATTCCTGCAGGGAGCTGCCCGAGGGGTTCACCGAAAACATGATACTCAAGGCGCCCAGTTCCGACATCATGAACAAGCTCGCGCGTTCGGTCCTCGCGTCGTATTCCTATGATCCGAATCCCGACGACCTCTCCGTAAAAAACGTGCTGCGGCAGTGCATTGAGCTGATTGCGCGGTTTCCAACCATGGTGGCGTACGGGTACCAGGCAAAACAGCACTACTACCAGGACCAGAGCCTTATCATTCATAAACCCCGGCCGGGTCTTTCCACCGCTGAACATTTTCTGCATATGGTCCGTCCCGATTCTTCCTATACCCCGCTTGAGTCCGAGATCCTCGACCTCTCGCTCGTGCTGCACGCCGAGCACGGCGGCGGTAACAACTCCGCGTTTGCCCTGCACGTGGTCACCTCTTCTGATACGGATACCTATTCAGCCATTGCGGCCGCTGTCGGGTCGCTTAAAGGTCCGAAACATGGCGGCGCCAATATCAAGGTGGCGAACATGATGAACGAGCTGAAGGAACAGGTCAATGACTGGCAAGACGATGAGGAGATCGCGCACTATTGCATAAAAATCCTCAACAAAGAGGCGTTTGACCATACCGGCCTGATCTACGGCATGGGCCATGCCGTGTATACCCTTTCAGACCCGCGCGCCGTGATCCTGCGCGAAAAAGCCGAACAGCTTTCGTTTGAAAAATCACGCAGCGACGAATTCGAACTGTACCGGGCCGTGGAGCGGGTCGTTCCGCGCGTGTTCGCCGATCAGAAATCCAGCGGCAAACCCATCGCGGCCAACGTTGATTTTTATTCGGGTTTTGTCTACGATATGCTCTCGATTCCCGGCGACCTGTACACGCCGATTTTCGCCATATCGCGTATTGCCGGCTGGGCGTCGCATCGTATCGAGGAGCTGGTGAGCGGAGGCAGGATCATCCGTCCCGCGTATAAAAGCGTGTCACGACGATCCGGGTATCTGCCCTTGGACAACAGATAGGAACGTGGCGCTCAATCTTCGGCGCGTTCGCCGGCAGGAGCCATTTTCACGATCTTCGGATCAAACCTCGCCATGACAGCCACCAGGTCGGTCTGCGCTGCCATGACCTCATGGATGTCTTTGTACACCATGGGCGCCTCGTCAAGACCGGCGGACAAAAGCGTCACGCCGGCAGCGGCAAGCAGCTCGCGCACCTCATTCCATCGAAACTGTTTTTTTGCCGCGCTCCGGCTCATGGTGCGGCCTGCGCCGTGCGAAGCGCTCTCCAGGGACGCGGCGCACCCTTTGCCGCGCACCACGAATCCCGGGCTTGCCATTGAACCGGGAATGATGCCGATCACGCCCGTGCCCGCCGGTGTCGCTCCTTTGCGGTGCACAATCACTTCCCGGCCATCGTGCCGCTCTTTCCAGGCAAAATTGTGATGGTTTTCGATGTCCCAGAGAACGGAAGCGTTGCAGAATGCCGCAATCCGCTCATGAATGATATGGTGATTCGCCGCGGCATAGGCGCCCATGAGCTCCATTGCCGCCCAGTATTCGCTGCCCTCGTGTGACGTGAGGTCTAGCCACGCAAGGTTGGCTGCTTCACGCGGCAGCTCGTTGTGTTTTTGTCTGGCCAGTTTGCTGTAGTACGAGGCGACCTTTGATCCGGTTCCCCGGCTTCCGCTGTGGCTCAGGAGCGCCAGATACACGCCCGGAGCCAGCGGCGTATCGCTGCGCAGCACGGTCAGGGTGCCGAATTCCACGAAATGGTTTCCGCTGCCGCTCGTCCCGAGCTGGCTCCATGCCAGGTCCTTGTTCTGGCCCGTGACCGGCGAGACGTTCCAGTCCCTGTCCATGATCGGGTGCTGCCGTTTTCTTTTGAATGACGCGCCGACGCCGAAGCGCGTTTCGTTTTTCAGGGCGCTTGTGAAGAGATCCGGATCGTTGTTCAAAGTCTCCGCCCCAAGATCAAGAACACTCATTTTCATGCGGCAGGCAATGTCGACCCCGACCGCGTACGGGATGACCGCGTTGCGCACCGCGAGCACGCCGCCGATCGGCAGGCCGTACCCGACATGGGCGTCCGGCAGAAGCGCGCCCCGGACCGCCACGGGAAGCGAGCAGGCCTGCACAAGCTGCTTGACCGCCTCCGGATCAATACCCGTTCCCCATATCGCATACGGGGCCTTGGGTGATGCCGGATTACGGGTGTTTTTTTCGTCGATCCGGGCAAGGTGGCGGCTCACGCTCCCGAACAGCTCGTCATCCTTGAAAGGCAAAGGGTTTTTCGCCAGGGCGCGCAGAAACGTCAGAATTTCCCGCTTGCACATGCCGCTGCTCAGACCTGCAACAGCCGCCTTAAGGGCCATGTCCATGACTTCACCGCGGGGAATGCCGGCTTTTTCAAGGTCCCGTTTTTTCATATTGGAAAAATAGAAGAATAAATGGGTGGAGGGCCAGGGGGTGACTAATCCGGGCCCGGTGAAGACTAATCGACGAGGACAGACGCTGTCTTCTGTTCCCTGCCCATGGCGCAGCTTACGACGTAGCGGCCCGGCCGCAGTTTCGAGCCGAGGCCGTTCCATCCCACCAGAAGCTCACGGCTTGATGATGGGGGGAGCGTATAAGCATGGAGGCGCCGGCCGCTGAGATTGAAGAGGCTGACCGCTATCGGCCTGTTGCTGCTTGACATCCTGAATAGAACCGGTTTTTTTGTCCGGGCCGAAGAGAGGGAAACCTTCACGATGGTGCCGCCGGTAATGGCCTTTGTCGCGGTTTCCTTGAGGCGTGTCGAAGGGGTGAATTGAACCCATCCCTGCAAACAGTCGCTCGCGGCATAGCCGAAACTGGAAAGCCAGTTGTTTACCATGGTCGTGTTGTAGGTCGTGCCCTCATCGCTGATGATCCTGGGAGGTTTTCTGATGTATTCCGCGGTGAGAAAGTCCACCACGGGCGGAAGCGTTCCCATGACAATGCGGCAGGGGGCCTTCAACTCTCCGGCCGGCCCGACCAGGGCCCACAGGGAGTCGACGATGCAGAGCTGCTGCCTGCACGGGACTTCGTCGGTTTTATGGCCGATGATGGCTTCACACTGGTTCATAGCAATAAGCTCGTCGGCCGATGGTGTTGAGTATTTAAGTGTGCCGATGTGATTGCTCATGCAAAGACCGGGTTCGCTTCCCGCTGTGTCGACCCCCTGGTTAACGGCGATATTGACAAGTATGTCGGGGATATACGTGATAGCCCCTGCCGATTCCCGGGCAATGACCGGCGAACATTGCATGGTACCGCTTCCGACTGGTACGATGGGGCCGGTAAGCGTTGCGGTCGATACGACAATTCCTGAAGGCAGCCCGGTTATGGGATTACCCTGGCTGTCGCCGTATTTTCCGGTGCCGGTCGCGTTGTGCAGGGAGTCGTAGAGGGTGATGTTCGCGGCCGGAACGCCCGCATTGATAAGCTCGGTGCAGACCTTGCCCACGATTGCGATGCGCGGCATGTTATGCGTATTCGCGCAATTAACCTTTATCGCGGCCTTGACCTCGTTCCAGTTCTTTGCGGTGGGTTTGCGGAAAATCTTCTGCCAGGCAGCCGGGGGGTCGCTTTCATTGGCCAGATTTTTCGCGATGTCGTCCATGTCCCTGGCGACACGTTCCGTGTTCACCCACGCGTTCTGTTGCGCGAAATCGCCGGCGAGCTTGCTCTCCACCATTCCCTCGTCATAGCAGCATACGGCTTTGACATTGTCTATGAAATCATTGATTTTAAGGCCGTCTCTCCAACCCGGGCTTCCGGAAAAAAGCGAAGAGACGGCGGAGATACTCCCCGGCAGGGCGGCAATACCCATTGTCCCGGCGCCGGCAATTTTCAGAAAGGTCCGGCGATTATGCCGCTGACTGTTTTTCATTATTCACACGCTCTTTTCCGATTCAAATGCCGTATAAGGTAAATATATCTCTTCGTAATGGAAAATTCAGCGTTTTTATCGGAATAGGCATGCTTTCGATTCACCTGTAAAATGCATGAAATAATCCGGGTTAGCTTTTGAAAAATGGAGTTTTTTATGCTATAGTAGAAAGGGCGCGCCATGGATCACGCCCAAAAAAATACGGAAGAGAGGCAAAGGTGCCGGCAGGGGTGAGCATTCCGGCAATATCTGTTTTTCGCCTTCCGCTAGAACGTAGAAAATTGAATACGGAAAACCAGCCTCCATTGATGCAAAAAAGAACAGTTGGCCGCATTGATCGCCCGCTGATGATTACGCTAGCGCTCTTTATTGCGTATTGCGTGGTTTTCTCGTTTCTTTCCATTAAAAAGTACCAGGCATTCAATTGCGATCTTGACATGGGCAATATGCTCCAGGCTTTTTACAACACCCTTGACGGGCGTTTTATGGAAATGACATGGAACGGCCAGGGACCAAACGGTTGCATGTGGATGGGACATACGGAGATCATCTATCTTGCGCTTCTCCCGTTTTTTGCGGTTTTCCCATCGGCCATCACCCTTTTAATCCTTCAGACGATCGCCATTGCGTTGGGAGGCATCGCGGTGTATGCGATTGCGCGCCGCCTGGTGCGGGACCGTGTCACCCCCATTGTCCTCGCCCTCTGTTACTGGCTTTTTCCTTTGCTTGCCGCCATTAATCTTGTTGATTTCCACGCTGACGCGTTCATAATCGCGCCTCATCTTTTTGCATGGTATTTCCTCAGGACCGGGCGGGACCGATGGTTCTGGGTTGCCATCGGCATTGGAATTCTTGTCAAGGAGCACGTGTTTCTTTTCAATGCGCTTTTAGGTACCATGCTTTTTGCAACGGACCGTAAACGCGCCTCGATACTCCTGATCCTGTCGGCAATGCAATTTTTCCTGTTTACCCCTTTTGTGCAGCTAGGTGCGGGAATCGCCCGTTATCAATTAAATCTGGCGGCGCACGTTGTCGGAGACCCCCTGCAGCGGCCCCTGGCGGTTATTGCAGATTATGGAAAACATCTCTGGGACAATCTTTTTACGCACCGGGCCGGCTTTGTGCTGATGATTGCGCTGATACTGAATGTTTCCCTGGTGAAATTTCCCCGGGGGCTCCTCATGATCGTTCCCTGGTTACTGATTTTCATCGCCGCCGGTTCGGTTCAGAACCATCGGCACGCCATAATGATCGCGCCGCTGTTCATCACCCTCGTTGAGGGAGTTGCCAGGATTTCTTTTCGACGACAAAGACTCTTTTCAATGGCCGGCGTGCTCTTTCCGGTCATTGTTATGCTGGTTATCTCCCCCGATTCGCTTTTAGGGGTCAACATCCGGGAGCTGTTTTCTCCGGTGTACCGCAATGTATTCCATTACCGGTATACGAAACACGACGCGATTGCGGATTCGCTGGTGCGATCGATTCCTGCGCAGGTATCGACTGCGGCCGACACTCATTTGAGAACCAAACTGGCCGACCGGCAATGGTCCTATACGCATCCGGCTCCTGCCGACAGCACAACGGCTTCGTATTATTTATTCGATTTCTTTGAGAAACGGGAATACGACGATGCCTGGCCTGCACGAAAGCGTGCTGCGGCTCTTTTACAAAACGGTTCGTTTTCACGTGAATCGTACATCGATGGATTATTGCTTATTAAAAGGAATCCTGCGGCTGCCGTGGAACCCCTGGCGCTGCTGCCGGTGGATGCGGGAGCGGACGAGCCGCCTGCGGGCTATGATGTCCGGAAGGTCTCCCTGTCGGTCGTGAACAACCGTTTCACCATTACTATGCAATTCCGGAAAGGGCCGCCAGACGATTCGTTAAAACACGCATTTATCTCGTTTTTCATCAAAACGGAAACCAGTGATACTGTCCGTGTGCTTCATCTCGCTTCCTATACGCTTGCCCGGCTTGAGTTTCTCCCTGCCGGAGTATATGAAGAAACGTTTTCTTTTAATGTGCCGCAGGGAACCAGTCTTCACAAAAGAAGGCAGGAGATATGGCTCTATAAAAAAGAGGGGTACCTTCCCTTCTTTTCGCGGCCGCACTATCAACATGCATGCCTGTGGCAGGGTGCTGTCACGACGGTCAGTCTCACCTACCGGTGAGGGGCTTTCTTTCCCTTTTGCAGGCGCTTCCCGGCAGCGACGTTGATCCGGGCGCAAAAATGGTACACGGGACACCGGTCGCAGCGGGGGTTCCGGGGGAAGCAGGTG
>JAFGDP010000054.1 GCA_016932075.1 Chitinispirillaceae bacterium | reverse complement strand
TCTGTTCAGAATTGGACGAATAAGAATTTCTGTCATTCCAGCGACGTGTAGTGAGCTTGCCGAACCAAGGCAGGACCACGAAGCGAAGCGCAGTAGCCTGCAATCAGGCTTTTTTTGCTATTTTCGCCAACTGGATACCGGCTGGAGCCTGCCCCAGCGAAAGCCGGGGCAGGTATGACGAATGGAACGTTGAAATTAATGGTACCGGGTCTTAAAGTGAGTGAAAATGGCCCTCATTATCCTGCGGGGGTTTTTTGCGTCATGCGAAGCGGCGCATGCAGCACGGTGCCCGGGAAATACGGCCTTTCTTGCAGTAACACCTATCAATAAACCATTTTACATCACGGTTAAATGATATTACTATTATAGTAATTATATATTGAGATACCGTTGCCCGTCATTTGATCACTGTCTGCCGAAAAGGAGAAGGGGTATGTATTGTTATCCGCCTGTCTGCCGTTTCATACTCATCCTGCTTGCTGTCTGCTGCATTCCTGCGATTGCCGATCCCGCCTTCGACAAGTTGCTTTCCGAGGGCAAGTTCAGGGAGGCGGTCGAATACGCTGACGAGAAATTCCCCACGGCGCAGCGCGATGCCGCGACGTGGGTGAAGGTCGGCAAGGCAAACGAAGGCTTGGGTGTTCCTGAAAAGGCGCTGGCGTGCTATCTCGTCGCCTGGCGCATGGATAGTAAGAACTATGAAGCGCTTCTGGGAGCGGCAACAATATACAACGGACTGAATCAGCCGGATAACGCACTCACTATCGCGAAGAAAGCGCTCGATATAAGCTTTACTGCGGAGGCATCGTGGGAATATGCAAAGGCATGCATAGCGCTCGATCGTGTCATAGAGGCAAAGTCAGCCTTGGAAAAGGTGATTGCCAGCGATCCGGGAAATGCGATTGCGAACAAGGAACTTGGAAATATTTATTTCAAGGAAGGGAAGTATGACAAAGCGCTTGCGCTGCTCAAGAAAACCAACGCGGCACGGCCTGATGGTGAGCTTATTTTTAAAATCGGCAAAACCTACGTCAACCTGAAAAAGCCCGATTCCGCGATTGCATACCTGAAGAATGCGATTAATAAAGGGGCTTCGCCCCAGGAGGCTACGCTGGAGCTGGCCCGTGCCTACTATACAAAAGAGGACTATGCTTCCGCCGCATCATACTACAATAAAAGCATTGCCATGGGCGGCATGGAAGCGAGGGATTATTACCACGCTGCCGTTGCGAATGAAAAGAGCAAGAAAACGGCCGATGCAATCGCGAATTATGATAAGGCGATTTCCCTTTTCGGTGACGATAAAAGTCAAGAGGCGCTTCTTGCCAGGGAAAAGGTCGCACGGGACCACATCAAAAAAAAGAACTTCCCGGGAGCTCTTGCCCACCTGGAATTCATCGCAGCGGCCGATGCCAAAGCCAGCATCGTTCCTGACGTCTATTTCCTTTTAGCCGATGCGTACCAGGGCAGCCGCCAGGGAAAGCGGGCAATAGCCAGCCTCGAACGGGCGATTGCGCTCAATAAAAAAAACGTGGGCGCTTATGCCGCCCTTGCCGATCTGTATGAGAAAAACGGCATGCCCGACAAGGCAAAAAAGACCTTTGAAACTATGATGTCCCTTTCGCCCAATGATCCGGGCGTCTATCTCTCGCTGGGACAGTACAACCTCAAGGCGAAGAAATACGACGAGGCATTCAAAAATTTTGAACGGAGCCTGAGCCTCAAGCGAAGCGCCGAAGCCGCGGAGGGAATGGCAATTGCCGCCATGAGCGGCAAGCGGTTCGATATAGCCTTGGATGCCGCAGAGACGGCGGTCGCGCTTAATCCCAAGGCGCGTGAAGCGGCCGCTATTCTTTCGACGTTGCTCATGAAACGGAACGCCTACAAAGAAGCGAAACCGCATCTGGAAGCGCTCGTGAAAATGGATCCCGGATCAATGGAATACAAAGAGCAGCTTGCAGAATGCTATGCGAAGACCGGTGAAAAGGCGAAACTGCTCGATCTTGACAAGAAGATTGTCGCGGGCAATTCGCAGAACGTCGCATCCCGGCTGCGTCTGGCGCAGGACGCTGATAAACGGAAAGATGATGCGGCCGCCCTGAACCTTTACCGTGAACTTTTTTCGCTGCAGCCAAAAAACGCCAAGGTGCTTCACCGCCTGTACGAGCTTTCTCTCAAGAAAAAAGACCTGAGCGGCGCTTCAATGTACATCAGCCGGTACCTGCAATTGCGGCCGACGGCAGAGGCGAACCGCGATTATGGTGACGTGTTGTATCGGCTGAAGGACTATGACGGTGCGCTGGCGGCCTACCGGAACGCGATCAAACTGGATCCCACCATCAAGGGATTTCATAAACGGTACGCCGAAATCGTCATTGCCAAGGGTCAGGAGGATGAAGTAATCACGGCACTGGGCAGGGTGGTTCAGGCCGGTGAAGCCGATTTCAGCACCTACCATACCCTTGGCATGATGTACCAAAAAAAGAAGGCGTGGTCAAAAGCGGTTGAAATGTACCAGAAGGCGCTGTCGCTCAACCCAAAGAGTTCGGAAGCGCTTGCGTCACTTGCATCATGTCAGGCCGCCGCAGGGATGCTCAGCGATGCGGTCATCTCCTATGAGCAGGTGATTATGATGGATGCCGGCGCGGTTGATGAGATAAAAGAGCTTGCCAAGGTCTACGATAAACAGGGAAACGCCGCTGCTGCCACTAAAACCTATAAGAAATATTTCGCAAAAAAGCCCGGCGACCAGGACGTGGCAAAGATGCTCGGCAAACTGTCGTATGAGGCCGGAAAATACGCCGATGCAGCCAAATACCTTGCTCCGGTCACCTATGCCTCGGCCGAGGATGTTGATTTCGGACTCATGTATGCTTCGTCTCTTGTCAAATTAAAGAAAAACAAGGACGCGATTCGCGTATTAAGCGCCCTGAAGACGCTAGTTACTCCACGGATGCCGGCACGAGCGACACTGCTCAAAATGCTTGCCGAAGCGCATGAAAAGGAAGGCCAGGAAACAGTTGCCGCGAATTTCTACGCTGAGTACACCTCACTCAAGGGTGTGCATGACCCGGAGGCGGCCTTTAAAAGCGCTTCGCTGCTTGAAAAATCGAATCCTGCGGCTGCGCAATCCATCTATGAACGCAATATTAAACAATATCCGGACGATTACCGGAATTTCATGCGGCTTGGCCTCCTGCTCTCCTCGAATGCGGCCACACTCAACAAAGCGGCAATGTATCTCAAGCGTACCACCGATCTTGCCAGGAATGTTCCTACGGTATGGCTTGAACTGGCAAAGATGTACGAGAAACTCGGCAAGGTGAATGAAGAGCTTGAAGCCTATCGCCAGTTTATCGCGAACGACCCGCAGCATCCGGAAGCGAACAAGAGGATGGGCATTATTCTTGCAGGCAAGGGCCAGCTTACCGAGGCAATGATCTATCTTGAAATCGCCAATACGATGATGCCGGGCGACCCGGAAGTCATGACCGCGCTCGCCAAAGGATATACCGCCTCGAACCGGTTTGATGAGGCGCTCAATCTTTTGGAAAAAGCAAAGGCAAAGAAACCTGACGATCCCGATATCCGGTTCGGCCTTTTTGACTTGTATCAGAAGACGGGGAAAAAGCAGAAGGCAAAAGAGGAAATGAAACAGCTTGTCAGCATGAAACGGGACAATAAAGTTCTGATGCAGTATGCCAATGCGTGCATCGTTACGGGGGATCTCACGGCTGCGGAGACGGCGATCGAGGACGTTCTGGCGACCGAAGCCGACAATATCGAGGTGCTCATGCTCAAGGGCAAGGTACAGACCGCAAACAAGAAATATAACGAAGCCATCGAGACCTACAAGGAAATCTCCTACATCGACCAGGACCACGCGCCTTCGATGGCTGAGCGGGCTCATGTCTATCTTTTGCAATCAAAAATCCAGTGGGCTGAAACCTTTTTCCAGCGTGCGCTCAAAGCCGATCCGAAAAACGCCCGGGCGGAATTCGGCATGGCGCTCGTATGTAAAGTGAAAAAAGAAATGGCGTGCTACCGGGATCACCTGGACCGCGCAAAAATCCTTGATCCCTTTGATCAGGACATTCTGGAAGAGGCCAAGAAAGCACAGCGGTAAGCCTGCGGGGAGAATGAGAGATGATTGCTGCGGCGGGCTCATCGGTCTCAAAGGTGCCCGCCGCTTCTGTTTCTGTCATGATGCTGAAGGTGGAATCGTTTTTATATTTTATTGCATGGCAGCGAGTTATGCCTCAAGGCAGGAGTGCGGACCCTTATGGTTCTTACGCAATACAACCTATCATGAAACAGGCGACAATAATTCAGATATGAAAGACGTATTTTTTTATGAATAACGATGAGGATATCAGCCGGGATCAGGAATCTTTTGATCGGTGGCTGAAAGGCGACCCCGCCGGTTTTGCCCGGTTGTATGAAAAGTATAAAAACAGGGTTTTTGGTTTTTTGCTTAAAATGACCGGCGAACGGAACGTCGCCGAGGATCTTTTACAGGAGACGTTTTTAGCGGCATACCGGAACGTGTTTCAGTTTGACCGTTCGCGGAGTTTTTTAAGCTGGCTCTTTGGAATCGCGCACAAGCGGACCATCGATTATTTCCGCCATGCGCGTGTTGAAGCCGACCATGCAAGGGATACGGTTGAATCGGTCGGGAGCCGTATCGAAGCGGCGGACGTCAGGCTTTCAAACGAGAACATGAGGAGAGTGATCAATGAGGCGGTAGAGAGGCTGGATCCGATGCAACGAGAGGTTTTTATGCTGCGCGAACTGGGAAATGTCCCTTTCAAGGACATCGCCCATATCATGAAGTGCCCGATCAATACTGCGCTGGGCAGGATGCGACTGGCACTTAAGAACATCCGCAAGGACCTTCAGAAAAGGGGGATCGATGCAGTGCCGTAAATGGGAAGAACTCGGATTGTTGTATTGCGCAAGCGAGCTCGACCAGAAAAGCTCCCGTGATTTTGAAGAGCATGTCAACGAGTGCGAAGCGTGCAGAAAAGAGCTTGACTGTTACCGCGAAGAGAAAAAGCGCTTCTTCACCGTTGAAGTACTCGGAGAAACCCCGTCGCCTGAAGTGGACGCAGAAATCCTGCGCGTATGCTCCAATCCTAAGAAACAGGCGTCCGCTATCACGCCGATACCGGCGTTTTTGCGGAAGGCGGTGGTTCCACTTGCTCTTTTTGTCATCGGGTTCGTTTCGGTCGGCTATATCATGCTGAACATGGAGAACGCAGACCGAATGAGAGCGGCTGCAGCGCAGGAAGAGAATGCCATAGCACAGACCGCGCCGCGTGAAACACCTGCTGTCGTGCAGGCTCGGGGCGACTCGGCTATTGACAGCGCCAATGACAATTTTGCCAAGACACGGGGCACCATTGGGAAAGGCGTTGTGCCGGTCGATCTTAAAAACAAGTAATTTCCCGAAAGCGTCGTACTGCCGTTTTGGATAGAGTAGCATGAGCCGGGATGTGTCACGCGACAGGTTCCGGCTCATTCGCGTTTTTACTGCAGCATGGTAAAAGATATTCCTGCCGGATTTTCATGACGGTAACGTGAATTCAGATTGTATTTTCTACTGTTTGCAAAAAAAGGCCTGAATACGGCTTATGAAGCATTTCAAGCTTATTTCAAGGATGCTGGTACTTGTGCAGATCGTAGCGGGTCTCGTATTGGTCTTTTTGCTCGTAAAAGCGATTATGATGCTGGTATCGATGAATGGCGTGTAAAAGAGCCGGTGGCATGGCTTATTGCGCTATGAACCTGGGTCTGAACCATTTTTGGAACGTGCCCCGTACGAGGAATGCCGGTGGAACATATGCCTGGAACAAGGAATTAATCCGTTGATTTATTGTACATTGCTCAATCCGGCAATTGATCTTATCTATCCTGTTTCCCGGCTTGTTGCCGGAAGTACGATTCGGGACGTGGAAGCCCGGGTGTATCCTGCAGGAAAAGGAATCAATGTGGCGCATGTTGCTCATATAATGGGCGAAGCGGTGTGCGTTATCGGCATCATGCCGGAACGGGACCATCACCGTTTTATCGCCTATCTTGAAAACAGGGGAATAGGTCACCAATTATATCCGGCTCCCGGAGATGCCAGAAACAATGTGACCGTCGTGGAGCCGAACGGACAGACGACGCATCTGTGCAGCGCAGGCGCGGCGTTTCCGCAGCGTATTCAGGAAGAGTTTCTTCAGTTCGCGGCCGGCCGCCTCAAGGAAGGCGACCTCTGGTGCTGTACCGGGACCATACCCACGGGATTTGACGATGATGTTTATGCAACGCTTGTTAAATACTGCAAGAAATCGGGCATTGCGACCTTTTTGGACACAAGAGGCAGACCACTGCGTCTGGGTGTGCGCGCGAAACCGCTTGCCGTAAAGCCGAACAGCACGGAACTCGAAGACCTATTCGGCGAACAGATCAAAGGAGTGCGGCATATCGCGCTCAAAGGAAAAAAACTCATGGATGGTGGAGTGCCTTACGTATTTATTTCACTTGGTTCCGATGGTATGATCGCGGTGCATGATAATGACTGCCTGCTGTGCGTACCGCCCCAGGTGGCAACAGTGGATACGGTCGGCTGTGGAGACGCTCTTATGGCAGGGCTGCTTGTTTCCTGGAACAGGAAATTTTCTTTTACCGAAACGTGCCGGCTGGCCCTTGCCTGTGGCGCGTCAAAGGCGATGCATCATGGTCCGCATACGGTTTCGCGCGAGGAGGTATGGCGGCTCATGGAAGAGGTAAAAATAACGGCAATCTGAAAAGAGGGCTGGTTGTACGGTACGGCGAGTTGATGGTACAATCAAGACGCCACTATTTTAACGCACAAGGGGAAACGATGGATCAGCTCAGGATACTGGTGACCGGCGGGGCGGGTTTTTTAGGATCGCACCTGTGCGAGCGACTTGTCAATGAAGGCAATGACGTGATCTGTCTTGATAACTATTTCACCGGCAGAAAACGCAATATCGCCCATCTGATCGGAAAGCCCAATTTTGAGTTGATGCGTCACGATATCACCTTTCCGGTATTCGTTGAAGTTAACCAGATCTATAACCTCGCATGTCCGGCTTCTCCGGTACATTATCAATATAATCCCGTGAAAACGATCAAAACGAGTGTCATGGGCGCCATCAACGTGCTCGGGCTCGCAAAAAGGATCAAGGCCAGGGTGCTTCAAGCATCGACCTCTGAAATATACGGTGACCCGGTGCAGCATCCGCAGACCGAATCCTACTGGGGAAATGTAAATACCATCGGTATACGGTCGTGTTACGATGAGGGAAAGCGTGTGGCCGAAACGCTTTTTTTCGACTATCACCGGCAGAACGGCGTGGACATACGCGTCGTGCGGATATTCAACACATACGGGCCGCGGATGCATCCGAACGACGGACGGGTGGTATCCAATTTCATTGTGCAGGCGCTCAAGGGAGAACCGCTCACGCTGTATGGCGACGGTACGCAGACCCGTTCCTTCTGCTACGTGGACGACCTGGTCGAGGCGATGGTGCGTATGATGAACAGAGAGGATTGCACCGGACCGATCAATATAGGCAATCCACATGAGTTTACTATCAAGGAGCTGGCAGAAAAAATTGTGATGATTACGCGCAGCAGGTCACCAATCGTTAGCCAGCCGCTGCCGGCTGATGACCCGCAACAGCGCAGGCCCGACATATCGCTTGCAAGGGAACGGCTGGGGTGGGAACCCGGGATAGACCTAGACCAGGGACTCGCCAGAACGATTGACTATTTCAGGCAGACCCTTACGTAAACGGCGCGGTGGGGGGCTGCGCGGGCAAATTACGACGCGCGCCGGGACAACCATTGCTGGAGTTATGCGTGACACAATACGATCCTTCAATCATTGAACCGAAATGGCAGAAGCGGTGGGCTGAGGCACGATTGCATAAATCGGATTTTGATGCGTCAAGACCCAAGTTCTATGTGCTTGACATGTTTCCCTATCCTTCCGGTTCCGGACTCCACGTGGGGCACTGCGAAGGGTATTCCGCGACCGACATTATCGCCCGCTGGAAACGGATGCAGGGTTTTAACGTGCTGCATCCCATGGGGTGGGACGCGTTCGGGCTCCCTGCGGAAAATTATGCAATCAAGACCGGCATCCATCCGCGCATAACCACTGAACAGGCGGTCGCCAATTTCAAGCGCCAGATAAATGCCGTCGGATTCTATTATGACTGGGACCGGGAAATCAATACGACCGACCCTGCCTATTACCGGTGGACCCAGTGGATATTCCTCCAGCTGTTCAAGAAGGGGCTCGCCTACGAAAGCGAAATGCCGATCAACTGGTGCCCGTCGTGCAAAACCGGCCTTGCCAATGAAGAGGTGAAAGGCGGATTGTGCGAACGGTGCGGTACGGCTACCGAGCGCAAGGCAATCAGGCAGTGGCTGCTTCGCATTACGCAGTACGCGGACCGGCTCCTCGATGACCTTGCTGAGGTCGATTGGCCGGAATCGACGTTGCTCATGCAGAAGAACTGGATCGGGCGGTCCGAAGGTGCGGAGGTACGGTTCCGGATCGACGGCGGAGCGGCTGATGGGGAGGAACTGAGCGTCTTTACCACGCGTCCCGATACCCTGTTCGGTGCTACCTATATGGTGCTTGCTCCGGAACATCAGTTGGTCCAAAGGGTCACGACGCCGGACCGGAGGGAAGCCGTGGAATCCTACCGGCTCCAGGCCCGGCGGAAGAGCGATCTGGAACGCACCGAC
>JAFGDP010000053.1 GCA_016932075.1 Chitinispirillaceae bacterium | reverse complement strand
CCCCGGTGCAACGCCGGCGGTCAGTTCCTCGGACACTCTTTCCTGATCGAATCGATGATGCCGTTGACAAATCCTCCGGAATCATCGGTACCGTACCGTTTGGCCAGCTCCACCGCCTCATCAATCACGACGCGGAACGGCACGTCATTGAAACTGGCGAGTTCGCACACGGCAAGACGCAGAACGTTCCGGTCAAGCGCGGCCATCCGTTTGAGATCCCAGTTCGCCGCGTGCCTGGTGATCCGCTCGTCGATCGACTCAAGCGAGGTCACGGTCTTCTGCACCAGCGCCCGGGCGTACCGTTTGTTCTCAGGGGAGCAGCGCGCCCCTGCGGCAATGCGTTCAAACATGGTCTCCCACTCGTCCGCGTTGCCTACCTCAAGCGCATAGAGCACCTGGAGCGCCAGTTCACGCGCCTTCCGGCGATTTCTGGGCGCCACGGTATCCGGCATGGTTCGCGATTCGGTCATAGGCTTCCGTTGCCAGGGCGCGGCGGGATTACAGCCGTCCCATCAGATCGACCATTTCAACGGCATTCAGCGCGGCATCCCACCCCTTGTTACCCGACTTCGCGCCGGCACGCTCCACGGCCTGATCAATGGTTTCGGTCGTAAGCACGCCGTTGATCACCGGCATGCCGCTCTCAAGCGCCACCTTGGCGATGCCCTTGGCCATCTCGGAGGCCACATAGTCGAAATGGGGCGTCCCTCCCCGGATCACCGCGCCCAGGCACAGCAGCGCGTCGTACTGTTTGGCCATTGCCATTTTCTTGGCGACCAGCGGAATCTCCAGCGCGCCGGGCGTCCAGACGATGGCAATAGCCTCTTTGTCGACCTTGTGCCGTAAAAGACAGTCGAGCGCTCCCTCGAGCAGCTTTTTTGAAATGAGCTCGTTGAACCGGCTGACCACGATCCCGAACCGTTTTCCTGAACCGTCAAGAATTCCTTCTATTACGGCTGGCATGAATAACCTCCTTCGAGTAGGTGTCCCAATTTCTCTTTTTTCGCCTTCAGATACAGCTCATTCTCGCTTCTCGGCTGCATCTCGATCGGCACCCGTTCCACGACCTGAAGTCCGTACCCTTCAAGCCCCACGATTTTCCGGGGGTTATTGGTGATGAGCCGGATGGCCGTTATTCCCAGATCCGAAAGGATCTGCGCGCCGATGCCGTAGTCGCGCAGGTCAGGCGCAAAACCGAGTTTTTCATTGGCTTCAACCGTATCCAGTCCCTGTTCCTGCAGGGAGTACGCTTTCAGCTTGTTGACCAGGCCGATGCCCCTTCCCTCCTGGCGCAGATAGAGGATGGCACCGCCCTCCCGGCTCACCATCTCCATGGCGCGGTGCAGCTGGTCGCCGCAGTCGCAACGCAGTGAACCGAGCACATCACCGGTAAAGCACTCCGAATGGACCCGCACCAAGGTGGGCGTGCCGGGTGAAATCGTTCCCTTGCGAAGCACCAGGTGCACACTGTTCGAGAGCAGCTCCTCGTAGGCTATGATGGTAAAATCACCGTAGCCGGTCGGCAGGTTCGCTTCCGCGACCCTGGTTACGAATTTTTCATGCGCGCGGCGAAAGCTGATGAGTTCGGCCACCGAAACAACCGGTATGCCGTGCTTGTTCGAGAAGGAGCGAAGCTGGGGCATGCGCGCCATGGTGCCGTCTTCGTTCATGATTTCGCAGATAACGCCTGCCGGAAACAGCCCGGCGAGCCGCGCCAGGTCCACGGCGGCCTCGGTCTGACCGCTGCGGGCAAGCACGCCGCCCTCGCGGCTGCGCAGTGGAAACATATGGCCGGGCATGACAAAGTCTTCGGTCCGCGCCGCAGGATCAATCAGCTTCATGATGGTGGTGGCGCGGTCAGCCGCGGAAATACCGGTGGTGGTGCCTTCGCGCGCCTCCACCGATACGGTAAAGGCGGTGCCGAAATGAGAGGTGTTGTTGGCGACCATCATGGGTATCTTGAGATCATCGAGACGGCCGCCCTCCATGGCAACGCAAATGAGTCCTCTCCCCTCGCGCGCCATGAACGCGATCTTCTCGGGCGTGCACGCGGCCGCGGCCACCGCAAGATCGCCTTCGTTTTCGCGCTCCTCATCATCGACAATGATGACGAAGCTGCCGGCGCGGAACGCCTCAATGATTTTTTTTATCGCGGTAAAATCCTTCAATATCCCAGCCTTTCCAGTTTTTCAAAGAGCGTCCCGTTGCCGTTGGTCAAAGGCTTGACGGCGACGCATCGCTCCACATACCGGGCAATCACATCAGCCTCGATGTTGACGGAATCGCCAGCGTTTTTCCCGCCAAGCGTTGTTTTCTCAAGCGTCGCGGGAACGAGCGCGACCTCGATGGCGCCGTCCCTGAGCGCGGCAATGGTCAGGCTTATGCCGTCGACGGCCACCGAGCCCTTTACCGCCATGAGTGAAGCGCACTCCGGCGGAACCGTTATGGCGATGACGCTCGCCTCTTTGCCGTCACGGCGCTCCCGTATCGAGCCGGTGCCGTCAACATGACCGAGCACCATGTGCCCGTCGATCCGCTGTCCCAGGGCAAGCGGCCGTTCGAGATTGACCCGGCCGCCGGCACGCGCGTTTTTCAGGGTGGTGCGGTCAAGGGTCTCCTGCACCGCCGCGAAACAGAGCCCCCCGTTTTTTTCGCCCTCCAGGGTAAGACACGCGCCGTCAACGCTCACCGATCCGCCCACGGCAACCGTAAAGCCCGCCTTGTCCGGAACAATGGCGATCCGGCATACAACTCCTGACCGTTTGACCAAGACGATGGTGCCGAGCGTTTCTATAAGACCGGTAAACATACTCCCGCCTGATCGTGTCAAACGACCACTGCGGCAGGCGCCGTCGTGCAATGATCATTGACCGGTAAAGAAATACAGAAAATACACGACCCCGCTCTGCAGAGCAATATTGCGGATTGCTGATTGCAGAACAAACGCCCGTCCGCCGCTTCACCCCGGTACATGCGGTTTTCCCGTAACAATAACCGTATCGCCGAGCATGAAAGCGTACTGCTGCTCAAGAGCGATGCTTGACGTGATCGGCCTGCCCGTTGCCATGGCTATGCCGCACAGGCCTTGGCCGAAAATTTTGTTGCCGTACAGCAGGTAGATCCTGTTGACGAGACCGTGACCGAGAAATGCCGAGGCCAGCTTGCTGCCGCCCTCCACAAGCACGCTCGTCATATCGTTCTCGTACGCCATGCGGGTGAACGCCAGAAGGTGCGCCCGTCCCGCCTTTTTTCCGGTATGCCAGTACTCAATACCCGTGCGCGCATCCACCGCTATCTTCTGACGCGTTTCTCCGGGCAGAACCACAATGGAGCGCGTTGTGCGGCTGTTGCGGACAAAGTATGAACGGGCGGGCAGTTTCCGGGTGGAGGAAAAAACGATCCTGGCAGGAGAACGTCCCCGCACACGGCGTACGGTAAGCCGGGGATCGTCCTTTACAAGCGTGTTCCTGCCTACGGCAACGGCCGCATGCGTGCGTCGGAGCCCATGCACATAGGTCAGGGACTCGTCTCCGGTAATCCATTGGGAACCGCCCTGTGCATCGGCAATACGGCCGTCAAGCGTGAGGCCCAGTTTAAGGGTAATCCACGCGCGCCTGTGCGCAATTGCATGAAAAAACTCCTCGTTGAGCCGTGCGGCCTGAACCCGCAGCACGCCGAGTTTCACCTTTATGCCTGCCGCCCTGAGCCGCGCAATGCCTTTTCCTGCGACAAGCGGATTCGGGTCCCGCACGGCCGCCACCACCTGCGCAACGCCTGCCCTGATAATGGCATGGGTGCAGGGAGCCGTCCTGCCGAAATGGGAGCACGGTTCAAGCGTCACGTACAGGGTTGCGCCCGCCGCTTTTTTGCCGGCCTTTTTCAGCGCCACCTTTTCCGCGTGCATGCCGCCGGCACGTTGCGTGGCGCCCTGTCCCACCACCGTGTTCCCGGCCACGACCACGGCGCCCACCGCAGGATTCGGAAATGTTTCACCTTTTACCTGCCAGGCCAGCTTTAGCGCGGTCAGCATGTACTTCTCATGAACCGCATTGGACGTAGTGCCGTTTTTTTTCATCAGCGTTTCCCCGAACAATCCGGACCGTACCCCGCGTGCGCAGGCGGTTACCGGGTAGTGTAGCGCTCTTCTCCCTGTCGTTGCGCCAGCCCTTAAAATACAATGCCTGCGCTGTCATGTTCCTGTTTCTCCAAAAAAACCTGAAAAACAGGCGCGAAAAAACATGAAACCATTGACATCAGGGTTCAATTATGATACAAATGATTATTGCATATAGCGATAGAAGGGGCAACCGTCCAGGGACGTCTTCTCAACCGTGTTTTCGCTGCTCGCTATGCATTTGTCTTACAACCAGAAGAATAGTATTGATTCATGTTACTGTAAAAGATATAATCACTTTTCGAGGTATTTCTTGAGGTTTGAGCTGTATCAGGAGCTTACGGGAGCGTATACGTACAGCCGATAGGGACGTTCAACCTGAAAAGGCAGGCATGGTTCTCAAACGATTGGCGGTTCTTGTCATATTTCTTACAGCAGGCTCGTTTGGAGAGGGTGAGGAGTACATCCTGCAGGCCGGGGACGTTATTTCCATCAATGTTGTCGAGCACCCGGAGTTTTCGGGACGCCACAAGATACGGCCTGACGGCAGGATCAACTATCCGGTCATCGGCGAACTCGACGTGGCGGCAATGAGTTGCGCCCAGCTTGTTAAGATCATGCAGGGCAAGCTTGCGCCGTACGTGAACAACCCGGTGGTGTCAATCTCAATCGAGTCCTATTATGCGAACAAGATTTTCATCATCGGCGACGTGGCCCGTTCAGGTGAGTATGAGATCTACGAGCCGATCGAGATGGTCAAGGCGGTTGCCGTATGCGGGGGATTAAAAAACGCAAAGGCAAAATGGGCAAAAATAATCAGGGGTGACGGGACGGTTATTGCGGTGAACCTGCACGACCTTCTCAGCGGCAGGATCTCCAAACGGGAAAGCTCAAAATACCTCCTGTATCCGGGCGATACCATGTATGTGCCGGAATCAATGTTGATCAACTGGGGGCTCATTGCAAGCATTCTCAGCGTGGTGAGCATTTCCCTCCATATTGCAATGTATTCAATAGCTCTCAGCCAATAACCGAATGCATAAGGTGCAGACCCTGCTATAAACCGCCCGGGTCGACTCGTCGAAATCTGGCAAAACCGTTTCCGGTATATAAATGCAGTTCTGTTGGATAAGGAAAAAATTTCATGAGCTACCTCGACCACTGGCACCTCAGGGAAAAGCCGTTTGAAGAACTCTGCGACACCCGTTTTTTTTTCGAGAGCGAGGACCACCGCGAAGCGCTCGACCGCATGCTCTATGTGGTGAATGACCGGAACATGAACATGGGGCTCCTGACCGGCGAGATCGGCTCGGGAAAAACAATCACCAAGCACGTGCTCATCGGCTCTTTGCCTTCCCAGCAGTTTGCAACCGTTGACTTTGAAAACTCCAACTTTTCCTTTATGGACCTGCTCTTCGACACGGTCACGCGTCTTGATTCCGGTTCCGGCCATAAAAACGCCGCCGTTGAAACGCCCCAGCGCAATGACAAATACCAACTCATGCAGCTCTTTAAAAAGCGGCTTGAAACGCTCTTTTACGAGGAGAAAAAACACCTGGTCATCCTATTCGACGAGGCCCAGCAGATCGGCGACACCGTGATCGATGAGATAAAAAATCTTACGAATATCTCGTCGCGGTCGGAGAATTTTCTTACTATTTTTTTCGTCGGCCAGCCTGAGCTGCGCGAAAAGGTGAAACGTATGCGCCAGGTTGACCAGCGCATCTTTCTCCGTTTCCACTTGAACAATCTAGACTACAACGGAACCGTCAAATACATCCAGCACCGGCTCAGGGTTGCCGGCCACGATATGAACACCCTGTTCACCACCCTTGGCTATGAGCTCATATTCAGGAGTTCAGGAGGCGTTCCCCGCGAGATCAACCGGCTCTGCAAGCTGGTCCTTAATTACGGCTTTGCCCACGACCTGGCACAGATATCACGGGAAGATATACAGGTAATCCTCGAGGACATTGAAAAGCAGGGATGATCTAATTGCGGATTGCGCCCTTCGATTACCGGGCAAGGATTTCGGATTTAAAAAACCAAAATCCAAGGCTATTCTTCAATTGCGGACTTGTGCTGAGCCTGCCGAAGCATTGCGGATTGCTGAATGTAAACATCGTTGTCAGTATCGCTATCAGGATCGTTGAAATATTTGAGTGCCTGTTTGGATCCTGGGATCTGTTTACGACCCCCCCTGACCCTGCGGGTCAGCGCCCCCCTATCGGGGGGAATTGGGAGGCAGAGTCGCCGGAACAATTTCCCTGTATTGCCAAATTTTAACAGGCGTTACCGCAGCAACTTAGGGCCCGCGAAGGCCAGGTCCGGTTTTCTTGAATCACCGTAACCTGAATACTATAATGTCTTAATAGACAGCCATGGTTGCCGGCAATAAAAACGGAAGCAAACCAGTGAGTTATGCAGGGAATCGGTTCAACGCACCCCACGTGCGCCGACACTATGACATAACCCTGACACGCGAATAGCAAGCATGTCATGAAACCGAAAAAATTCAGTCTCGGCGATATTGTACGCAAGCTCAATGAGGAGGCTGCAAAAAGGCAGGTGCAGCCCGATGAGCCGACCAGACCAACAAGTGAGAACAGAGGACCAGAACCGGTTTATGCAAATGAGCCCCCTGTAACGGCACCTTCAGAGTCAAATCCTGAAATTGAAAAACCGCCTTCAGCGGCCCGTGAAAACAAGCCGCGTCATGCATCCGAAGCTTTTTCGGCAACCTTCCACCCTGACCGCGAACCAGCTTATGCATCGGAGGCCATGCACAGCCGGCAGGGCAGCGCATCCTCTTTCCCCCCGCATGCTCCACAGGCCCCTCATATCTCAAGACAGAAAGAGGACGAGGAGGAGGTGGAGTTCGACCTGTTCCGGTACATCGGCGTTATTCTGCGCCGAAGAAATACGGTCATTGCTATCACACTTGTTTTCACGCTGTTTTCCGTGTTCCAATATCTCAGAGGGGACAAATTCTTTTCAGCACATGCCCGGCTCCTGTTCAAACCGGAGGAGAAGCAGATTATCGGCGACCAGATGTTCCACTACTCAGGCGACCGGGAAAAGGCGTTCAACACGCACCTGGAGCTGCTCAGGTCAAATACGGTCCTGAACATTGTTTCTGACAATCTGGGCGGAAAGGCAAGGGTGGAGAGCATACGGGGGAACCTCACCATTTCGCAGGGACAGACCAACCGGGAAAAAAACGATATTATCGAGCTTTCCTACAAGCACAGAAAAGCCGAGGTGGCGCGGGACGTGCTTAACGAGCTGTGCAAAACCTATATCGACTACCGGCTCGACGTCAATTCACAGGAGATTACCCGATTGCTCTACAAGTTCGAGCAACCCATAAAAAAGCTCCAGAAAGAACTTGACGAAAAAGAGAGCGCGCTCCGTGAATTCAAGGAAGAGCACCACATGGTGCAGCTCTCGGATGAAACCAGCCTGACCATGTCCAAGCTTACCGACATGGAGATCGAGCTGCAAAAAACCCAGCTCGGCCTGGTCGAGGCCAGGGAGCGGCTCGCCTCGCACAACTCCCAGATCACCAAGCAGGAGCTCACCATTGTCCAGTCCATTACCTTTAATGACCCTATCAAGGACCGGCTGGCACAGCTTGAGCTTGAATACAATACGCTGTCCGCAGAGAACAGCCCTGAGCACTATAAGGTAAAAATGATCAGACAGCAGATCGAAAAGCTCAAAAGCGCCGCTGTTGACAGCATGACCGAGGCTGCATCGCGCACCCTGGTCAAAAACCCGATCAGGCAGGACCTTGTTCAGTCTTTTATCAATCTCACCATCGAGCGTTCCGCGCTCGATGCCAAGCGGATCGCCCTGGAGCAGGTAATTGAAAAACTCAACACCGAGCTGCTCAAGCTCCCTTCGATTGAACAGAAATACGCGTTCCTGCAGCGACAGACCGAATCGCTCCTCCAGACCCTTCGAATGCTCAAGACGAAATATGAGGAGACAAAAATAAGGCGTGAATCCCAGGAAACCGACATCAAAATACTCGAACTCGCGGAACTGCCCGTCATTGCTGAACCGAGCGTCAAGCCGGTGTCAATTATCATCGGACTTCTTATCGGGCTCATTCTCGGCATTGCGCTCGCATTCCTGTTTGAATACATTGACCAGAGCGTAAAAGACCCGACTGATGTTGAAAAAGGGCTCAATCTGCCCCTGCTTGGCATTGTACCGCTCATTGAGACGAACAAGGCACTCATACAACGATCGGCAGACCTTACAAAAACCATACTAGAGCCATTTCGGGCCTTACGCGCTAACCTCAAGCATCTGGCGGCTGTCTATAACAGCCATACCTTCATGGTGTGCAGCGCGGTAAAAGGCGAAGGGAAAACCACGCTGGCCGCAAACCTTGCCATCACCTTTGCGCTTGACGGGAAAAAAGTGATCCTTATCGACGCAGACCTGCGGCGGTCCCAGATGCATACCCTTTTTTCCATTTCAAACAAAGGCGGTCTCACCGATTTTCTCCTTGGAACCAAAACCGTCGATGAGATCATGCAAAACAGCGTGTATGATGAATTGAAGCTCATTACCTCAGGCGAACGGCCGCACAACCCTGCCGAGCTGCTTGGCACCTACCGGTTTGATCTGCTCATCAAGGAACTGCGGCATCGGGCCGATATTATTATTTTCGATTCCCCTGCGCTCCTTCCGGTAAGCGATACGCTTACCATGGCGCCGAAAATGGACGCATGCATATTTATCCTTCGCACCATGTGGACGCCGCTTAAGGCGGCAAAGCAGGCAATACACCAGCTCAGCCGCATCGGGTGCCATGTGCTGGGCGGCATATTCAACGGCGTGTCCCCGTCGCGCGCCTATTATCCGTACTACTATGGTTACTACGGCTACTACTCCTATTCCAAATACAGCTATGACGATGAAACGCACAAAAAATTCTCCTGGCGCACCCTGGGACTGGCTTTGGAAAACCGGGTCAAAAACAGCGGCAAAGCGCTCAGATACAGCCTTCCGCGCCATAGTGCCGCCCTTGGAAGGTTCAGCGCGCACCTGGCACGGAAAAAGGGCTTCTGGCTCCTGCTTGTGCTTTTTCTCAGTCTTACCGGGACCGAGCTCTGGCTTTCATTGCGGCCTGCTCCTGCGCCAAATGTCCAGGAGGAGGGGATCACCTATCTGGGAATCGGAGGGACAGAACAACAAGGCGTTTCCCCCTCACCCATGCCCCATAAAGAGTCGGCCACGGTTCCCGCCCCCGATCCCCCGGGAATTATGCGCGACAGCGCCGTTGCAGGAGGGGAAAAAAAGGACCATGTAAAAACGGCCCAGACACCGGCTCCCATCATGAAAAAACAGGACCAGAAACCTGAAGCCGGGCCTGCGGCAATTTCCGGAACAGACACCATCAAGCAAGACGCAACCAGTTCGGACAGCACGACAAACGGCAACCGGTAGGTGCGCGTTGCTCTGCGCCCCTGCTGTTGTTAATGGAAAACCTGTCCTTTATAAAACCCTTTAACCGTGGTATAATAGAAACAGTCGTTTTTTCGCATTCGCCTCTTCCCCTCTCCACGTATGGAGAGGGGAAGAGGGGTGCCCAAAGGGCGGGGTGATGAGGTGAGGCGAGAGCAACAAGATAAGGAAGCCAAGCAGGAACCACAGAGGAATTTCATAAATGGCCCAGCATAAAAAGCGGCGTATCGCCGTATTTCTGGTCTATATGCTTTTGTGCGCAGGCATCATCTGGCAGGCAGTTGCCCTCGCCGGCATGTTTGGTCCGGGCGGCAGATACCTCCAATTAAAATCCTATAGAGTCGCGGTAAACGGCGATGTGCGGCGGCCGGGCCTGTACCGGGTGCCTGAAGGGACCACCAACTTTGAGATCCTCAGGGTCGCAGGCGTGCGGCCGACCTCGGACCTTTCCCAGTTCAATCTCATGAGCGCTGTCGATGAGAACAGCGAGCTGCAGGTGGGATCCAGGGAACAGGGCCCGGCCAATACCCTGCAGCCCGTTTCCGTGCGTCTTGAATTCCATTACGGCGAGGTGACCATTACCAGCAGTGAAGGCAGGAGCATACCGGCGCAGGAGGGGATCAGCCTGAGCCAAGGAGACCGGATCCAGACCGAGCTCTCTTCCCAGGCAGAGGTGTCACTCGGCTCGTTTTCACGGGTCGACCTTGACGCATTTGCAGAGCTTTCGCTCGACAAACTGGCCGTTTCCCCTGAGGGTGAAACGATCATTGAACTGTTTCAGAAAACAGGCGCATGCTGGTACAAAATCGCCTATGCCGGAAAACAGGAAGCGGTTCGGATTCTCACCCCGGCCGCCACTATTTCACTGACCGGCGGCGGCGCCGATTTTTTGTGCGATATTCAGCCCGATCGTACCATTGTCAATTGCATGGACGGCCAGCTCACGCTCGAACGGATCGACGGCAGCGAATCCATCAACCTGCTCACCGGCCAGAGCGCCAGCATTTACCATGACGGCAGGCCCATCCAGGCGTCGCGGCTCGCCCCTGACATGAGCGCATCCGAGCGGTTTTCCCGGCTTTCACAGGAAAAAAAGGACGTCATGGTGCGGGGCCAGCCGCTCAATTTCCTGTTCTGCTCCACGCCGGCGCTGTTTTTTATCGTCAGCGCCCATTTTGAAAAAGGGGTGGTGTACACCATACATATTCCTCCCCGGCTCCTTGTCGAGCAGTTTGCGCAAGGCATTCAAACCTTTGACGAGGCGTACCTGTACGGCGGTCCTTCGTTTATCAACTCGCTCCTCGAACGGATGCTCAATATCCGCCTGTCGCGCTATACCGTTTTCACCAAAGAGAGTGTTCTGAAAACAGCGGATATTCTCGGCGGGATCTTTGCAACTATTGATGAGAAATCCTCTTCACAGCTCCGGATGAAACCCGGAACGCACAAGCTTGACAGCAGGAACCTTGCATCCTATCTCTCCCCCGCCTACACCTCTCCTGAAGAGGCAAAGGCGCGGCAGCGCCAGGTCCTGCGCACGCTGTTTGACGCCCTGCGGAACAGGAGTATCGTGCTTACCACCGTCACGTCGCAGCAAATCCTCGCGTTCATTGAAAGCAATTTCACCGCGACCGAGGTCATGGACTTTTACCTGCGGTTTTCCTCGAGTGGCGCCATGAAACAGAAAGACCTTGACCTGCCGGTAACGGAACAGCGCATCAAGGGCAGGCTGGTGTACGAGCCTGACCTGGAAAAGTGCAGGGCAATAATAGAGGTTAATTAAAAACATCAAATAGCCTCTTGTTTTGGTTTTTAATTCCGCAATCCCTGCACGGAGTACCGATATTAATCGGGGTCCAAGGGCGCATTCCGCAATTGAAAGGGATTGTTGCTAGCGTCGGAGTAGGAAAGCCCTAGGAGAATTGTTGGTTTCGTGTTTGACCTCACCCTGTCCCTGCGGGACAGACCTCTCCTCTTGGAGAGGTATACGGTGACCGACGTCACCGGAAAAAGAATTCGTGATCTCTCTATTTTTCCATCATGGACAATCATTTATTGGCATTACGCAGAAACGAGAAGGCGGAAAAAGAAACCCGAGCTCCACAGGGGCGGCAGGTATATCGAAAGACTATTTCGGATCTCGAAAAATGTATTTCTGTTCATAATCAATTTGCCGGTGACCGAGTGTCTGCCGTAAGGCAGATGTATCGAGGGCACCGCTGACCGAGCGGCGCACCGATTCCTGAGCCATTGTCCAAGGGTGACCGGCGCAAAATTCAGATAGTAATAAAAACAACGGATCGTTGCCGTGCCATCGTAAAATCAGGGAACTGTTTTGCTCACCGATATATTTTTTGGTTTTATTCTGAACTTTTTCAAGGATATGAATAATGAAACTCTGTATCATTGGCTGCAACGGCATGCTCGGGACCGACATGATGATTCGGGCAAAAAAAGAAGGTCATGAGGTCACGGGCGCGGACCTTCCCGGGATAGACATTACGCAACCGGACAGCGTCAGGGAGTGCATTGACCGGCTGCGCCCCGGACTGATCATCAACTGCGCCGCATACACGGCCGTGGATGCGTGCGAGACCAACGCAGAGACCGCATTCGCAGTCAACGGTACCGGCGCAGGCAACCTTGCCCGGGCAGCGGAAGAACTGGGCATTCCGCTTGTATACATCAGCACCGACTATGTGTTTGACGGCAAAAAAAACAGCCCGTACCTTGAAACCGACCGGACCAATCCGGCCACGGTTTACGGCAGGTCAAAGCTTGAAGGCGAGCTCCTTGTCCGGAAAAACTGCTCGCGGTGTTATATTGTGCGCATTGCATGGCTCTACGGGCTTTACGGCAACAATTTTGTGCGTGCAATCAGGGCCGCTGCAAAAAAAAATGCCCAAGCCGGAGAACCGCTGCTTGTGGTGAATGACCAGTCCGGCACCCCCACCTGGACCGTTTCAGTCTGCCGACAGGTCCTTCGCCTTGTTTCCATACCCCGCTACGGCATTTTTCACTGCACCAGCGAAGGGGCATGCACCTGGTATGATTTTGCACAGGAGATCATCGCGGCGGCAGGCCTGCGGGTACCGGTGCAGCCCTGCACCACTGACCAGTTTCCCCGGCCTGCCAGGCGTCCTGCCTGCAGCGTGCTTGAAAACCAGGCACTGAAAAGTCTCGGCATCAATAGCATGCCGCAGTGGAAACAGGCGTTCAGGAAATTTCTTGAGGCGGAGAAAGGGATCCCTGATTGATCTTCCACAGCCAAGACCGAATCAGCCGGCCTTGGGATATCTCCCTGTCCCATCAAACAGCATCCGGGAAACGATATCCCGGCGTTTCAGGCGCCTGCCGATAAATTATTTTACGGTCACCATGAAAAAAATCCTTGTCACCGGCGGCGCAGGTTTTATCGGGTCGAATTTCGTCCATTATATTCTGGAACGGCGCAAAGAGTACCACGTGGTGAACCTGGACGCGCTGACCTATGCGGGCAATCTCGACAACCTGAAACAGGCGAGCGGCCATCCCCAATACCAGTTTGTCAAAGGCGATATCAACGATACCGGGCTGCTTGTTTCGCTCTTCAGGGAGCACCGGTTTGACGCGGTCGTCCATTTCGCCGCCGAGTCCCATGTCGACCGCAGCATCACCGCGCCCGACCAGTTCGTGATCACGAACGTGCTGGGCACGCACGCCCTGCTTAAAACAGCCCGCGCAGCCTGGGAAGACCGGTTCAGCGAGACTCGGTTCATCCACGTTTCCACCGACGAGGTGTACGGCACGCTCGGCCCGAGGGGCTCCTTTTCTGAAACCACGCCGCTTTCACCAAACAGCCCCTACTCCGCCAGCAAGGCGGGCAGCGACCTGCTCGTGCGGTCATACCATGAGACCTGGCGTTTTCCCGCGATCATCACCCGCTGCTCAAACAACTACGGGCCGTACCAGTTCCCTGAAAAACTCATTCCGCTCATGATCACGAACGCACTCGCCGGCACGCCCCTTCCCGTATATGGCGACGGCATGAACGTGCGCGACTGGCTCTATGTGCAGGACCACTGCAGCGCCCTGTGCGCCGTGCTTGAGCGGGGCGTTTGCGGCGAGGTGTACAATATCGGCGGGTGCAATGAACAGCACAATATCGACATTGTGAAACTGATCCTCACCCACCTTCGCAAACCCGAATCCCTTATCTCCTTTGTGACCGACCGGCCGGGCCATGACCGCCGCTATGCCATTGACGCCACAAAAATCAAAACCGGCCTCGGCTGGTCCCCTTCAGTCACGTTCGAACAGGGCCTCACAAAAACCATTGACTGGTACCTGCAAAACCAGTGGTGGTGGTCACCGTTATTACAAAAGTAGAGGGGCGACCCAATGGGTCGCCCCTCCCTCATATGATTCATTTATTCCGCGCAGTTATCGTTCCCCCACCCTCTTTATCCTCATCACATTGGTCGCCCCTTTTACCGGCGTGGTGCCGCTTACCAGAATGATATGCGCGCCCCGCCTGACGAGCCGGTTTCGCAGCAGGATTGATTCCGCGTCCGTGATCAAGTCGGCCATGTGCTTTTCAAACGGAATATGAAACGGGGTCACGTTCCACGCCAATGAAAGCATGCGCACCACCTTCTGTTCCGGCGAAAACGCGAAAATGGGCGACTGGTTCCTTATCTTGGACATATACAGGGCCGTGTCGCCGGACAGCGTGAACACGCAGACCGGCGAATTGTCCAGGTCGCGGCTCGCCCATGCGGCGGCCTCGCACACGGCCCTGGACGACCGGCGGCCCGTGCCGCTCAGGTTGATGATATCGCGGTGCAGGTACTGGCTTTGCTCGGCTGTCCGGGCGATCCGGGCCATCATGGCCGCCGCCTCAAGGGGAAACGCGCCCACGGCCGTTTCGCCGGACAGCATGATCGCGTCGGCGCCGTCGAAAATCGCGTTCGCCACGTCGCTCGATTCCGCGCGCGTGGGAAGGGGGTGCTCGATCATTGACTCAAGCATCTGCGTGGCCACGATCACGGTCTTTCCCTGTTCATTGGCGCGGCTGATCAGCGTCTTCTGCAGCACCGGCACATCCGACGGCGTTGTCTCGACCCCGAGATCGCCGCGCGCCACCATGATGCCGTCAGCCGCGTCGAGTATGGAATCGATTGCCGCCGCCGCTTCGGGTTTTTCTATTTTCGCGATGATCCTGATACCAGGCCTTTTTGACCGGACCCGGGCGCGCAGCGCCAGCACATCCGCGGCGCTCCGCACAAATGAAAGCGCAAGGTACTGGATATCGTGTCTGAGAATAAAGCTGAGATCAGACAGGTCTTTTGAAGTGAGGGACGGCAACGAAAGCTTCACGTCGGGCAGGTTGACCCCTTTATGCGACCCGTATGTTCCACCCGCCTCAACAAGACACATGATCCGGCGCGCTTTTTTGTCCGCGGACAGCGTCGTGAGACGGATCGCGCCGTCATTGATCATGATCTTTTGGCCCGGCTTGATCTCCTTTTCCAGGTCCGGGTAGTCGATTGCGACAAGGGTTTTGCCGCATTCTACCTTTGCGCCGGTCACCGCTATCCTGGCCCCTTTTTTAAGCATGACCGGCCTGTTTCCTTCAGTACACCTGGTGCGGATCTTGGGCCCCTGCAGATCCGCGACAAGCGCCACGGGAGTGTTGCACCGGTCGGAAACCTGTTTGATCATCGCCATGGATCTGCCATGCGTTGCATGGTCGCCGTGGGAAAAATTGAGCCTGAAAGCATTCACCCCGGCACGGATAAGCCGCCGGATCGTTTCCGGATTCTGTGAAGCCGGCCCTATGGTTGCTATAATTCTGGTCTTTTTCATCAGAGCGGCCATTACCACCCCTTTTTGCTATTGACTATATATATGAATGTGTTGTATTTTTTTTCCTGTGCGAGAGTAGCTCAGTGGTAGAGCTCCACCTTGCCAAGGTGGCTGTCGCGGGTTCAAGTCCCGTCTCTCGCTCCATAAGTTCCGGGGCTTTGCATGCTACAAGCCCCTTTTTATTATAGGGCGGCATAGCCAAGTGGTAAGGCAGAGGTCTGCAAAACCTTTATTCTCCAGTTCGAATCTGGATGCCGCCTCTTATTTATTGCAGATTGAGAATTGAGGATTACGGAATAAAATATAAAACCACCACCATTCTTCATCGTTATTCTCTTTATAACCTTTCAACTCTTTTCAACCTTTCAACTTCTTCCTACACACTGAAATCATGCAGCGGGATCGTTTCCGGCAGCAACTCAGGACTCTTTTCAAACAGTTCATTGGGCACCCAGCGGATGGTCAGGTTTTTTGCCTTTACCCGGGCCAGCGCCTCGATCATATGGGAATACCAGGGGAGCGCCGTCGCCACAAGCACCATGTCGACACTCACGCGCGACAGTACCTGGGCGACCTCCTCCATGCGGCCGAGTACCGGATACCCTTCGAACTCTCCCGGCTGCTGACCGTTCCCCGCCCAGAGAATGCCGGTAATGGTCGCGCTCTTCTGCTGTTCAATATTTCCGATGAGCACGCGCGGAATCGCGCCTGCGCCGATAATGATCACCTTGTCACGCGCGTAAATTATCCTCCTCAGGCCGGAGACCACCAGCGGCAGCAGATGGCGCCAGGCAACGAGGAAAAACACGGCGGCGATCGTGGCCCCGGCGAACGCGAGCCTGGAAAACGCAAGCGATTTTATGAAATACACGCTGGTCATGAAAATGACCGACGCAAAAAAAGCCGACACCAGCAGGTTGGAAACAGAATAGCGCTTATGGGAATAGATGCCGAAATAGGCGAACATGACAAGAAAGCTCGCGCTCTGCAATGAGTGCAGGCCGAGCATGGGCAGGAGTCCCGGCTCTGAGTAGGGATTGACCGCGCCAGCGCCTGCAAGCCGCAGCATAAGGCCCGCCCAGAGCGCGGTATTGATAATCATCAGATCAATAAAACAGGCTATGCCGGCCCTGAACATGCGCGAGCCGATGCCCACGACTGCCTGCGCCAGGATGCCGCAATACACGATCCAGGCCGGAAAAAACGTGTTATCCAGGTGCCGGTACTTTCTTGAATAGATGATCATTGCCTCATAAAAAGCAAGCGTTGATTTCAAAAGCCGTTTTCCTGAACTTCTTCCCTTGAGGTGAATGATCTGAATGGCCGGATAATACCATACCTTGCTTCCCGTCTCATGCACCCTGCGGCAGAGGTCAAGGTCTTCACCGTACATGAAAAAGCGCTCGTCAAAACCGCCGATGGTTTCAAACAGATGGCGCCTGATGAACATGCATGATCCTGACACCGCGTCCACTTCCGAGGAGTCGTCCGGATCGAGCCAGGTATAGTGGTACCCTCCGAAACGCTCATTTTTCGGAAACAGCCTGCTCAAGCCGATAAAATGGTACAGCGCAGCTTCCGGTGTTGGAAAACCGCGGCGGCACCCGGGCTGCATCGTGCCGTCAGGATTAAGCGTCTTTGCACCGAGCAGCCCCACGTCCTCATGTTCATCCATGAAATCGACCGCCAGAACAAGGGTGCCCCTGCTCACAATGGTGTCCGGATTGAGAAACAGAAGAAACTCGCCCGCGGCATTGCGCGCCCCCACATTGCACGCCTTGCCGAACCCGATATTGGCCTTGAGCTGGACCCATTTGATTTCAGGAAATTCCGCGGTTATGGTCTCCCGCGACCCGTCCCCTGACGCGTTGTCAACCACGATCACTTCAGCCGTGTCGTACCCTTCCGCCTCGCGCAGCGACCGCAGCGCCTGCCGCAGGCTCAAAGGCACCTTGTAGTTGACCACGACCACCGACACGCGTATGGCGGCAGGGTCCGTCACTTGCCTCTCCTGCTCATGACCGAGGAGAAAAACAGCTTCCAGAGCACCAGCAGAAACGCCTCGCGCACGATACCGCCCGACATCTTTGAGGCGCCGCGGCGCCGGTCGGTAAAAACAATCGGCACCTCCGTGATCCTGAACCCCTTTTTCCAGGCACTATAATTGATTTCAATCTGGAACGAATAGCCCGACGACGCCACGCGTCCGAGATCCAGGGACTCGAGCACCGCGCGCCTGAAGCACTTGAACCCGCTCGTGCAGTCGCGCACCGGGATACCGGTCACGAACCGCGCATATTTGTTGGCGAAGTAACTCAGAAGCAGCCGGGACATGGGCCAGTTCACTACATTGACCCCTGAAATATACCGCGACCCGATCACCAGGTCATTGGACCCTATGGCCTTGAGAAAATCAGGCAGGTATTTGGGGTCATGCGAATAGTCGGCATCCATTTCAAAAACATACTGGTACTGCCTCTCCAGGGCCCAGCCAAAACCCGCAACATACGCCCTGCCAAGCCCCTCTTTCTTTGTCCGGTCAAGCACAAACACCGCGCCGCTCGCGCCAAAGGTTTCTTTCACGTACTGCGACGTGCCGTCAGGAGAGCCGTCGTCAACCACCAGTATGTGCGTGTCAGGAACCGTCTTTAAAATAGCAGGAATGAGCACGCCAATGGTTTCGCGCTCATTGTAGGTAGGGATGATGATAAGAACGTTTTCAGGCATAACAGCGGTTGAAAGGTTGAAGGGTTGAAAAGATGAAATAACAGCGGTTCATGTATACACCCCTGTATGCTGGTCCGACCTTGCCCGGTTCAACTCGTTACCATACGGCATTTCCCGGCCTTTGCACGTAACACAATAAAAATACAAAGAGGTGCTGTTGAGAGGGAAAAAACCGTACTGTTACTGGAAAAATACGGTCAGGCAGGGGAAATTATTGGGGCGGGAAAGGAACCCCACCCGGCACGGCCTGGAGCATTTCAGCAAGCTCACCGCACCGCTCCATGCAGGAGCTGCAGGCTACGGACTTTAACAGGCAGGAGGTGTTCTTCCGTTTAAATCGTTTTGACCTCACCCGTCCTGCCTTCAGCAGGACACACCCTCTCCCACAGGGAGAGGGTGGCACATGCCCGGCGGGCATGTGGAGTAGCGTAATGGAGAATCAGCCCCCCGAATTTACAGCTTCCAAACCGTACGGGTATCTTCTTCGCCTTGTTTGGGACGAATCGTGAGGGAAATCTTCTGGAGCTTGACGAGGATTTTTATTTTTTCTTCAATGGGCAGGAGCGCTCGATCGCGATGAAATTCCTCTTTTTTCCGGAATATATTCCGGACAATATCTTCATTGTACTGAAAGAGTCTATCCGGTTCTGCCATAACCGCCCCTCTCGTACTCTTCAAACGCCCGCGACAACCCGTATTTTTGAAGAATCGAATCGAGCAGGCTCACGTTGAGATCGGCTTGCTGCAGGAATTTCACTATCCGCTCTTTGTCTTTCGGCCGGCCGGTCTGGACCATGATCGCGACAAGGTATTCCGGCCCCATGACCCTTGTGCCGGCGGTACCATACGTTTTATCCTGTGCATTGAGAACCGCTTCCTTGACCAGATCATTGTATACCGGAATGAACTGAACGGCAATTCCCTCTATAACAATCTGTTCCTTTAACGGCTTGTACCCGCGTTTTTCAAACCACGAGTAGATCGGTGAAAGCGAGACCAGCGGACCCGCTGTTTCCGGAGGAATAATAAAAATGTCGAGGTCAAACGTCGCAACCGGTTCCATGTAGAACAGGGCCGCTATTCCTCCCCCGATGGCATACGCGGAAAAAAGCCCTTCGGATTGCGCTGTTTCGATTATACGGATCGCTTTTTCCATGTCAGTTTCCGGCGTGCCCTTTATTACCGGCCGGCTCAAATAAAGATACCTTATCCTGAAAAGAAAATAAACACCTTTTCATGCTCGAAGCGCGTCCGGCAAACGATGCGCAGGAGTCGGTATCAATATCGTTGCGAGGTTTGCGTACCTGTCAGGAGGCTATTGACCCCACCCGGCCTGGAGCATTTCAGCAAGCTCACCGCACCGCTCCATGCAGGAGCTGCAGGCTACGGACT
>JAFGDP010000052.1 GCA_016932075.1 Chitinispirillaceae bacterium | reverse complement strand
GCTGCAAGACAGCGGCGTCATTGCCATGGCACAAATATTTGACGGGAACGACGATTATGTGGATATGGGAAATGTTCTGAATCCGGGAACTTCCAACTTTACGGTAAGCGCGTGGGTTAAACGAGAGAGTCTGGATGCATGGAATACCGTTATCGCAAAAACGAACGGCGGAAATCCTAGTTTAACGTATGGATGGGAAATGACAATCGATAATACGAATGCCCTTCATTGCTATATCGCCACCGGAGGATTATTATGGGGAAATATAGGAACGTTTGATATGGCGTCAACCGTATCGATTACGGATCTTACCGGATGGCATTATGTCACGGCAGTTATAAACCGTTCATCAAACAACAACTGCCGGCTCTATATCGACGGACAACAGGTTACGACAACGTCTCGCGGCTCAATATCCACTGTTGGAAACATTTCCAACATCGTGCCACTTCGTATTGGCATCCAAGCAGACAACAATTTCGGCTTTACGGGTTCGATGGATGAAGCGGTGATGTCGTTTACCGCCCGTTCAGCAGACTGGGTACGGCTGTGTTATATGAATCAGAAACCGCAGGATGCGCTCATCCAATTCCGTTAGGCTTTTCATGATTCACCCATGTGCAGGTGCGTGATACGTAGGCTATTCCCCTCCCACCGCTTCATACAGAATGCGCGCGATTTCGTCACGTTCATACGGTTTCTGGATAAATCCGACGATCCCTCTGGCAATGATCTGCTGCGTATCGGACACGAGGTTATATCCTGAACAGACCATGACTTTCACGGACGGATTGATTTTTTTCAGCCGCTTGATGCACTCATTGCCTCCCATGCGCGGCATGACCAGGTCCACGATGACAGCGCTTACCTCATCCTGATGCTCACGATAGTAGTCAACGGCCTCAAAGCCGTTGCTGCAACCGGACGACGGGTAACCGAGACTTTCAAGCATCTCGCAAAGTACTGTCCTGAGGTCGCTGTCATCCTCAACGATCAATATGCGGCCGGCCTTTTTTCCTTGTTCGTGCGGCTGGATCACTGCATCTTTGTCAGGTTTTAATACCAGAGGCAAAAACATGGTAATGGTGGTGCCTTTGTCCGGCTCGCTTGCGCATTCAACAATGCCGTTCATGTTTTTAACCGTGCCGTACACGCTTGCCAGGCCCAGCCCGGTCCCCTTGCCCGGCTCCTTGGTGGTGAAAAACGGTTCAAACGCCTGCGCCCGTGTTTTTGCGTCCATGCCAATGCCGGTATCAATGATCCGCACGCGCAAAAAGCTCCCGGGAACGATGTCGCCGGTCTGCGTTTCATCGATGCCTGCCGCCGGACCGACCGTCGCCGTGGAAAAAGTAAGGCTGCCGCCCGCCGGCATGGCGTCGCGTGCGTTGAGCGCCAGGTTGAGCAGCGCGTTCTGGAGCTGCGCATAGTCGCCCATGACCGTGGAGGCGCGCGCGTTCAGCCGTTCCATGATGCGTATCTGCTTATCAAAGGTGTGCGACACGAGCCCCACCACACTGTGGATCACTTCGTGCAGGTCAATCGGGACGATCTTGTACTTGCCCCTCCGTGCGAACGCAAGCAGCTGCTGCGTAAGGTCGGAACCGCGCTTGGTGGTATCAATGATCATGTCGATATTTTTCAGGACATCGGCGCCGGCATGTTCTTTGAGTTCCAGCTCAAGAAGCTGTGAAGCGCCCAGGATGACGCTGAGCATGTTGTTAAAATCATGCGCCATGCCGCCGGCAAGCTGGCCGAACGCTTCCATCTTCTGCGCGTGGCGCAACTGGTCCTCTGACGCCTTCAGGTGCTCTTCGGTCTGCTTCTGCTCGGTAATGTCTCGTGAGATCCCCCAGGTGCCGATAACGGCGCCTTTCGAGTCCTTGAGCGGATACTTGCTGGTGAGCGCCCAAGTCTCGCGGCCGTCGGGCCAAACCTCTTTTTCTTCTATATTAAGAAGCGGTTTACCAGTGGCAATGATCATCTGCTCGTCATCATAGGCCTTGCGCGCATGTTCGTGCGCGAAAAGGTCGAAGTCGGTCCTGCCCACAGCAGCCGAGGGATCCTTGTTGAAAAAGTGCTTTTTTGCAAGCGCCGCATTGACCATGATAAAACGGGACTTGAGGTCCTTGAAATAAACCACATCCGGCAGGCGGTCCATGAGCGCCTGCAGCAGAATCCTTTCAAGCTCTTCCAGGGACCCCACCGGTTTACCGGCAGAATCATGAGCCGTCTTCGCATCGGCAGACGTTCCTTTTGTGAGAAGGTCGCCGAGGTCGACCGCTTCCTGCTCGAGTGAGCCGCTTGAAGCGGCAGCCGGTTCGCTATCGCCGTCGTCAGGTTCGCGCGCCTGATCCGGTAACTGCGAGAGCGGTCCCATTGTTGTCTCCTTCTGCTGCGAAACGCATCTTCGCAAAGGTCAAAACGTAAAGGAAAAGGCAAACCCTGCGCCGCCGAGGATGGCCAGTGTAAAGCCGGTGACGGTAAGGCCGCGGCTGCGGTCCCTGGCCCTTTTAGCCTCGTCATACTCCGCCGACGTATGCTTCACTAGATTGCTCTGCTCGTCCGTTACTTCGCTCGAACTCAAACGGTCAAGCTCCTTCTGGTCGTTTCCAAGCAGCACCATGCTCCACACGCCCCACGTCATCCCGCCAGCAAACAGGCTGAAGCCCGCATAACGGAGCAGGTTGCGTCTTTTCGCGTTTGGGTCCATGAGCACGGCGACCGGCACGCCGTCCTTTTTCGCATCGCTGATCGTCAGCGCGTAGGAATAGGGTCTGTCCGCGACCGGGTGCTTCATGCCCTCGATGGTCAGATCACCCCTGCCGTTCCTGCTAAACATCACCTGCGCGATTTTAATATAGCGGGTATGCGAGTTGATGCCGTATACCGTATATCGGACCAGACAGTGCGACAATACCGATCCCAGGCCGCTCTCATGAATGATGATGCCGTTCCAATCATAGGGATTGGCGTGAAGACGCGCGCCTGCATTGAAATCTTTGTCAAGCTCAGAAGAGAAAATGACTGGGCTTTTTTCGGTTCCCTCAACCAGCAGCTGTCCCTCGACATGAAGCCCGGAAAAATTTCTGAACAGCAGGACCGTGCCCGGTTCTATGGTCACGGTCCTGCCTGAGGGTACGTAGATATCAGACGCGACAAGGTAGGGCCTGTTCTGTGCCTTGATCAGCCTGGGCAGGTTGCCGGCCAGGGTGTCGCCGATTGCACGGGGCCGGGCCGGTATCGCAAGTTTGCCTGGCACCGTCCGAGCAGCAGCTTTTTTTTCCGTTGTATCGGTACGGACCGGCTGCGGCATCGTATCCGTCACTGCCGGCCGCACCGCGGTACCCGAAACTGCAGGTGTCATGACGGTATCTTCCTGAGTCAACCGCTGCAGGGTATCAACAACCGCCTGCTTTGCCGAGGTGTCCGAAGGCATGGAGGTATCCGTCGACAGCACCCTTTTCGCGGTGTCTTCCTTGAGCTTTTTCACTGCCGTATCAACAGCGAATAACGGTGTGATCGTCTGTTGCGGTGACAGCTCCATATCGCCAGCCCCACGACCTGAATCCGGCTTCATCGTATCAGCCGCAGCAACAGGGCGCTCCTGTGCAAAGGCAAGAAACGGCAGCAGCATGCTCGCTGCCAGCAGGGCTGCTCCCTTTACGCATGAATGTGCCATTCCCGCCCCCTACCCTTTCGATTCGAGCGCAACCGTGCCGATCTTCTGCATCTCATGTACCGCCCTGCGATAGTAGGAATGGTCGGGGTAGCTGCGCAGCGAATTCTTGACCTCGAACCATCCGTCAAGAGCGTTCTTACGGAATTCATCGCTTGGGGTCTGTTCAAAAAGCCGGCCCAGACAGATGGCGCGCCAGTAGAGATACTCGCGCCTGATGATCCGCGCGTCAAGCTGCCGCGCCGGTGTTGCGACCGCTTTCTCAAGCACCTGCAGGGCCAGATTAATCCGGCCCTTTCCAAGCAGAATGCGCGCCTGGATCAGGTAGTATTCGCCGTCGTCAATGGTTTCACCGGCAATAATCGGCCCAAGTTCATCGTTTCTATCGAGTGCCGAGAGCGCCCGCAGCCTCAGTATGCGGGCGTTTGCCGTTCCCGCCGCATCTGCAGGCAGTTCGCCGTACAGCCGAAGCACGCTTTCATGTTTTCCGGCAAATGCTTCCCTGGTCATTATCTCGAGCGGATCGTCAATACCGGTGGTCTCCCTCATCCGGTCGGTGTATGACTTGGGTGGACGCGGTTTTTTCTCCTGCGCCACGACCTTTTTGGACAGTTTCGACGCGGGCACCGATGTAACGGCGGGTTTTTCAGATAGCTGCGCGCTGTCAGCCGCAGTCACCTCACTGGTCGCCGCCGGTATCGACCCTGCCGGTTTCGTTGAACCGATCTGCTCTGCAGCACCTGCCTGGGGCGTCTTTTTTTCAGGGGCAAAGAGCGCGATCGAACCAGCCCCGGCCACCAGCAGGCACACCCCTGCGGCAGCTGCCAGTGCGCGGCGCGGCAGCCGCTTTCGGTAAGCGTACACGGTTTTTTCCCCAACCGTCCAACCCTGAAAGCGTTCGAGCGTTTTCTCCGGCGTTTCCGTATGTATGGCCCGGTGAATTGATTCCAGCTCCTGCAGAAGCGCCTGGGCCGACTGCGGCCGCGCCCGGGGGTCCCGCTGCATGCATTTCATGACCAGTTGTTTGAGACGCCGCGGTATCTTTATTTTGAAAAACCTGATCGGTATGAAAATATTGGCGGTTTTCGCCGACATGAGCTGCGACAGGTTCTTCTGCGGAAAAGCCTTCCGTCCGGTAATGACCTCATACAGGATCACGCCGAGCGAGTAAAGATCCGCTGCAACGCCCACGTTTTTGCCGTCGATCTGCTCGGGCGCGAGATACTGCATGGTGCCCATGACCGCGCCGTCCATGGTCAAAAGCGAAGTCTCGACCGGACGCGCAATGCCAAAATCCATGAGTTTCACCCTGCCGTTCGCCGCGATCATGATGTTGCTGGTCTTGAGGTCGCGATGGATCACGCCATGGTAGGTCCTGCCGTACAGCACATACTTGTGCGAATGAGCGTGGTCCAGCGCACGCGCCGTCATGATCCCCAGGGCGGTGCAGACATCGAGCGGCAGCGCGCCGGTCCGCGCAATGCAGTCACTCAGGGTGATACCGTCGATATACTCCATCTCGATATAGGCGAGCGAATTCCATTCGCCGACCGAATGGATCTCAATGATGTTGGGGTGCGACAGTGCGGCGGTGATTTTTATCTCGGTCTGGAACCGTTGACGCGACTCATCGGAAAGGTCCGGTTTCATCAGTTTAACGGCACGGTACATCTCCATCTGGGGATTCCAGATCTTATAGACATTGGACATGCCGCCGGTGCCGATAAGGCCTTCGATGGAGCCGGAACCGAGCGGCAGCGGCGATTTGCCGTCAGGCATGACCACGGCTTTTGACGAGCCCTTTCTGGGAACCAAATATTCCGTATCGCCGTCCATATGCAGTCATCCCGCTCTGGAAGGAGTGCAGAAACCGGACCAATGCTTATGATGAGTATTATATCATGAATAGCCCGTAAAAACAATGCAGCGATACTGGCCGCATCATGCAGCATGACAGGGCATTAGGGCCGGCAGGACAGGGAAGCGCGCACGCAAAAAACAGCAGGAAAAACAGTAGCCCACGGACCAGAACAGGTGCACCAATTATTTTAAAGATTATTTTATCGAAAAACCGGTACGGTCCATTATTACAATGCTCTTTTTTGACAATGACGGAGCCATTGTCGATACTGAAAAGCATTTTTTTGAGGCAAGCCAGACGCTGACATGACTGCTGCACCATGATGGGAAGGAACCGACCATGAGCATGATACAGTGGCGCAGGACCCACACCTGCGGTGAATTGACAAAAGCTCTTGAAACGGCTTCTGTCACCCTTTGCGGATGGGTGCACAACTGGCGCAACCACGGCGGCATCATCTTTATCGACCTACGCGACCGGTACGGCATCACGCAGATCGTGTTCAATCCCGGCACGAACGCCGATCTTGCCCAAAAGGCATCGGTGCTGCGCCACGAATACGTGATCGGCGTCAAGGGCACGGTGGCACAGCGACCGGACACCATGGCAAACCCGAACATGGCCACCGGCGCGATCGAGGTCATCGCGTCTGACCTGATCCTGTTTAACGCCGCACAAACGCCCCCGCTGCATATCAATGATCCTGACGCCTCGGAATCTGAAGAGCTCCGGTTCACGTACCGCTACCTGGACCTCCGCCGTCCCTCGCTGCAGCGTGTTATCATCTTCAGGCACGAGGCGACTGCGGCCGTGCGCTCCTTTCTTTGGAACAACGGGTTTCTTGAAATCGAAACGCCCATTCTCATGAAAAGCACGCCCGAAGGAGCGCGAGATTTCCTGGTGCCGTCACGCATCAACCGCGGAAAATTCTACGCCCTGCCGCAATCGCCGCAGACCTTCAAACAGATCCTCATGGTGGCGGGATTCGACCGCTACTTCCAGATCGCACGCTGCTTCCGCGACGAGGACCTTCGCGCTGATCGCCAGCTTGAGTTCACGCAGATCGACGCTGAACTGTCGTTTATTGACGAGTCCGACGTCTTTACTCTGTTCGAGCGGATGTTCGCCGCACTGTTTAAAACCTGCCTTGACCGCTACATTCAGCTCCCGTTTCCGCGCCTGAGCTACCGTGAGGCATTGCGCACCTACGGCACGGACAAGCCTGACCTTCGGTTCGGCCTTCCCATCGTTGACGTCACCGCTGTCTTTTCTGAATGTCAATTCACGGTGTTCCGCGGCGTGATCGAAAGCAAGGGAGTGGTGGCAGCGATCGCCGCGACCGGGTGCGCGCAGTACTCGCGCAAAGTCATTGACGAGCTGACGGCACTTGTCGGACGATCCGGCGTAAAAGGGCTGGCATGGCTTCGCTTGACCGATGCGGGCTTTGACGGTCCTTCACGGAAATTCTTTACTGATACGGAACTCGACGCGCTTAAGCGCGCGTGCGCTGCGCAGCCGGGAGACATGGTATTCATGATCGCAGCCCCGGAAAAAACCTGCTTTACCGCACTGGGGGTACTGCGCCTCGACCTTGCCCGGCGCCAGAACCTCATGGAGCATGACCGGTTTTCGTTCGCATGGGTGACCGGCTTCCCGCTTTTCGAATACAGCGAAGAAGATCGGCGGCACGTGTCCGTGCACCATCCATTCACCGCTCCGTACGAAGAGGACTTGGCGCTGCTCGATACCGGCGAGTACCATATGGTGCGGGCGCGCGCCTACGATATGGTGCTCAATGGATTCGAGGTCGGCGGCGGCAGCATCCGTATCCATTCCCGTGAAACGCAAAAGCGCGTCTTCACTCTGCTCGGCATCAGCGAACAGGAAGCAGAACGCAAATTCGGTTTTCTGTTAAAGGCCCTCTCGTACGGTGCGCCACCCCACGGTGGCATTGCGTTCGGCCTCGACCGCCTGGTCATGCTGATGCTCGGTCTCGAAACCATACGCGACACGATCACGTTTCCAAAAACCGCGGCTGGCATATCGCCCATGGATGGATCGCCCGATTCGGTTGACCAGCGCCAGTTGCGGGAGCTCGGCATCGCCACGATCGATTAATCGAGCCGCAGCCTGCGTCTGATGATCCACTCCGCACCCAACAGAAGGAATAGCAGGATCAGAAGAGGCCAGGACCGGCTCAGGTGCATGATCTCCTTTACCGACGTGCGGGACGAAACCGCAGGGTTGAAAAACCGTTCGCGCAATGCCTCCATCCCCGTGTCTGAAAGCGGCTGCGCCAGCTCCCGGAGCAGCGAAAGGTTCTGGCCCTTGACCATGTATTCTGACCGGTCCTGCTCAACGCGCACCGAATCCTGGTACGAAAGCCGAGCGGCTCCTGAGCGGGCAGTCACTTTCAGGTGGTACTTCCCGGCACTAAGCGGCCGCAGGTTGGCAATCTCGTATGCACTGCCGGTACTGGTCAATACAAACGAGGTGTCATACCCTGATTCCTGAGCGTCCCCGGTAAAAATACAGCGCACCGTGAAATCCGCAGATCGGTCGCTTCCACCCGGAAACACCACGCGCAACCGGAGCGAATCCAGGGATGACAGCCGCGAAGCCGGGTACACGAGAAGCGTGCGTGAAAGGTCCGCAATAATGGCCTCCTGTGCGAGCGAAAGCAGGCGATCGGAAAAAGAAAACGCACGTTCTTCGTCAGGCGCAACGGCCAGCGGTAAAAAATCGAACCGCCAGGTTTCCTTTGCGGCACAGCTGATACAGGCGCGGTCATTCATCCTGCCGATGACCACAAGGTCGAACGTGTCCGGACGTTTCGTCGCGCTGCGCACCGGCAGCACGCTCACCATGACGCCTGTTTTTGTAAATCCTGACCCGGCACACAACATCATCCGTTCGGGCGGCGGCAACCGCGAAAAATCAAGATCGTCAAAAGGATTGCGCATAGCAGAAATGAACGGCCGGTGAAACCGCACCGGTTCCTGCAGGCGCACGGTCTTTTGGGAGCAGGGAAGACAGCCGACACACAGGACCGTACCCCATGGTGCGAGCGCGCTTGACATGTCCGCCGCCGTTTCGTCCCAGTCAAACAGCACGAGCAGGTCGAGCGGTTTCGTGTCCCCCTGGCCCCGCTCCGTGAAATGGCGCTGCCGCTTGAGCGCGAGACGGATAAAACGCTGGTCGAGCGAGGGCTTTGCGCCATAGCACGCATACGTATATCTGCTGGACAAAGTGAAATGAACCGCATATGCGCTGCTGCAAAGGGAATCATGCGGAAACGACGCGTCGAACCGGTACAGCAGCCGCCCCGGTTTCCGTTTCGCAAATTCGAACCCGACCGTGCGCTTGAAATATCCCGCCCCCACCGCGATCCGCTTCATGCCGACGTTTCGTTGCCGGGTGCAGGCGCTCACCGTAATGGTATCGCCGGCAGCCGAAAAACCCTCCACTACGGCCTTTGCGGACAACACTGAGTCAACCACCGACTCGGACGGAAAATCCTCCAGATCGATATGCAGGTACGGATATTCGCGAAACGGACCAAGAACACGATAATAACAGTTTTTATCCGCGACATGCGCAAGCGTGCTTCTGCTGTTTGACCAGTTCCCGTCGGTTACGAGCACCAGCGACGTGGCGTGCCGCAGCCTTTTATCGGAGAACGCTTCCGGAAAAAAGCTGCGCCGGTCAGACCATTGCATCCGCTCGTCCGGCTTTGCTGGCCTGAGCGAATCGCCGAAACAGTACAACACGAACCTGTTTTCGCGCTCCGGCGAACGCCGGTTCCATTGTTCAAACGACGCAAGCATGGGAAGCACGGACGATTCCGGCGAAAACAGGCGCATGCTTTTTGACGCGTCAATCAGCACGGGCACCGATCCGCTAGCGGGCGGAAGGCGCTCAAACGTGAGCGAGGGTTCTACAAACGCGATGACGATCAGCACCAGGGCCGCGCAGCGCAGCGCCATGAGCAGGCCGCGCGCTCGCCACGACAAAGACAGGCGCGCGATGCGAACCACCGAAACAGCGGCGACAGCCACGAGAAGCGCGAACAGGAACAGCAAAAAGAAATTCACGTCCGTGCTCGAGGATGAACAAGAACGGTGTCCCGGTGCCAGCGTTGCTCATCCGTTTTCCGGTAATCCGTGGTATAGTGCAACCCCCTGCTCTCCTTTCGCTTCAAGGCAGAGACGACCACGAGCCGCGCGGTCGTCGTAAGGTTTCTGAGTTCAAGCAGCGGGACGCTTATCCTTGTCCGCTTGTAAAAACTTTCGACCTCTTTTTCAAGAAGGTCCAACCGGCGAAGCGCGCGGGAGAGCCGCAGGTCCGACCGTACGATACCCACGTAGTCCCACATGATGGTCTGCAGCTCCTCCATGTTGTGCGACAGCAGGATCCACTCCTCTGTAGCAATCGTCCCGCTGTCGTCCCAAGCAGGGACCGCTGCCGGCCGCTGAAGCGGTATGGACCCAATGCGCTGTGCCACGTCAAGCGCTGCCCTGCGTGAAAACACCAGCGCTTCAAGAAGCGAATTCGACGCCAGGCGGTTGGCGCCGTGCACGCCCGTGCAGGCGACCTCGCCGCAGGCGTACAGGTTGGCGATCGAGGTGTTTCCGTCAAGCCCGACCATGACCCCGCCGCAGATGTAATGGGCGGCCGGAACGACCGGAATCAGGTCGCGCGTGATATCGATCCCGAGCGATTTGCACCGTTTGTAAATGTTTGGGAAATGCCGCTTCGTTTGTTCCGGCGGCGCGTGCCTGATGTCAAGATACACGCACGCCGCGCCGGTGCGTTTCATCTCGCTGTCAATGGCGCGCGCTACTACGTCCCGCGGGGCGAGCGAACCCAGCCGGTGGTGCTTTTTCATGAACTCCCTGCCGTTGCGGTCCCGCAGCACCGCGCCGTGACCGCGCAACGCCTCGGAGATGAGAAACGAATGGGACCGGTCATGAAACAGCGCGGTCGGATGAAACTGGATGAATTCCATATTGGCGATGCGGGCGCCGGCGCGCCACGCCATGGCAAAACCGTCGCCCGTTGCAATGTCGGGATTGGTCGTATGCAGGTATACCTTGCCCGCCCCTCCGGAGGCCAGACAGGTGATCCTTGCCTGCTGCGGAAATATGGTGCGGGTGATGGTGTCGTAAATGTACGAACCGTAACATGTCACCGGTCCTCGCCGTTTCGCATGAAGGTGATGGTCGGTGATAAGCTCCACGGCAAAATGGTGCTCTAAGAGCCGTATCTTTCTGTTTGCCCGCACCAGCGCAAGCAGCCGTTCTTCCACCACCTTGCCGGTCAGGTCGTGTGCGTGCACGATCCGGTGAAAGGTGTGCCCGCCTTCCCTGCCCAGATGTAATCCACGCGGATTACCCGCGCGCCGCTGTTTTGAAAATGCAACGCCCCACTCCGCCAGCTCGTCGATTCGTTTCGGGCCCTCCCGCACAAGAACCCGCACCGCCTCCTCGTTGCACAGTCCCCGGCCCGCATTGAGCGTGTCGCGAACGTGCGTTTCAAAACTGTCTGCCGGATCCAGCACGCACGCAATGCCGCCCTGGGCATAGTTGGTGTTTGATTCGCTGTCCTGCTTCTTGGTAATCATCACGACCGACCCGAACCGCGAAGCATGGATGGCAAAGCAGAGCCCTGCAATGCCGCTGCCGATAACGAGAAAATCACAGGTTTGTGGTGCCGACATGGTGCTCCAACCAAAGCAGTGGCGTTTACCGTTCATTGATAGTACCGACCATGGGCGTCAGCATTGGTATCGCTATGGTTTCGAAACCATTCACCGATAGCATTCATTTTCCAGACAACGCATCGATATCGATAGCGATGCCGAACCGGATACCGGTTTTCGTCGCGCCGATAAAAATCCATCACCGGTGTTTCACCAGCACCACCGACGTCGTTATCTGCCGGTCAGGGATCGACCAGTATTTTCCAAGCAGCCTGTCTTTTTCCTGTCTGGTGACAAGGGAATACCCGTTTTTCGTGTAAAACGAAATGGCCCACGCGGCCGCTTTCCAGGTGCCGACCATCAAGGTTTTTTTGCTGAGCGACTCAAGATGGCGCAGAAGCGCGGACCCGATGCCCGTTTTTCTGCTGCCCGTGCGAACATACGCATGCCTGATAAGCGTCACCTCCCCCCTGTCCTGTATACCCATGACCCCCACAAGCTTTCCCTTCACCTCAAACCCCCAGAACACGACCCCGTCATCAAGCTCGCTTTTCAGATACGTGTCCGACAGGTACGGTTCATGCCAGCAGTCCTGCGGAATATGGTTCTTGTAGGCAACGGCGGCATCATTGATAATGTCAAGAATATCACCGATATCCTTCTTTGAACAGACACGAATCCGGTTGTTCATGCTCATGCTGCCGTGCCCTGGATTGCCGGTCCGAAAGAAAAGCCCCGCCCCCTCAAACAGCAAGAAGAGCGAGGCTATCTATTTAAATACCCCCGGCCCGATTCGAACGGGCGGCCTGCGGTTTAGGAAACCGACGCTCTATCCAACTGAGCTACGGGGGCGGAAAATGCGGTTTAAAATATCACTCTACAATGCAATAACACACGGATAAAATACCTTATGCGAACTTGTGACATTTAAACATTAGTTGGCGGGAGCGGCGCTTCGCGCTTGTTTTGCTCTCTTGCCTGCCTGCCAGCAAGGCCGGCTGACCACCACATGGAGGGGATGGCGGAGAATCCCGACATACTGTCGGGATTCGCATACAGGAGGTGACCTCCCCCGCAAAAAAATATCAAAAAACAACCAGTCACAGCATCAGCTTTTTAACAAACGGCTTGCGGCCGTCGGCCTTAATGTACACCAGGTACATAGCCGGTGCGTGACGATCAAGCGCAATAGTATAGTTTGCGGCACTGGTGCCGGTGTGCAGGGTTACAACCTTGCCCTGGGCATTGATCAGTTTGACGACATGGTTGCCCTGGTAGGGCACATTGATTGCAAGCATGCGGTTCTTGCGAATAACCGTGATGTTCTTTGCCGCCTTCCGGTTCAACTCGGTCAGACCAACGTCAAGGGGAGTTTTTATGGAGACGGTTACTCCCTGGTGCTGCCTGCTTCCTGCAACATTTACATAGGTAATGCCGCCATTGTCAGGCGAGTGATGGAAACCCGGTGTCCAGGAGTTGATCTGTTCCATGGTGATCGGCGTGATCCACAGGTTTCCGGCATAGACTTCTGTTGGAGCGCTCAAACCGTGCGCCTGTATCCGGTATCTTCTGGATGATCCAGGCCTGCAATAGTTGGAGCCGGCAAAATCGCCAATCTGGATTGTCGTGGTTGCCTCGGTAGTGATTGTGTGCGTCATGTAAATAATGGTTTTAACCGGTGTTTCGTCTTCATACAGGATGAACTGGCCGGCCTGCGGCGTGCGTGCGGTTCCGTCGGTCGGCCAGCACATGAGCGTAATGTCGCTTTCAGGACGTTCGCCGATATATTGCAGCGTGTCCAGCCACGGTATTATTGAATTTGCTTTGACAAACAGGGGCAGGCGCTTGTTTGCGCGGTCGCCTGACGCGTTGACATCATATTCCGCAATAGTGACAGGACCGCTGTATTTAAGCGCAGGCGCGCCGGCAGAGAAGAAGTCGTACCAGACACCCTCGGGAATATAGATGTTGTGCCGTTTGCCATTTCCGTTTCTGGTTTCAGTGTTGGTGGCATAGCTCGGGCCCCCGCCGTCCTCTTTGCAGTCATTAAAGTAGGGCGATACGATAAGCTCCTCACCCACATAGCACTGCATGTATTTGTCATAGGTCCTGCTGTCATGTTCTCCGCCGTTCTGGCACATCATGCCGCGCCATACCGGAATACCGGTCTCATGCGCGATCATGCCGTAGGTAAACAGGTACGGAATAAAGCGGTAGTGGATATTGCCCCATTTGCGCATGAGCGCTTTCATATCATCCGGATAGTTGCCGATCCGTCCGCACTCTTCAAAGTTCTGCGCATCGCCGCCGGCAGCGCCCGCCATATGGATCGTGACCATGGGCCGGAGAGCATAACCGATATAGGCAAAGTCATAGTTTTCACCAAGATTGCAATGGCTGTGTGCGTAGCCGACCATGGATTCTGCAATAGCAGACGGGACAATGGCGAATTTACGATAGGCGTTCCACTCCTGGTTCAGGTAGTCGCCAAGGTGGTTGCCAGGCCATGCCTGCGAACTCAGTGCCTGCCAGCCCCGGGAAACGTAGACCTTTGTTTCATCACCAAGATGTGCCGCTTTCCAGACATCCCACTGCTCTTTTGCATGCTGACGCTTCCAAAAGTTCATTGCGTCATACCATGCCCAGTCAAATCCATGGTCAATCGCATTGCGGCAGACTTCTGCAGACTGTAAAAGATTCCGGGTGCAACCTGCGCTGCAGCAGCCGTAATGACCCCACCCGGCGCTCATGCCGCCAAAATAAAATCCTTTGTCTTTGTAATAGTTGATTGCGTCTTCAACCTCAGGGTCCCAGCAACCTGGATTTGGTACGGTTGGCAGATAGCCAAGATTGGTCCAGTCAAAGAAGTTATCCATACGCACCCAGTCCATGTTGAACCGCTCGTTGCGGAACATGTCGGCCCAACTGCGCATGGTGGCAATGCTCGTCCCTGAACGGTAGTACATGTCGCGCATAATGCCGTAAAATTTCTTGCCCAGGCGCGGAGGACGGCCCGATACCTCTGTATAGCCCGACATCGCGGTTTTCCAGGAGAACAAACGGCTTCGATCCATGGGTCCCTCCCGGCAGGCAAATCAGACCATAAAAGCTCAATCGTTTGCTTGCTTATTATGATACAACCAGCATCCCTTGAATCCAAACCATTAGAAAATTTATCGTTCTCCTAAAGAAAACGGGGTTTTGCTGTTGTATATTGCTAAGCGATGATTGAATACATAAAAATTCATTTAAACGATCCGGTCGTCCCGATCTTCTAATTGCGGAATTCGGACTTGTGCTAAGTTCGCCGAAGCATTGAAAGACTAAAACACAAGACTAAAAACCATCTCTTCTTCCACACTGAAAAGTTCGAGTCGAAATTGACGTTTCACGAAGGGATCGCAGCATCTTTAAATGCTTTATCGGAGGCACGCACAGTGCGGTATTTCCATAAAATCAGGGGAAGGCCACAGCACGCCAGGGGTGACCTTGAGCTTCCCCGCAAAAAATCCTGCGTTTTTCTTTTTTTACTGTCCACCAATCCAGTCCCCTGTTCCTCCACATATTATTTTATCTTCAACCTTCTGAATTACGAATGTTACAATTACCACACCCATCCACGATCATCTCATGCGCCGTGCCTTGTTGTTTTACGCGAGCAATAGAAAGAGACACGCGCGTACTGCATGCCTGAAACCATACGCGTAAACGAATCCATTCTCTGCTCCAGATTTTCAAGCTCGGTTGGCTGCGACGAATGCTGTATTGCCGTTACCACGGGCCAGGACATGCCGTTTGTGCAGGCCCTGGAGGAGTGCGCCGGCCATTATGACAAAGCGCTTGCCGGCCTTGGCCTGTCTGATGAAACCGCAATATTTTCACGGATATTTGTATCAGACATCCTGAACCAGAAAACTGCGCTTTTGGGGTCCTTGCTTTATCACCGTTTAAAAAACGGCGGCGTTTCGATCATAGAACAGAAGCCGCTCTGCTGCGGTCCGCTCGCTCTTTTCTCCTATCATATTCTCGGCATGAAGGGCAAACCTTTTTCCAGGCAGGTCAGATCGTATCCTGATGAGCTCGGCAATGATGTGCTGGTTACGGGCAATGCCTATTCCCTGTTCATGACTGCGAATTACACGGCAGACGGCGCATTTGACGCGGGCGGGCAGACGACCTCGATTCTGAGCGCGCTCAATTGCCGTTTGCAGGAGCAGGGCATGAGTCTTTTTAGCAACGGGATCCGGACCTGGGTATTTGTGCGCGATATTGACAAGCATTACCGGGCCATGGTCAAGGCGCGCGGAGAGTTTTTTGAATCACACGGCCTTACCGATAAAACACGATATCTCGCCAGCACCGGGATTCTTGGCGTTCCGGATGCACCGGAAAAGATCGTTTCAATCGACGCCCTGTCGTTCGGCGGACTTGCACCGGACCAGATCATCAAGGTGGAGGCGCTTGATCATCTGTCGCCGGCCATACGGTATGGGGTCACGTTTGAGCGCGGGCTGCGCGTGCAATTCGGCGACCGGTCGCATCTGCACATCTCAGGCACGGCAAGCATTGACCATAAGGGTGAAGTGCTGTATCACGGCGATGCGGAAAAACAGACTGAGCGGACCATTGAAAACGTAACCTCACTCCTGCAAAAGCACAACGCCGTGCTCAGGGACATGGTGTTTCTGATCGTGTATATCAGGAATTTCCATGACCGGACCGCTGTGGAGCAGGTCCTGCGAATACACGGGCTGTTTAACACGCCGCTCATTTTCACTCAAGCCGCGGTGTGCAGGCCGTCATGGCTGGTTGAGATCGAAGGCCTGGCTATTGTTCCCGATAATTCGCAGTTCCCGCCGTTTATGTAACTTATTCGCCATACGACCAGTAACCCCTGGCTGCGGCCTATTTTGCTGCACGATCAAGTATATTACCGTATAATTTTACACAGCATATTGGACCAGGATCTTTTCACTGCTTGGCTTTTCTATGATGCCGCAACCATGAAAAATCCAGCGTTTTTTACTCTGCTTGCCTTTCTGTTCCTGCCTGTTATGGTCCATGCGAAAAATCAGGTGCATACCGAGCATTATATCGTTGTTTTTGACGACGGCAATGAGTTCTTTGCCAATGAAGCGATCACGGTCGCGGAAGAGGTGTGGGACGAGCTGGCGCTTGCGTACAACGTCTTCGAGGATTACCAGAAGATATACGTGTATATCCTTGATCCTGGCGATAATGCGAACGGCTATGCCATTCCCGCCAAAAACACGGTAACGATCTACACGACCAACCTGAACGCAGGCATTCGCGGCACCTCGAACTGGATCCGTAACGTGATGACCCATGAGCTGGCGCACGTGTTCTCGATCAAGGCGGCGTCGAAAAACATGCTCTTTGATAATTTCACGGTCATGAGCTGGTCGCGGTTTCGGAACCCGGACTGGTCGGCGCAGGCCCGGTACTGGAACGTTCTCGCGCCGTCATGGTGGGTCGAGGGCATTGCCCAGTACGAGGCGTACCGCAACCGCAACGATTTCTGGGACACGCACCGCGACATGTTCCTTCGCATGGCGTCGCTTGAAAACGACCTGCTCGACTACGTGGAGATGGGCGTGTACGGCAACCGCAACGGTTTTTACGAGGAGATGGTGTACAACCAGGGGTTTTCGCTCGTGCTGTTCATTGACTCACTGTTCGGCCGTGAACGCGTCCGCCAGAGCGCCCGGGCAAAGTCCTGGTTCAACTTTGACGGTTCCCTTAAAAAAGCGACCGGCAAGAGCGGCAGGCAGCTCTATGACATGTGGAAAAAGGCGCTCAGGGAAAAATACGGCAGGGCGGTCGCGCCGGTGCAGGGCAATGTGCGTGAAGGCAGTCTCTATTTTGACGGCGGGTTCTGGGACCAGTTCCCTTCAATATCCCCGGACGACGAGCGGTGCGCGTTTGTGTCGAACAGGGGATTTGACGTGCGCTATACGCATCTCTACGTGTGGGACAAGCGGGCCAAGGTCGCGCGCCGGCTTCTGCCCGAGGACAAGACCGTGGATTCGCGCATCCAGTGGTTCCCCGACGCCAAGAGCGTTCTCTATTCGCGCTGGAACAAGCAGGCGGCCTACCTCGACCTGTACCGCTGCTATATCAATCGGAAAACCGAAACGCCCATCACCTGGCATGCGCGCGCCATGGACCCTGCCCTGTCGCGTGACGGAAAAACCATTGCCTACATTGAGAACCGGGGCGGCATGCAGAACCTGATGCTGATCGACGGCGACGGCAGGAACCGGCGACAGCTCACCAACTTTGCTAACGGCACCCAGCTTTTCTCGCCCTGCTGGACGCCGGATGGGAAGCATATTGTTCTGGGCATTTTCAACGGCGCCGACCGGGACATCGCCATGGTCAATGCGGACGCCGAGCCGCTCGACAAGTCACGCAAGCTCACGGACACGCTCTTTTTCCCGGAATCGCTCAACTTCGCCGCCGGCCTCGGGTTCCGCCTCCTGGTGCACTCCACGGCGGACGAGCGTGACCCGTGCCTGTCGCCGGACGGCAAAACGCTCTACTTCTCATCGGACCGCACCGGCATTTTCAACATTTACCGCATGGACCTTGCCGCTGTTCTGGCGCGCGATACCGCGCGGGCAGCCGGGCAGGATACCATCGCACCGAACGACAGTGCCGTGGCACAGGATTCCCCGGCACGGCCGGACAGCGCTCCCGCACGGGAAAAGGCCCCTGCCCGTATCGACGCCGAACAGATCACCAACGTACTCGGCGGCGCGTTCCATCCGTCGATCGACCGCGACAATGCGCGGATCTACTTCACCGGGTTCCACGCGGCGGATTACAGCATCTATTCCATCCCCTCGCGCGGCTTTCAGGAGGTGGTCATCCACAACGTGGAGCGCGACTACCGCACGCGGACCCGCTCGCCCTACTGTTTCGCCTCCGGTGCCGACGACGGGACGCGTACGCTGCGACCGTACCAGTACACCCTCTCTCCGTACAAGCCGGCATACACCATGTGGGACGTCAGCCCGTTTGTGTCGTTCTCCCCTGCCTACATAACCGACAGCGTCGGCGACGCGCACATCAAGGGCGGCATGCAGTTCCTTCTGGGCGAGCTTTCAGGCCATGCCGACCTCATGGGATTCGTATACGGCGGTAAATCGCCCACAAGCAGTGCCGGGCTGTCATGGGGCATCGGAGCCATGGGAAATATACGGTTGCCGAAAATCATGGGCCAGAACCGTACCTTCCAGCCGCGCCTGAGCGTGTATGGAACAAAGGACCAGATCCGCGAGGAAGACCCGTTCACTGCGGAACCGCTCGATGCTTCGCTCGAACCCGCCGCCGGCGATATCATTGCGAGAACGGGAAGCGGGCCTGACACCCTCATCAGCAAATTCCTCTATCCGGTAAAGGGGTCGTTCAGCTATCGGCAGACCTTTGACGAAGCAGGCATCCAGGGAGGGCTGCAGCTCGACAGACACCATCTTCTCTTCGGTGACTTTGCCTATAGGAACGTACGGGTCGACGCCAATATAATAAACCTGCAGAGACGGCTCGAGACGCGCGTATATACCCTTCCGCATTTTCCCGGTACCGACGGGGCCAAGGACCTGACCCAGTACCTGCTTAACTCTTCATCAAACCCCGCCCTGGCGGACCATATAAGGGAAAATACGCGGATGCTCGACACGCTTACCTGGCTCGACTATTATCATGACTTTACCGTGTATAATGATTTCCTGTCGAGCGTTTCGTGGCGCTGCGAGCATATCAGCCCGGCCCAGGTGATCGCGAAAAAAGCAAGGGTTTTCAACCTGCGTTACAGCCTGATCAACAGCGCGTTTAATGCGGGCGTTCTGCGATCCGCGGGCGACACGATAGTTGAAACCGGCAACGCCGCGGTTCCCTTGCTCGTTATCAACAAAACCGTGAACGGCGAACAAACCGGGTGCATCTCTTCCGTCCTTCAACGGGAAAGCTTCTCCCGCGCGGAAGTCGCGGCCGTGGAACGCTTCCCTCTTTTCGGCCGCCACCGCCATCTTGGGACGTTCAACGCCTTTTTCGGCTCCTGCGACCGGAAGCTTCCTGAATACGGAAGCGTGTACCCGCTTGAGTATCGCGCCGGCTCTTTTTTGAGCGCCTATCCCTATTCATTCGACCCGATCGATACCGGCACCGTCATCGACAGCTTCATGGTCTATCGTTGGCTTTCCCCGGCCACCTACGACAGCCTCTACCTTACGTCCACCAGAAAAACCGACACGGACCGCCACGACCTCCTTGCCGGCAACCGCATCATGTACCTGAACGCCGAATACACCTATGAAATCATTCGCGGGCTCACGTTCAAACCGCTCGGCCTGCTGGTCCAGGGGATCTACGCGACCGGATTTGCCGAGGCCGCCGGCGTGTGGAACGTTGACCTGCGCGAAAGCACGCTTTCCGATTTTCTCGGCATGGGACCGTCGTTCGACCCGTTTCGCATCGGCAAGTCCTATCTCAAGGACGCGGGCCTGCGGCTCGAAATCCCTTTTGTCCTGTTTGAAAACTGGCGCGGCTTCTTCGCGTTCTCCTGGGCGCGGCGCCTGAGCCTCGACGGCAGGATCCTGCGCATCGAATACGAAACGCGCAACGGAGCCCTGCTGCCGTCGAAAATCTGGCGTCTCGATAAAAACAGGTTTTCATTCGACCTGTACCTGTCGAACTGAGACCGTGATTATGTAACGCGGCGGCCCCGTCGGCCGCCCTTCACAGAAAGGATCCTTTCATGCGACGATCATTTTCCACGTTCCTCGCGATCGCCCTGTGCGCCATCATCACGCTGCCGCTCCTGTTCGGCTCCTGCCAGCAGGGCCCTGAAACCATCACCTACATCATCGACACGCTGAGCATACGCGACACGCTCCGCATCAAGGATACGGTGATCCGCTTTGATACCCTGCGCGACACCGCGAAAATCATCATCGGCGAGGTCCCGCCGCTCATGCTGTTCGGGCTCGTGTACGACGGCCTTCCGGGCGACACCGCCTATGACTACGACAGCATCAATGCCTATCTCTCCATTTCATCGAAACCGCCGGTCCGGACCGCCACGGTAAACCTCGGCGCCCACGGGTTGGACTATACGGAACATCAGCGGATGGTTTCCTTTTTCGAAGGATACAACATCAGCAACCGGATCTTCCCGAGCCTGGCAAGCGTCCAGTACGAATCGTTTTTACGGGATACCGCCAACGCGCTCGCCCTCTCGATCAGGATCCCCTATTTTCCCTCCGACACCTCCACGGTCCCGGAGCATGACACGGTCAGCGACACGGCGGCGTTTCCCGGACTGCTCGACGACGACGATCTCGCGTTTTACGACATGCACGACGCGCGGTACGACAGCGTTGACTATCTCAAGTTCCTTGAAAATGCCAAAAGCATCAAGCTCGACGAGGACCTCAAGGCGGTGTGGAAAAATGTCGGCGCGCAGTGGTACGGCATCGAGTGCCTCCTCTATGTGTTGTACCCTGAAACAGTGATCGACATTCTCGACACCTTCAGCGTTGACACCCAGATCGTGATACCGCACTCCTTCTTCTACCAGGACTCCCTGACCGATCCGATGAAGCAGTACGAAATCCTTCTCGTTTCGGTCGTGCCGGTCAACGGCCCGTCCCCGGCGACCTGGGACTCGGGCGCTTCGTTTGACGGAAAAGGGTATCTGTTCGCCCTGCATTATTACAACGCCTACGCTCCGCTCACCGCCTCGTGGGAAAACCAGCAACCGGCAGGGCTGGAAAAAAAGACGTCGCGTATTCAGGCGCTGCGCAGACCGCGCTCAGGAGAGATGCTGGAGCGGCTGTTCGGGAGGAACAAACCCTAGCAAACAGGTTTTCCAAAGCCGTTCATCCTGCATTCGCCCTGCCTGACCTCAGGCAGGGCGAGGCGACCGAGAGGTTCGTGCCATCACCCAGGTTACTGCTTTTTCACAATCTTCCTTATTCGGATGACCTTGCCTGATAACTCCCATTCCTTTACCATAACAAGTCATGCAGTCGTTTTCAAGGCTCATGTTTTTCTTTTCAAGTATATCCTTCAATTCTTTTATCGCGCTTTTATCTGATTGCCCTCTGCCAAACCACGTTAACAACACGTAAATCTTCGCGTTTTTTTGCAGCGATGTTCTTTCCAGTTGACTTAGCCACACCAGCAAACCTCTAGGTACTCCGCCCCCGTATACGCCGGAACATAAAACGATAGACCCATACTTCATCAGATTATTTGCCGGGATTTGATTAAGCACCGGCAATTCCGCATCGCTATCATCCGCGACATATTTGCACACATTAAACGTATTTCCCTTGCTCTTTGGACATACTAGCAACGTTTACCGCACCCGCCCGACGTTTTGCGCCTATAATTTAATCGCCCCGACGGAGGCCTGACGGAGTAATCGACATGACAGGCCGACATGACGGGGTGATTGTACCTTTGTAAGCTGCGCAAAATGTTGGGCTGCGGCTGTTGGCCGATGTTCTCGCGGCAATTCTTCTTTGTCTTGAGCCGGTGCCACAATCCACCCGAAGCCACGATGGCGAAGGGTGGATATCTTATTGCGCTTGATGTAAATGTCTATTAAACATAGCTGAAAGCTCATCAATGGTGAAAGGCTTACAAATACTGTCTGTAAAACCATAATCATTTGGATGGGCCATGACAGGATCATTCGAATAGCCGCTTGCAACAAAAACTGGTGTTTTCAAATTCAGTTTCTGAAGCTCTTTAGCAACCTCTTTTCCATCCATCCCTCCGGGAATGGTCAGATCCAGAAGTATTGCGGTAAATGAACGACCCGCTTGAATTTCTTCATTTATGAATGACAGTGTCTCTCTTCCCTCACGTTTGCATTCAACAGTATAACCCAGTAAATTAATCAATTTACTCGTAGCACGCCGTACTATTTCCTCATCGTCCATAATAAGTATCCTGCCGCTGCCTCTATGGACAGAAACCGTCTTTGCAGAATCAACTTGTACAGGTTCCTCAACAGAAGCGGGTAAGTAAATGTGGAATGTCGTACCCTTCCTATATATCGATTCAACATCAATCCATCCGTCGTGCCGTTTTATTATTGAGTGACATATGGACAGCCCGAGCCCACTTCCTTTCTGCTTTGTGGTGAAAAATGGGTCGAAAATCCGCGGTATAATATCATCAGGAATGCCTGTGCCTTCATCATGTATTGATATTCTCACGTAATTACCAGCCTTGAGAGCGCCTTTTTCACCAGCTTCAAAGGAAATATTGATGGCAGAAATGCTAACAGTGCCGCCCATTGGCATGGCTTGTTGAGCATTGATTACAATATTGTCAATTACTTGGATGATTTGATTCCTGTCAAAATTACATAGCCATAGATTATCGGCAATATCAAATACCGACGATACATTTGAGCCGCTGAGTGCAAATTTCGAAGCATCTCGTATCACAGATGAAAGATCGCATATTTCACGAATAGGGGCGCCGCCTTTGGCAAAAGTAAGGAGCTGGCCCGTAAGATTACGTGCGCGATCAATGGCACCTATTGCCGATGAGAGATAATCGGAAACGTTTCTATCAGTTGAAGTTGCCAATGCGAGATCGATGTAACCGAAAATACCCCCCATAAGATTATTGAAATCATGCGCAATGCCGCCGGCCAAGAGCCCGAGTGATTCAAGTTTTTGTGACTGATGAATTTGTTGCTCCAGCTTCAATCGATCAGTAACATCTCGATCTGCCCCCCAGAATCCTAATAATTCCCCATCCGGGCCAAGAATCGGTGTTGAATTGCTTTCGAGAAACCGGTAGGAGCCGTCTTTATGCCTCCAACGCACGACAAGCCCGGTCCATCCTTTTTTCTTTGCAACATATTCCGGAAATTCTTTCCTGATAATAGCGGCGTCTTCTGGATGCATGAAACTATAAGCATCAATACCGTAGAACTCTGAAGGATTGTATCCGAGTATCTTATCAAGCGCAGGATTGCAGTATGTATGCCGTGCTTCAGTGTCAATTGCCCAGATCCACTCCTGGCTTGTGTCGATTATTGATTTAAACTTTTGTTCACTTTCCAAGAGAGCTTCCTCAGCTTTTTTACGCTCTGTAATATCGCGATAATTTATTAAAATTCCACCGATATCGGAATTTGCAGTCATATTCCTGCCTGCGCACTCAATCCAGCGCCACATTTCATTTTTATGACGTATCCGCAGATCAAGACGAAATATCTGATTCGGGTTCTGGACCGCCATAAGGAATGCTTCCTGTGTTTTCGTAAGGTCGTCTGGATGAACGCTTTCAAATATGCCGACGCCGATTCTTTCTCCAAGCTGATAACCCAGTATTTGCGCAAGGTTTGGACTTTCGTATAGTACTTGTCCATTGTCGCCGATAATGGTAATTCCATCAAAGGAATGTTCACACAGACTCATGAACCTTCTTTCGCTGGCCGCAAGCGCTTCTTCGGTTCGTCTGCGTTCAGTTATGTCTTGTACCCCTGCAACGGCACCTGAATACTCGTCATTTTCATCAAAAAGCGGTGAAGCGCCAAGACTGGCTATCAAAGGCGTGCCGTCCTTTTTCATGAATTTAAAATCATGTGATTCCTTTATACCTTGCATTCGGCGGGAAACCATTTTCTCGGCAACCGGAACAGTGTCTTTGCTCATAAAAGAAAAAAGGGACTTCCCAAGCATTTCGTCAATTGAATATCCAAGCATTTCTGACATGCGATAATTCACAAAAGTGGTATTTGAATTCTTGTCAATGATCCAGATGCCCTCATGTATCTGTTCGACAATCTTCCGGAAAAGGCCGGCTTCGCTTTGAGGATCGCTACTTGATATAACTTGGCTTCTTTGATCGCCATCCAAATCTTTTTTCACAGTCATTACATCTCCAAGTTCTTCGTGCCCATGGATGGGCAGCTGTTTTTCGGCACCGGCCTATTTTGTATTATAATTGCCGCAAGAATTTTGCCCAACTACCACTAGTATAAACTCTAATATATAATTCCATAAACACAAAACCATATTTAAAAGTTTACCCTCTATCCGTGCTCAGCATAATTGCTAAACTTATTAGTCCTCCAGAGTTTATCCTTTATTCTTTCCCTTCTGGCGCCTTCCCAAAAATAAATTGCTTTTTTCATCGCATCATTATTATTTTGGATATGCTTTATCTTCCTGCACAACAGGAACATAAGGGATTTCTCACCACCCAGTGAAAGGAGTCACCCATGTCGGCAAAAGCATTTAATGCAAAGGTCGCTGCACGGACGCGTGTTGCGGTGCAGATCACGGAAACGCCGGACCTTTTGACAAAATACGAGAAAGTCGGCGGGCTGCGGCGCGATCTCGAAACGATCGCGAAATTTGGAATGGATGCCGAGGCCGCGAACCTTGGCCAGAGCCAGGCAAAGGCGTCAGGAAAGGCGGCAACCATTGACGTGCTGGTGTCATTCGCGTCCCTGCAGAAAGAGTATGCGGGCATCATGGCGGCGGTCGACGCGGTCAGGTCGGAACTTGAATTTTCCGGCGCATCCGCTGAAATCATGGCAAAAACCGACGCCATTATCAAAAACGAGGTCCCGCTCAGCATCAAAACCTATGAAAAAGACGGCGTGACAAAACGCACGGCGCGCAAATTGCGCACCCAGGAGGCCCTGCGCGCGGAAATCGCCAAGGACGCGGCCGCGCTGCTCGAGATGACCGACATCCACAGGCCCCTGTCCGAGCGCCAGGTCGATCCCGCACGGCTGCAGGCACTCAAAGAGTCGGCTGAAAAACTCTCAGGCCTGCTCTCCAACCGGGCAGCCACTAAAGGCGCGTCCAGAACAGCGACAAAAGAGGAGCGGGAAGCAGTGGAAAAACAGGAAAAAGCATGGCACGCTTGCGTCCGGCTTCTCAAAGAACTTGGAAACAGGGACGAACGCGTGAGGACGCTGCTTAAAGAAGCGGCATAATAACCTTCTTTTTTACGTATTTCCAGACTGGTTTTATACCGGGCCGGGCTGCCATTGTACCGGGCCGGTCTGCCATTGTACCGGGCCGGGCTGCCATTGTACCGGGCCGGGCTGCCATTGTACCGGGCCGGGCTGCCAT
>JAFGDP010000051.1 GCA_016932075.1 Chitinispirillaceae bacterium | reverse complement strand
TGTTTACCGAGATGATCACCAACAACGCCGGAGCACTACTGATGTTTCCCATTGCCCTCTCCACGGCAGAGCAGATGGGAGTGAGCATCCTGCCCTTTGCGATTGCCGTCATGATGGGCGCATCCGCCAGCTTCGCGACGCCCATCGGATACCAGACCAACATGATGGTTTTCGGCCCGGGAGGCTATCGGTTCTACGATTTTTTAAGAATCGGCATACCGATGAACCTGTTGATGCTGCTCGTGGCAAGCCTCTTGATTCCGTTTATCTGGCCTTTCTAGTCGCCGCTGCCGAATAAGGAAATCCGACTGGGTGTATTCGCCTTGCAAGGTGGGAGGAGCTCGTACGTTATGACGAGAACGGCTGAGGGTGAGGCGTTTCGATGTTATGGACCTCCACCTTGCTGAAAAGATCACCTGCCGGAGAGGATTATTCTCATCAACCGGATCATTTGTATCAACAGCCATATCGGTCAGCATTTCAAGCATTGACGGAATACATTCGGGATGGATGCCGTTTTTCGATTCTTTAAAAACGAGAGGCCCTTACGGAATTCTGGACGACAATAAATTGTCGCGGGAAATAAGGGCCGCTCAGCTCCGTTTTGAACACTTGGAAAATGCAATTTGCTATAAATCAATGTGTTGTGGGGACTCTGCGGGCGTAGCGCCACGATTTTCCGTCTCCCGTAATACCGGTGGAAGCGCTACTGCCGTGAACCCCTTTCAACAAGTAATCCTGCATCAATTTTTCCGCTGCGCGATCCGATCCCTGCGGCAAACATGACCTTAGTTCCGCCCGGGTCTCAATTTTCCGACATCCATGACCCGGAGATCGCGAAAGACGACGGCAAGGTGGTATGGGAGCTGCGCATGCCCAGAGAGCATGGGGCTGACTACGGCATCTACTGCACCGAGCGCGTGTATCCCCCGCCGCTGGTGCGACCCATCGGGAAGTGAGGGGCCGGTGGTTCGCGTGGAGTCCTTAGCACCGTACTCCCGGTAAAGGGGAAACTGAAGCCATCTTTAAGGTCGTTCTCAACAGAGAACATGTATCTGTGGAAGTAATTTTGTTGAATGGTATCATGCGGGATTTTTTCCTATATTACTGTAAGGATTTTTTCTGCCGGATCATTGAATAGAGAAAAGATGCTGATGGACCGAATCGGGCGATGTTCAGGTGATAACAGGGCTGAGTGGTATAAGAAGTTCATGGGTTCTGTGCAGGGCTATCAGCTCGATATACGACCCCGGGATATCACAGCATCCTTACTAAGATAACATACATATTCCTCATTAAGGGAAGGTAAGCCATGTATCAACGTGTAGTTCTACCAGTACTTATTTTTATCGGATTGACGCTCAATCAGACGGTGAACGCCGATATTAGGGGCAAGGTCTCGGATCAGGCAGGGAAGCCGATCAAGGGCGCGACCGTGACACTCGTGAGTAACGGAGCAACAGCCACAACCGGGGCGGACGGCAGGTATACCCTGGCAACAACGGACGTGAAGACCCTGCTGGCGCCACAGCCGCAGAATACAGGTATCACCCTTCAGAAAGGATTCCTGAATTTCAGCCTGCCCGAGGCGGCTCCGGTGCAGTACGAGATTTTTGACGTCAAAGGCAACCTCCTTGACAAAAAGGTGATGAAAAATGCCCGGAAGGGTATTTACCGCTTTAACATCGCCGAAAATGCCCGTACGACGACACTTCTTATTATCCGGACATCCATCGGCAGTGAAGAAAAGACCTTCAACTACCTCTCGCTGAACAGTAACCATGCGGCGCACTCGCAAAACCGGTTCTCCACTCCTGTCAGCGGCGGACTGGCGAAAATAACCGCCGTGGCCGATACGATCAAAGTCACGGCTGCCGGATACAAGGCACAGGCGATCGCCGTCACCTCCTATGACATGGAACTGAATGTCACCATGGAAGCTACAGGTACAGGCGGCGATTGCGGAGAATTCACCATCGTGTCGAACAAAACAAGTACTGCCATTCCGACAGTGGGTATCATTGAGTGGTCGTATTCAAAGGAGGTGACCAGTGCGGTTATTGAGTTCGGCCGAACTTCAAAGGGCGATGAGTTCGAGGCGCCGGTGGACCTGAAGGAGAAGAATTATCGGACGCTGTTGCTCGGCATGAAGCAGAATACGGAGTATACCTATCGGATTGTGGTGAACGGCTCCTGCAAAAGCGATAATTACACCATTACGACAGGCAGACTATCCATCACTCCGAACATCACGAAGTCAGGCTCTGGCAGCTCGAGTATCAAAAGCGGATTCATCGTTACCACCACTGACTGCGGTTGGGCTATGGGTGGCGGTATGGGAGGCGGTGGCACACCGAAGACCGCCATCTTCGACATGGATGGTGACGTTGTCTGGGCGGCAGAGGCCCCTAAAGGAGTGAGCCGGGCCCGTATGAGCTGGGACGGAAAAAACATGTGGGCCATGAACGCGAATAACATGGGCACCGCCACCAGCGGCGAGATGCGCCGCATTTCCATGGATGGCTTGGATGTCGAGCGCAACGTAAGCGGGCTCTCGGGCGCCGATCACGACTTCACGGTGACCCCCGACAACGCGATCGTCGCCATCGTTTTCAAAAATGGTGGAGGCAGCGCGGTCATAAAGCGCACTGCGGACGGCACTATCAGCACCATCGTGGCGGACCTCAGCACCCTCTATCAGCCCCAAGGCGGTCTCCTCCACCCCAACTATATCCGATTCTATGAGTTCGATGGCGGTTTCTTCACTCTCTCGGACCGGAACACCAATAATATCGTGAAGTTCCGGCCCGATGGCAAACTCGTGTGGCAGTTCGGCGGGAGCAACCCCAAGGGAAAATCATTCTCGCTTAGCCAAGGCTGGGAGGCAAACCACGGCCACGAGCTCGAAGAAGATGGGCGTGTCATCTTATTCAACAATGGTGCTATGATGGGCGGCGCGACAGCGAAGGTCTTAGGGTACAAGCTCAACGAGTCCACGATGTCCGCGTCGAAGTCGTGGGAAAAGACCGCGAACGGCAGCAGCATGTCGCTCGGCGATGTCCAGCACCTGCCCGGCGACCACATCCTCGTCACCGTCTCCAACGCCGGCAAGATGGAATTGCTCGACAGCTCGCGAAACGTGGTCCTGACCTTCTCCACCGCAGAATTCGGTTACACAAAGTACCGCGAGAGCCTGTACGGGCCTCCCATCGATTACTGATTGCGGCGGCAAAGACCTGGGGTCCCGCTTTACGGAATCTCAACAACACGTGCTGAGCCCGAAAAGAGGGGATCCCGGTCCGAAAGAATCTCCGGCCATGGACTTCTGTTTGAAATATGGCGGAGCTCTAGGTGCACCAGCCGGGGGTGCGTTGGTCACGTGCCCCTGAGAATAGTTATTTTTAACCCCACACTACGAATTCGAGGAGGATAACCCGCCATCTGAAAGGAACACCTATGTGCAAATCTGCCGTTATTTTCACGATGCTCTGCAGTATTTGTTGTGCTCAGGCTCAAAACGTAGCGCTTTCCG
>JAFGDP010000050.1 GCA_016932075.1 Chitinispirillaceae bacterium | reverse complement strand
ATCGCATATTTCATCTTGGCTGACACGGCAGCCCGGGCCCATTGACCGCAGTCGACGTTGGTGGGCGCGAATGTTTCAGGATCGACACGGTTTTCCCCCCAGCCAGGGTAGAAGGTGTTCATGTTGAAGTGGATGAACATGCCGAAACGCAGGTTGACGTGTACCCGCTGGAGCGAATCGAGCTTTTTGTCGAGTACGCTCTGTGCAAACAGTGAGGTCGTTGCGATAAGAATTAAAAAGCATGCTATGCTGCTTCTTTTATTTTTCCGGAACATACTTACCCGCCTTTAGAATAAATGTCTATTAGTCAAGCCATCACTTTTTAAGAGGTTTCTATTTCTGCATATACTTAACTAAAAATGCCCCCGGTGGAAGTTTGCCTCTGATTGATTTAAGATTAATGCTGCCCCGGGCACTATTTCCATCCAGGCGATATTCAAAAAGTTTTTTGCCCTGCAAAGAGTAAATCTCCATGCCTGCGGCATGATCGGGAAGGGTCAGGCAGTTTTTATTTTCAAAGCCGCCCAAAAAAACATTCCCCGAAACAGATTTTCTCTGCTGATCGATTGTTGCAACAGAATGGTTCACTGCCACAGACCTTGCCGATGTAATCTTGAATGCATAAGCCAATGCGGTATAAGGTTGGGTGGATGGCATTGAAAATGTCAATCCCTGGGCATTCTGGGTAAAGGTGTTTATCTTGGTAAAGCTCCCCGGCGTAGCACCAAAGAGATAGACCCCGTTGGCGGTAAAACGGGCCGAAGTGATTGAACTCATGGTAATTTGCGTGCCGTTACCGGGCCAGCCCAAAGCAATTGCATAGAGCGTTGCTGTGTCCTTTGTCCTGGTATACCGAAAATCCCTGTTGGTACCGGCCCTTGGTGTGGAAAAATCACCGCCACCCATTTGGGTGGGGCCTTCGCCGAACACGGTCCAGGCGCGGGTGGAATAAATGCTCTCCCCGAATTTCCTGAGCCAATCGCCGATATTGTATAAAACAGTGCGTTGTGCCTGAGGAATGGAGCCGTCGGCCATTGGCGATATATTAAGCAGCATGTTGCCGTTTTTGCTGACTCTGTCTATAAACGCATGCAGCATCTCGATTGTCGAATAATAGCCGATACCAACGGTATAGCACCAGCTCGAGCTGCTTATGGCATCGTCGGTCAACCAGTAGGGAGTAACGATATTGGCCGGGCCGCCTCTTTCATAGTCTCCTACTTCGCCATTGGTATTAAAACCGCCTTCCCGTACTTTCCATGTGACAACAACTTCTTTGCCCCAATCAACGGCTGCATTGTAGTAATAAGCCAGGAACTTCAATCTCATGGATTCCGGAACATCGGGAAGGTTCATATCATGCCATATGAGATCGGGCTTGTATAAATCAATAATCTCTTTAAGCTTGTTATACCAGAGAGTATCCTCCTTGGCCCGCGACATTTTACCGAAAAGTTTTTGGAGGCTGGGATCGGATGGCGTTGGTGCATAATAATAAAATCCGTTATAATGAAAAGCATGGTGCATGGTCATGATGTATTTCATGCCCTTTGCGCGGATTGCTTTTTCAAAGAGCGAAGCGAGGTCGAGCTTGGGCCCTTTTCCCACCGAATTCCACTCATTGACCTGGCTGTTCCACATGGAAAAACCGTCGTGATGTTCGGCCACCGGACCGGCGAACTTTGCGCCCGCCGAATCAAAAAGCTGCGCCCACTCATCAGGATCGAAATTGCCGCCGGCGGTTTTCAATTTTGGAGCGAACTGTACCCTGTTTCCGTTTTTGTCGTTCGCGCCGTCGATAAAATTATTAAACGGCCATGCCGCGGGCGTACCGTATGTCGCGACATGGTGCGTGTATTCCGGAGTACTCGTATTGTACATATTGTTCGGATACCACTCTGAACCGAATGCCGGTACGCTGAAAACTCCCCAATGGAAATAGATGCCGAATTTCGCGTCCTTGAACCACTCCGGGGCCGGGGGATGCTTGTCTACCGAAGCCCATGTCGCCTGATACGTGGTTGCGGCCTGGAGCGAGACCATTTCCGGAACCATCAGAGCCACACCCATCAGCGCTGACGCTAATAAAATAGAAATCCTGGAATAGTTCATCGAATCCTCTTTTTCTCCTGAATTAGGAGTTAATAGATTAAATAGACGCACTCTTGATCAGGAACATTATCTCTTACCCGAAACATGGATGCCGCTTTCTTAAATACCCCGGCAAAGCCGCGACACAATAGACAGGACGGCTTTGCCGGTAAGTTACGGTATGGGCAATTATCTGCCGCGCACTATTTCACTATTCCGGTTTTTACAACATACACACCTTCGGGAACACCGCAGTCTTTCTGTAAATCAATTATGTTCTTTGTGAACGATTTTCTGGTTAATAGCTTTCCGCCAAGATCGTATACGGCAACCGATTTCACCTTCTGTGAAAAACGTGCATCAAATGTTACCATGCGTGATGTTTTATAAACATCCTTGATCGAATGTGAAAAAGCTGTTGGGAGGGACGTTTGCTTGACGCCTACGACCTGACTGTAGGGCAGATGCGCGCCCACAGCGATGTTATTAATGACGGCATAACTGCTGGAGGCGGCACCGTATAATCTGAACGCGTCAACACAGCCATACGCGGTACTTTTATTTACAATTTTTATAGTATGACTGCCCGATGCTAAACCGGTTATACTATACACTGCCTGCCGTACTTGTCGTGTTCCGGTTACATACAGATTGACATTTTGCTTGAATACACCGTCGATATAAACATCGACATTACCCATGTCGCTATATTTTTCGCTCAAGTAATCGATTCCGGCTCCATTAAAGGTATAGGTACATGAATCACCTATTGTAGTGGAAAAGTGTGCGTCATTATCATAATCACCCAACCCTCTACCGCTTGAATAATACCAGCCATAATAAATGATATTAGGATCGTTATCATTTATAGTGTCGGACGAACTTGAATTTGCAGTAACCGCTTCCAGCCGCACGTACCGGGCACTCTGCCGGGCAAACTGGGCCCACTTGATGGTCGAATCCGACGGCCAGATGCCCCACGTTCCGCTTGAGGAGGTGCCGGTGGTGATCTGGGTCAACGCGGTTGAAGTGGTTCCCGTGTATATCCGGTATGAGGTGATATTACCGGTCGTACTGCCGAAACGCCGGGGTTGGTACATCAGCATGTCAATGGAGTCTTTTACGACCCCGAGGTCAAGCGTCACCGACTGCGGAAGGGTACCGCTTGATGTCCACAGCGTCTGCTGATGGCCTCCGGAGAAATCGTTGACATTGTCTATCGCATTGACTGCGGTCGAGGCATTACTCGTGGCGGTGGCCGTGACCGGTACGTACGGTCGGTCTATCGCCGCCGGCTGCAACGGCATGGTCCGCGCCGCCGCAGGGTTCCAGGCTGTACCAACCTGAGCAAGCCGGGTCACAATGGCCGCATCGAAAACACCCGTTTTATTAGGCGGACAATTGAGTACGAAGTTGCAATACATCGTATCCAGACGCGCTAGGTGTTGGGTTATATTGCTAACCGTCATAAGCTGGTTTATGTCGGCCGCCGAAGAGTTCCAGAACCAGTCACTGGAAATCGTCTGCCCCTGGCACGAAGCGATTTTGTTCCCGGTCGGCGCTGTGACCCCGATCGGCTCTTCATAGTAAACGATGTCCACCTGCCAGGGTGCTCCGCCGTTATGGTCGACGACAAGGCAGTTCGGCTGAAGTTTTTTGATGGTCGTCCGCACTATATCAATAGGGAATGCCCACTGCCCCATGTCCCATGAGAATCCATCAAAAACAAAAAGCGGGATCTGGCCATAGACCGCGGGGTTGAGTAGCTCTCTTATCTGTCCGAGAACAAATGCGCTGTCGTTCGCCCATTGGGTGCGTACGGTCGCAGGATCCGAATAAGGGCCCGGAATGCCGCTGGCTGCGTCCCAGCCAGAAAAGTAGAGGCAGGGAACGATGTTATACGCCCGCATGGAATCAACAAACATTTTAACGATGTCATGCTTATAAGAGCTTTCCATGACCGTATAGTGCGGCAGGCCGTTCGGCGCGTTCTGCTGCGAAGGCCAGAGCGCAAACCCGTCGTGGTGTTTGCAGGTCAATATGGCATATTTCATCTTCGCGGATACGGCAGCGCGCGCCCACTGGCCGCAATCGACATTCGTCGGGGCGAATGTCGTGGGGGTTGTCCGCGATTCTCCCCACCCGGGATAAAAGGTGTTCATGTTGAAGTGGATGAACATGCCGAATTGCATGGCAACATGTACGCGCTGAAGCGAATCGAGCCTTTTGTCGAGAACATTCTGGGCCGATATGGTGCTTATTGATAACAGCACAAAAACCGCAACCACCGCAGAAACTCCGGCCAACCTGAAGAAACCCCCAAACATTTTACTTACCATACACCTTTCTCCTTTTATATGTGTGCCAAATAGTTTTTATCTTTATGTATATTTTCTATGCAAACAAAAAGGCCGACGCCCCGCTTGCAAAAGCGGGAAACGCATTCATGCCTTTTTCACGCGGCTGCCGGTGGAATCCTTGCAGGGAGAAGCCGGCAGCTGTTTTTTTTATTTAAACACAATCAATTTATCGTCGCTCCGCTGGTTTATATAACAGAGTTTTATCCAATCTGCAGAGCGGTTTACCTTTTCAATTCTGATTTCATCCATTGTTCCGTTGACATATGAGTTGTTCCATGATTGGCCTAAAAGTAAGTCGTAACCATGGGAAGCAGGATTGACCGCCATGCCGTTCGACGTTGTTGCCAAAATCCCGTTTACATAGAAACGGACCCTGTCTCCATCAAAGGTGCCGGTCAGATAATACCAAACGCCGATATTCGTAGGCTGTACCGCGCCGCCGTCCTGCGGTATCCCTCTCCAGATTCCGCTGCTGTCAATATGTTCCATCCTGGCCCCGCTCCGGTCGGAATCGTACCAGAGTGTATAGGCGGAGTCCTGAAAGATGATCCGCTGATAGTTGTTTACCCTGTTCAACCGGACCCACAGGCCGACAGAATAGGAACCAGTCAGGACGACCTTGCCGGCATTGAGATAGTCGTTGTTTCCGTCAAAGTCGAGCCCTTTGCCGACGACGGCATCAACCGCGTCCGCCGCTGTCATAGAGCCATAGGGTGTCGCATTATAACCATTCGCTGTCCTGTCCTTTATCGCTTCGGCACCGGCCGCCGGATTTTCGTTCAGGTGCCACACGCCCTGAAACCCGTTCGCCGTGTCGAATACCATTGCGCTGTTCGAAACTCCCGCGGCACCAGGATTGCCCCAGTACATCATGATGGTCTGCGTGCTATCATCACCATGGACCGTGTCGACCTGCACCCAAACTTCCGCCTGCCGGTTCACCGCGTCCCATTGTTCGATTTCATGCGGGAGAAACGTATTGCCTGTTTTGGTGAAACGAATGTCGGCCCCGTTGGCGCTGGCCTGAGTGAAATCGAAATTCGCGGCATTCAGTCTGACAAGCACAGGAAAATTAAGTACGTCTCGTTCGACATGTGCACCCGATACTGACGTGTTGAGGCACACCTGTTGTGCGTAGTGCCAGGAAGGATTCCCGATGGTAATGGTATCTCCAGGCCTTACCAGCACATTAAGCTTTGTCACTGCCGAGGAATCGCCGGCAATGACAAAACGGACTTCAGGTACCCTTCCGGCAGGAACCGAATCCAGCAGCACTTCGCTGCCGTCCTGCGAGGGATAGGCGACAATATCCGTGCCGGGAATGAAGGCATATCCATCAGGACGATCAGCCGGAAGCAGCAGCCGTATCGCACCGGGTGCCAGGAGCGTGCCCGATGGCACGAATGCGGTGTCGTTCACGACCGATATGCCGGTTATGAGCAACCTGCTCCTCTGAGTGATGTGGACTGCCAGCATGTTATACGATCCCGGAGCCACACCCTTGAACGTATATCTGCCGGACGCATCGGTGGTGTCGATGAGCGAATCATCGATCATGTCCATGATGACAGGGTTGTAGTTCTGAGGGACAAGCTTGACTTGCGTACCTGATGCGGGATCTCCATTGCTGAAATACACATACCCCACCACCTCCACCTCGGAGCCTCCGCCGCCGTCGAGGGAAAGGCGGCCGCAGGCGATAAGAAGCGCGGCAAGCGTCAAAAAAGAGACAAGCGATTCGGGGATTCTCATTGAGCCTCCCCGTCGTATCGCCTGGTGAGTGGAAACAACTGAACATTAAACTGATAGACCCGGTCTGGGACCTTGCTCCCCTTGGCGATCTCCATGATTCTCCGTCGGCACTTTCGTACCTCTTCCTGGACCGCTTCGAAATCCCGGCCTTCGATGGAAAACGTGACCGATGAGAGGTTCGTTTCCTTTATCCCCTGGTTAATGGCCTGCTCGGCAAGCCGCATGGTGTCGATAACGAAATTATTGACAGTCAACGACCGGATGTCATTGCCGGTGCTGATAAGAGCTTCCGTCCGTTTGTACGCGCCCCGGTCATCTTTTTCCACCAGCTTGAGATCCAGGAGGAGGGAGATTGCTTGTACGACCTGTTTTTCGGTTATGGCCGGGACGATGCATTTACCCAGTGCGCTGAAATTCGAATCGGTAAGAGGAAAAAAAGCAAGCGCCTCCCTGACGGCCGTATAGTACCATTTGTCATAGAACCGGTACTGGTTCGCGTCGAGAATGCGCACCGACGATTCCTTGAAGGTCAAAAGCTCCTCGAAACAGCGCCTTTTCTCCTCGTGATTTGGCGCCTGACAGAACAGCACCATGGCCTGGAAATAATCCCGTTCCCTTTTGTTGAGCTTGATCGCACGTGCAAGCTTGATCGCCGCGTCGAGCGAGAGGTTCCGTTCGCCCTTGAGCATTTTTGCGAAATTTCCCGGATTGACGCCTCCCTGAGCGGTAAGGAAACGGTAGGAAAAACGGGGATTTACTTTCTTTTTGTCAGCGTAATAATCGGTGAGGTATTTGCGAAAATCGGTGTAATCGAATATGGAGATCATGGTTTATCTCACAGGGAAATGGGTAGCAATAATATAGTAAATAAAACGCAAATGTTTATAAAATAATAAATTTTATTGTAGTCAAATGAAAACAATAAAATGATAAATAAATTACTTATATGGTATATTATCAATAAGTTAAATGATTAAATAACAAATCTAAATATTGTAAAATAATAATAAATTGACAACAAAATTTGTGTGCTGACAGTGGAAATTCAAGAGGACATACTTATACAACCGTATGGTAATTATAAGACTGAGAGATAGTGATCCGAAAACAACGTTGAATACGCCTTTTTCAACTAGGAAGCTGCTGTTTCACCGGTCGCATCCGGCTTCCTGCTAAACGGCGGCTCTTCTCACTTTTTTTGAATGGAAGAGATCATCATCCGGTGAAGAACAAGCGTAACGCCGCGGGTCGAAAAGCCAAAGCTTCCCGCTTCGGGAGAAACGCTTCTGCTGCGATGTTTCAGAAGCACTTCTCCCTGCATACTGCATAGCACCTGCCTTCTCTGCACCGAAATTTCAAAGCGCATGGTTCTGTTGAACAGGTCCTGTTTCAGTTTGTTTTCCGTGAGTTTTTTTGTCTTGTTACCGTTGATGTGTATAAGCCCGATTGTTTTATTGCTTTTGGAAAAATCGAGCGCATAATAGGAATCACCGTTCTTGCGGAAAAAGATGCTGAACCTGCTGTTGTCCCTGCCTTTCCCAGTGGATAGTGCACATTGCATCGAAAAATCGGACAGACGATACCTGGTATGCTCGCAGATCCGTACCGTATCGTCGTCGGCAAGCTGTGCAAAACCGCCGTCGGTGATGAACCAGGGAGCTGGTTTGCCGCTCTGCTCATGGTAGTGATGCCACCATGTTGAGGCAAGGTTGAATTGATCGGCAAACCAGAACGAGAGGAGTTTGGTTTTTTTCTGAGCGGTAACGGATGGCGCTTCTGTAGGTGCGCGAATGATTTCCAGGCTGTCAAAAGAGGCCTTGCTTTCAACCGAGTAGAAACCTGTTCGTCCCCGTGCCGCATAGTCGGCACAGGCAGAAATAAGAGGAGTTCCGTCAAGATAACAGGTTAACGAATTACCGCGGACCGTAACGGCAATGCGGTGCCATGCATCCCTGATGCTGGTTTTGAGTTTTTCTTCCGCACAGATAAACCAGCCGAACGGTCTCTTGCTGTGATAGGCGAGCTGAGCCTTGGAAGACTCCTTGTGAATCCTGAAAACGTAAAACCCCTCATCGGTTTCCCTGAAGATGAGGCCGGCCCTGCTGTCGTCATGGGAATCGGCTATTTTCATTGTTGCCCGTATGCAGTAGTTGTTCCACAGCGAATCGCCGAGCACAATGGCGTGCAGGATCTCGTCGCTTTCAAACTGGTGAAGAACGCCGTTTTCAATAAACCAGGTACGTTTGTCCGTGCCGCCGGTGTATTGCTGCCATGTTTTGAACCTGCCGTGATCGTTGAATTGTTCTTTCAGCAACATGTCTTTCTTGGCAGCGCTGCCGGTTGCTATGAAACGGGCGCACACGGAATCATGAAAATTGACGGAAGGTCTTGTGCGATGATCCTGTATCACGGATAGCGTATGATGACGGAAAGGCTTCAAGCGTATGACAACAGGTTTTGTACCGCCAAACGCCCGTTCCTCGATCCATGGTTCATACCCTTTCCTGACCGCATACACAAGATGCACGCCGGGAGGAATCCGCTGCTTTGAGAGCGGGGTTGTACCGATAGGGGCATGGTCGATAAAAATCGCGGCGCCCGAGGGTTTGGACGTTATGGCGACAAGTGCGGTGTCGTTACGTATGGTATTTTTTTGCAGCAGTTCGGATAAAAAGTGCGCCGGGACCGCCAGATTGACCCGCGATCCGCCGGTTGACATTTTAACAACAGCAATCACCTGTCCCTTGTCATTCACCACCGGACCGCCGCTATTGCCCGGATTGATGGCCGCATCGATCTGCAGGGCTTTGAGCGTTCCACGGTCGTCATGGCGGATCGCGGTAAGCGATCCTTCGCCGATGGTCATTTCCGGACCGCGTTGAATGACGGTAAAGGCTTCGCCGAACGGGTAGCCGAACACCCACACGGGCATGGTCTCAACGAGCGCCGCAGTATCAGCGCATGCGAGCGGGGTGATGGCGCCGGTATCGGCAACACCAAGAACGGCGAGATCGTTCTCTTTATCGATTGCCAGGACGGTCGCGGCAAGCGTTCGGTAGTTCTGCGAACCGCTGTTGCGGATAACCTGGATGTTTGCAATCGGGGCCGGGAAATAGAGGTCATAGAGAGAGATGAACGGCGCAATCACGTGATAGTTGGTGACAACAAGGCCCTTTCCGTCGATAAAAAAGCCGGTGCCTGACGTGGGTATATCCTGGTCGGCCAAAGGGAAATGGTGGGAAACCCGAATGTAAACGACCGATCCCTTGCTGCTGCTGACAATGGCGGGCGACAGCGATTGCGCCGCGTATGCGGCAACCGCGCACAAGAAAAAGCTGCTCGCCAAAACCAGTCGGGACTTCGGTTCCATGCTCAATGAGTATATATTTTTTTATTGGCAATAGCCAGGCATTATTCCGCTAAGTCATTGGGCCGGAAGTACAATGGCCCCTTGCTAGTATGGCAGGAACGACCGGATGATTTTTATTGGTCGTTTTTCCGGCAACGGAAGCGAATCGCCCTGGCACTAGGACGCTCTCTTTCTGGAATGAGTGCTGACGTGATCGTATCTCGCAGATGAACGTCTTGGGTCGCGCAATAACGACAGGGAAGAAAGTAGCGCCATTCTGTTTTGCAATACAAAGCTTCGTGATGTGCGATGGCATGCAAAACGTTTCAATTTTTGCGTGTTCGAAAAAAAGCGTCTTACAAATCATTGCGTTATAACGACAATCGTATACGCTGTGTATACACAAATTTATGGTTGCTGATTATTTGCCATGTAGTATTCTCTTTGCAGGTTTATATTATCAAGTACGTTAAAGGACCCGGTTTTTCCCGCATCGATAGCGTCCGGGATGGCCGTTTTCGAGGGCAAGATTGACGAAATGTGCGTGATGCGGAGAACGCCTGCTGACGAGTGGTTAAAACGTGGTAATCGACATTCAACAGAAAATAAATACATATTAATGATGCGACAGGAGGAGTGAATGCATACCATGGTACCGGTTTTTCTGTTTATGCTCGGTTTTCTGATGCTCCATGCGAACGCGAATCCGAATATCGTGATAACGGGCGACACAACGGACCGGCATACCATGACGTTTACGATCACGGGACCCCAGGCGTCTGAGACCGGAGAGGTCAATCCCTTCACTGATTATAAATTGCTTGTTACTTTCCAATATATTCTTTCGGGCGCCGAACGGTACAGTGTTCCGGGCTATTATGCCGCCGACGGCAACGCGGGCGAGACCGGGGCATCATCGGGGAACGTCTGGAAGGCGCACTTCACCCCGCAATGGCCGGGCGCTCACATTTACAACGTGTCCTTCCGGACCGGTCCGAACATCGCCCTGAGCGATGATTCGCTCGACGGCACGCCGGTCGCCGGGATCGACGGCGACACCGGATCGTTTGAGTTTATACAGGAAGACCCCAGCGATTCCCCGCCCGACCTGCGGGCATTAGGCAGGCTGGACAACGATAAATTCACCAACTACATGGTCAACGTGAAAAATGGTTTTTCCGCAAAAAGAATTTTTCTCAAGGCAGGCATTGCCTCGCCGTCGAATTTCCTCGATTATGCGGATTTCGACAATACGCCTGCCGGTTCGCATACGAAAGCATTCGCGGACCATGTCGTGGACTGGACAAACGCTGATCCGGTCTGGGGCGGCAAAACAAAAGGAAAGGGAATCATCGGTGCCCTTAACTATCTGTCATCCAAAGGGGTGAATACCGTCTCCTTCAACACCCTGACCATCGGTGGGCCTGATAGCAGCGTTTTCCCGTATATTGCACGCGACAGCCTCACCCGTTTCGATTGTTCAAAACTGGACCAGTGGCAGACGGTGTTCCAGCACGCCAACCGCAAGGGTATTGTCATGGAACTCCGTACGCAAATGGCGGCAAACGACTCGCTGCTCGACAACGGCGACCTCGGCCCGACGAGGAAACTTTACTATCGCGAGCTCATTGCCCGGTTCGCCCATCTGCTCGGCGTCATCTGGAACCTGGGCGACGAGAACAGCCAATCCATGGAGCAGCGTACCGCAACGGCGAACTACATCCGGCAAATCGACCCGCACTGCTACCCGTCACGACCCATCATTCTTCCGGTCCCCGAGGGCACGCAGGCGCAGGCAGCGCAACCGCTTTACACCGACACGTCGTGGATCACCGGCATCTCGCTTCAAACAAGCTATTCAAGCGTCCATGACGAGACGAAAAAACTGGTGGACTCCATAACGTACTATGATTTTAACGGCAGGAGTCCGAAACTGCGGACCATCACGAGCGATTGCCAGACGCCCAAAGCGACCGGTGTACCCGCGGATGGATCTTCCGGCACACCGAGCCAGGACGACATCAGAAAGCATGTGCTCTGGGGCAACCTGATGGCCAAAGGGGCGGGGGTATCATATTATTTCGGGTCAACAGCGGATCTCGCCTGCCAGAATTTCAGGGTCTATGACAATCTACTGGGCTATTATCACCCTGCGGAATATTTTTTCAGGAATTATCTTCTGGAAAACCGGCTCCTGCTCCATAACCAGCTTGCCTCCATGACGAACAGCGATCAGCAACTGTCAGAAGCGCAGGGATCCTGCCTTTCGCTTGACGGGTACCAGCCGTTCGCGGTGTATCTCCCGGCCGGGGGTAACGCAAGCCTCGACTTGTCGATGTCATCCACGGCCGATACGCTGCGGGCCTGGTGGTACAATCCCCGCACCGGCGGGATGCTGCAGCAGGGAGCGTTGCTGGTCGGCGGCGCGGTCGTTTCCCTTGGAAATCCACCGGCCGATGCCACGAGCGACTGGGCCGTTCTTATCGTGCCCGATAATATCGGCAACCCGGATGACGGCGTTGGCGTACGAGCGGCAAAAACAAACGGCCGGACCTTCACGCGAGTTGTGCGCCGGGTAACGACGCATGACGGGACCGTCAGGCTTGCCCTGCCCGCTGCGGCAAAACACGAACTCGCTGATATTCTGGCACCCAACGGCAAGGTCGTGGCGGTATGCAGACCGAACGCGAGCGGAATAATAGCACTCCGGCTGCAGGCGCGCGGTATTTATCTGGTATGCACAAAAAGCGCGGGGAAGCGGGCAATCATTGCGCGCGTGCTTCGGTTGTAAGATCTCTACGGTCTCTCCAGCCTCATACGGTTATCGGCCAGGAATACCTGTCAATTGGTAATATACACCGCTTTGGAAAAATGATTCTCCTTTGATACCACCTGCACCGCATACATCCCGTTTTTCACCCTGATTCCATGCTTGGAATAGTCCAGGGAAAATGTTTGGGAAGGAGCGGGGAGATCGACCATCCTTTTCCCGGCAAGGGTGTAGAGGAACAGGTGCCGCGAAGGATCTGCAGCAGTGAAGGTAACATGCAGCGCTCCTTTTGTTTGGCGGATGCCAGGACCAACAGGCGCTTTCTGCTGCCGCATATCCCTTGTGTCGGTGTAAATCGTTGCGTTCCAGTACATCATGTATCGCGCGTCATGGATACGGAAGAACGGCTCCAGCACCAGGCCCGCATCAGCGCTGTTTTGAAAAATCGACGGTGCCGTGTAGGTAAACGGTTTGCCGGCAACGGGCTGGAAATAGGAGTCCAGGTTATAGGTGTTCAGCCGCAGCTTGGGCGCGGTAGTGGGTTCCATGAGCGTGCCGCTGGGCGAGTGACCAAAACGGGCGTCACCTGCGATGAGGCCGGGCATGTCAGCGGTGCTGGTGCTTGTTTTTGCTCCCAGTACGACAGGGCCCCGCTTAAGGGACACCCACGCCGGAACGTTTTGGAGTCGTTCAAAAGCAACGTGCATGGGCAGAAGCACGGTGACCGCGTCGCCGCTGGTCCAGGTCCTGTTCACTTCGATATAGGAGGTCGGTTGCGATTGCAGCCCCAGCGTATCGCCGCCGACAATGACTTTCATCTCCCCTCTAAGCGCCCAGGAGGGGTGGCGGATAAACAGTTTGAACGCCGTCGACGCGGTTGCGCTAATGGTCAATACGGTCCGTTCTTCATCCGGGAATTCGGTCTCCTGCCTTATGGTGACCCCTTTTGCCCGCCAATCCAATTCCGAAGCGATAAAAAGGTTGACGAAAAGCGAGTCGTTCGCGTGCGTGAAAATGAACTGGCCGTATTTGCAGTGATTTTCCATGCCGGATCCTACACAGCACCACATGGCGACATCGGGGGCGGAATAGACGCGGTAATGACGCGGATGGGTCGGCGTAAAATAGACATACCCGCCATGCGTGGGGTGCTGCGTGGAAAGGACATGGTTGAACAGGGCGAGTTCGTAAAAATCGGCATATTTCGCGTCCGGGTTCTGGCGGAAAAGCCCTTCGGTGAGCTTCAGCATGTTGTACGAATTGCATGTTTCCACGCCGTTTCTGTCGTTAATGTATTCCATCCAGGCGTTTGAACTCTTGAAATATTCGTCCTCACTGTTTCCGCCGATAGCAATGCTTCTGTTGGTGGTAACCGTTTTCCAGAAAAAATCCGCCGCTCGATGATAGTAGTCGTCATTGGCCACTTCGCCGATCCGTTGAAATCCAACCACCTTGGCAACCTGTGCATTTGCATGATTGTTGTCCAGCATGTCAGTCCCCGAGGCCATGGGATCCAAAAGCCACTTGTGTGAAAACCGTTTGGCGAAGTCCAGATACTTTCTGTCTTTTGTCAGATAGTACGCATCCGCATACATCTCATTGATGCCACCCTGTTCTTTTATTCCGTAACCGAACACGGTTTGCAGTTGGGCGTCACTTAATCCGGAATTGATTGCGATACCCCAGTCGCATAATGTAATGAACATGGTTTTAGCCGTTTCATTGCCGCCGTAGACCCATGCATCCCGTAATCCGGCATACATTTTGTGGATGTTGTACCAGGGCACCCATGCGCTGGAATAACTTGAGAAATTGCCGGTCTTATAACTTCGCCATAATGCCTTGCCGTTTGGGATCCCACTAACATATCCGACAAAGTCGGCATCTTTTCCGTTTTCATCCTGACACTTCTTCAGCTCCTCAACCATGAAATCCATGCGCGTTTTGCACTCTGCATTACCGGTGGCAGCATACAGCATTGCCAGGGCCGAAACGTAATGCCCGCCGATATGTCCGTTCAGCCCGTCCCAGTTTTCATAGTCCCGAAATCCCTGGGTCGACAGTCCCGCTTCGATCCGATAGCTGGCCAGCAGGCGGCCGACCGTATACCTGAGGAGATGCGTAATATTCAGATCCTGAGCATGTTTGAACGGACCCTCGAGCAGGGTAACGTCACCGAGCGGAAACTCGTTGGAATAAAGCTTTTCCTGTGCCAGGACCGTACACCATGTGAACACCGAGATACATAAGGATACTGCGAAACATCGCTTAATCATAACCACCGCCTTTTCGTTACAATATAAGTAGTAAATGCAACATCGTTATTGCCCGAATACAATCAGTGCGTCATCAGGTTTCTGGTTCATATAGCACAATTTGATCCAGTCTGCACTCAGCGCCCCGCGCGACACGCGCACTTCGTCGATCCTGCCTTTGAAATAGGACCAGCCCTGATAGTAGGGTATTTGAACCGGCCGCCCGTACCTGCCAATGGTAAAGTTGTCACCGGTGTTGCGCGCGTAAACTCCCTCCATGAGCGAGGCAGTATCGATGACTTTTTCACCGTTGATGTAGAGACGCTGGCTGGTTCCCGACCGTACGCCCACAAGATGAAGCCACTGCCGTGCGCCGGGTGAGGGCGGTACCGAATCCTCGGTGTATTCCCAGCCCCGGTTGTTCTGAAACTCGACGAACTCCCAGGTGGCGCGGTTGTTGCCGAAGCATTTAAGCTGCATGTAGTACTGCTCGTGGCCTTTGCCCGCGATCGCGTGCCAGATCGTGTCAATCGTGTCCGTATACGCCCAGAGCGACATCGAATAGACGCCGTCTTCCGGAAAGTCCAGCTGGCCCGCGGCCGTGTTCTGCATGGCAATGTAGCTTGACGAACCGTTGAAAACGAGCGCCGTGCCGACCGCGCCTTCAACAGCCGAGGTAACGGTCATGTTATAGGGAGTACCGTGATAGTTGTTCGCCGTGGCGTCATGAGCCGTTGCCGTGCCGGTTCCGGAAAGATGCCAGACGCCCTCGAATCCCGCGGCCGTATCAAAGACCACTGCGCTATTCGATGCCGACGCTGCCGCCGCATTGCCCCAGTACATGGCAAAGGATTGCTGGTTGTCATTACCATACACCGTATCGACCCTTACCCAGATTTCCGCCTTCCGGACGGCCGGGTCCCACCGTTCGATTTCAAAGGCAAGCGGGCTGTCGTCCGGTTTTTTAAAGCGGAGATCGCTGCCGTTTCCATTGGTCTGGCCGAAATCGAAATTGGCGCCTGACAATCTTACCAGGACCGGAAAATCAAGCACCATCCCCGACACATCGGCGCCGTTTATGCTCGTATTGAGAAAGAGCCGTTTCGAATGGTTCCACGCAGAGTAATCCGCGATCACTCTGGTGGCTCCGGCATCAAGCGTGAAGTCGGTCTTGACAGTATGGATCGCGGCCGGATCAGCCATGTTGATATAACAGACCGCCGGAATGGTTCCCGCAGGCACTGAATCGATGAATCCAGACCCGTTGCTCACCATGGCGAAACGAGAGGTGCCGGGAATGTACACATACCGTGCTGCAGAAGCTGAGCCGGTGTGAACCTGAATCCTGAGCGCACCGGGCCGTGCGAGCGACGCCACCGGGGCGTAGGCGGTGGATGAATCCACCGTGACCGGGCTCACGAGTGCGCGGGTCCGGGTATCGATGGCAACAGCTTCCATGGTATAAACGCCCGGAGCAAGTCTGGTGAATTCATAATCGCCCGCTGCGCCCGTGGTGTCGATACGGGGCGAATTGACCTCCTGATACGGATCAAAGTCGGCCGGCCGCAGGGTGACCTGCGTGTTCGGCGCGGGCAGGCCGTTTTCCAGGCAGATCATGCCGAGAATCCTGCCGTTGTCCGTGGAACTGGAACCGCCGGCCACATCGAGGTTGGTGCAATAAAAAAGGCTTGCGGCTGACAGGGCGAGACAGAGCAGGGTGCATTGATGCCTCTTCATGGCTGCACCTCGGCTTGTTCTCCCGGTTCAACATGCCTGCTTAGTGGAAACAGCTGCAGATGCATCTGGTACACGCGGCTCGAGCCGGTATCACGGTTCACAATAGCCACCACCCGGTCGCGGAACGCGGCCATCTCGGTTGCCAGGACATTATAGCACTCTTTTGAGATGCCAACCGTTACGCCGTATATCTGCCGCTCCTCGACCGGCGTAGTGTCCAATGCCGCTTCCGCTTTCCTCAACATTTCGCGGTTGAACGAGCGCACCGCCATGCGCGCCACGCTGCTGTCGGAGATGATCGCGGCATCGGTCTGGCGGTAGGCTCCGCCAGGCAACTGTTCGATCATGCCGAGTTTTTTCAGGAGTTTGACCGCAAACCGCGCCTCACGAACGCTGATGGACGGTGTTACGGTTGCGGCCAGCTTCCTGTAATCACCGTTGAAATCATGCAGGCTCACCAGTTCGCGGACCACCGGTACGAACCAGTGGTTGTAGTATTCATGCTGCAGCGCGGTCAGCCGCTGTTCCTTTACCGTGTGCATCATCGAGACCATGACCGCATAATGCTCCTGTTTTTCCTGAACCGACTTTGCCTGGTTGAAGAGGACCAGGTGCCGGAAAAACAGGCCCTCTTTTTCGTTTAATTTCAGGGCCGTGATGAATTTGTCAATGGTAAGCGTTGTCAGGTTGCGCTTGGATTCAATGACCTGCTTGAGAAAACTGGGAGAATTGATGCCCGCTTTTTGCGAAAAATAGCGGTAGGAAAAAAACCTGGAGTGTTTTTTCTGCTCCTTGTAATAGTCCTTGAGGAACAAACGGTAGTCGATATAGGAAAATACCGGGTTCATGAGGTAATGAAAAATATAACCAAAAAAAAGGATTTTTGCCGGGCGAAAGAACGGGAAATTGAATAATGTGTATACGAAGTGTATACGGAATATCATATAAGTTATTGATATTAAATAAATGATTGATCAATGAATTCTAATTGATAAAGATGGCGTATACTAATAGCTTCTTTTCAGAATTGACCGTTTTGAAATGTCATACCGTCCCCGGATAGCGGTCCGGGGCAGGGTGCCAGTATCCAGTAAGTGAAATCTGCCTTTCTCACTGTTGCCAAAATATATTGAATATTGTATTTTTTTTCATGCCGTCGCCCAACAATCACTTGTAAGGTTTCCCGATGGATATAAAACCGGTCATCTATAACTATTTTGATTATCGCGAATACCTCAATGATATATTCGGCTATTTTAAAAAGGCCGATCCAGCGTACTCTCACCGGAAATTTCTGTCAGACGCGCGAATTCCAGGTTCAACATACCTGCTGCGTGTTTTAAAAAAACAAAGGAAACTTTCGCCGAAATATGTTGCCAATTTTTCAGAAGCGATCAGGCATAATACGTCTGAAGCGCGCTATTTCGCGCTTCTCGTTAAATTCGGCAATGAAAAAAACGTGGATAAAAGGGACCTGATTCTCAAGGATTTGCTGAAAATCCGTTCCGCGAGAACGCCGTACGCGCTTCAGGACAAAAAACTGCGTTATTTCGAAAAATGGTACTATCCGGTAATCCGGGATCTTGTGGCGCTCGTCGACTTCAAAAACGATTACAAGGCGCTGGGCCGGATGCTCGTTCCGCCCATAAAGCCCGAACAGGCCAAAGGCGCTGTCGCGTTTCTTAAAAAGCACGGTTTCATCACGCTGCGTGAGGATCGCCGCGGGTATGAGCCGTCCGAACCGATCGTTGCAACGCCACCGAGCGTGCATTCCACCATACTCAGCCGATTTCATAAAAAAAATCTCGAGCTCGATATCGACGCATTTGAAAACTGTCCGTTTTCAGATCGCAGTATCTCTTCGGTCACCATGAGCGTTTCAAAGGACACGTTTGAGAAAATGAGGGTGGAAATCCAGGAGTTGCGTAAACGGCTGCTTGCGTTGGCGCGCGAGGATAGGGCGCCTACCATGGTGTGCAGGGCCGGATTTCAGCTGGTTCCCCGTGCCAGGGTGAAAAAGAAGGTGCTATGATTTTCCGACGGATACTATTTACCCTGACGGTATTCATTCTGACCGGGTGTCAAAACCTGCCCTTGTCCGGGAACGGCACCGGAACCGATGCCGGAGAAGCCAAAGTATCCGGTGTTGCGCTGCTTCCCGGTAATGTTCCGGCAGCCAATGTTTCGGCCGTGCTGCGCAAACAGCACTATATTCCTTTTTCCGTAACCCCTCTCGAACAGAAAAGGACGATTACCAGCGCGGACGGAGCGTTTACGCTCGAAAAAATCGTTCCGGATTATTATCTCCTGGAGTTATACGATACCGATTCCCTGAGTGCCGTAAAACGGTTTTTCATTCCGGAGAACGGCAGCGCGATCGATCTCGGTGCAATCGAGATCCACGCCCGTGAGGCATTTTCCGGAAAAGTGCTCAGAAACGGATCGCCTGCGGCCGGTTCGCGTCTCCTGGTAATGGGAATGGACAAATCAACGGATGTAGCAGCCGACGGTACGTTCTCCCTGCTCCTCCCCTCCGGCGCACAGCTCTTTAGAATCGAGCACGGCAACGGTATTCCCGGCGAATTCCTTTTCAGCGAACAAAATAGCGGAGACACGCTCGTGCTGGACAATGCGTCGTCAACCGTTTTCGAGGATTTCAACCGCCTCGACAGCACCAACAACCTCTCTTTGCTGCTTGGGGGAGGGTGGTGGTTCTCCTATACCGACAGTGGAGGCGGCGGTATGAGCAGGATTCTGCCGGTCTCAGGGCTCGGCCTGGCCGGCGATATCGATACCACGGCAAGCGCTTATGCCGGAGGCAGCTTGCATATCATTTACCAGATCGACTCGCTTTTCTGGGCACCGTATGCTCTCGTGGGCGCGGACATAAGCGAATCCAACGATTCCGGCGCTCTGGGAAGATCGTGGTTTGACCTGCGAAAGATGATCGCGATCACGTTCATGGCAAAAGGTACCGGCACCGTTTACCTTCAATTCACGAGTAAATATACCGGCCCGTCGAATACGTACACGTTTCCTTTTGAAGTTCCCGTCGAACTGACGCCTGATTGGAAAAAATACGTCATCACCGCAACGACCATACCCGACGCGACCATCCCGAACACCTCGATCAGCGTTCCCTGGAGCACGGGTGCGGCCCTGGTCAATGATATAAACTTCCTTGCCAAAAAAAGCGCGGAGCTGTGGATCGATGATATCGTCATTGAAGGCATGAGCCCGGCCGATTTTTTACGGAATTAGCCCGCGTCGTTACCGATTTCCAAACCGTTTCCACGGCAGGGTCTTGTACCGTGCTGTCGGTCAAACTGCCCGGACAATGACGGGACACTGCGGTTGGCGAACTCTCTGACACCTAAGTTATGCGCGAAAAATTGCCCCGCAAAGACGCAAAGGACGCCAAGTATATGCTTGTTACTAAGAGGGGTATCCCTTTAACCGACCGGATTCAATGTGGAAGGAGTGCGCCTGAACTTTTTGGTACCGGCTGGTTCAGTCAAGTGGATACACTTCAAATATCTTTCCCGGAATTTATAATGCAAAACAATGAACCGATATTTCGCATCAGGCCCGGAGGGCCGGCATGGTTGTAGGAGACAGAGGAATCTGATCCCCTGAGCCCCGTAGGGGCGGCATGGATCCGAAAACAATAAGGCCCCATGCCGGTCCTACGGACCTTGGGTCCTCTGGTGGTT
>JAFGDP010000049.1 GCA_016932075.1 Chitinispirillaceae bacterium | reverse complement strand
GGTCCCACCGCTTCTGCGCCCGCAGGAGCGCCCTGAAATTCTGGTGCACATAGGCCACCTCGGTTCCAAGCAAGACCAATAGCCATACCACATAGATTGAAATAAGAAACAGGAGAAGGATGCCGAAGGTGCCGTAGATGGTATGCATTTGCATCGACATCCTCACATACATGCCGAACCCGAGGCGCTCGAGCTCGATCAGGATGCCCGCGGCAAGGCCGCCCAGAAGCGCTGAGGCAAGCCGCACCCTGGTGTTGGGCAGGAACCAGATAAGCGTGGTGAACGCCAGGGCCATGAGGAAAAACGGCAACGCGTCGAGCAGAAAAAAGAAGTCCGACGCAGGCTCGAGCCACTTGCTGTGCCGGATGAAAAACGACAGGGAAAAGAGAATGGGACTGTACACCATGACCATGGTAAACGAACGGAGGCGCGAAAAGAACGAGCGCGGCCGGGTGACTTTCCAGATGGTGTTGAACGACTCCTCGGCCGCCCCGAACAGGCCGATGGCAACGACGATCAGGATCACGATGCCCGGACCGCGCAGGGTGCGGGCATTCACATAGAACTGGGAGATGTAATTGAGCACCGTGTCCGGCGCGAACGGCAGCAGGGTGCCCAGAAGCTCCTCAACCTGCTCGGGCTGGACGTCAATGAGGCCCGCGAGCATGAGCGCGCCGGTCACCACGAGCGGCACAAGCGTCAGAAGCAATGCGTAGGCGAGCGCCGACGACCGCGTCATGCAGTGGTTCAACATATATTCAGCGAACACGATACGCAGGAATACCGTTGCTTTGACGGCCTGGTAGGCGAACCAGTTGTTCTGCCGTTTCAGCGAATCGACCGCATCGCGGGGATCGTACCAGAAGCTGTACCAGAATCGTTTTGAAAAGAGGTGCATGGTAATTTCAGACCTATGGTGGTTGTCGGAAATCGTACGTTCGGAAATGGCCTAGTCCTACTATTCTACAGCACATTCAATCATCATGCTTTATAAAAATAGTACTGCTTAAGGTACAAATCTACCGCAGCTTTTTCAGTTCCCGTGCACAGCGCGGGCATGAAGAGTGCCACCCGCGCTTAGTGCGGCGGCAAAGAGCGCGTTTGCGCCGAAATGTATTCCGCGGTTCCAATATCTTGGTATGGACATCTCCCGGATTTGCGCGTCAATCAGCGGAGACTATGAAGGTTTTCGATTGCGAAACAGCGCCGTTTTTGACCTGTACGATCGCGCAGTATTTGCCCGGGCCGACTTTTTTTCCGTTTTTGCCGGTCAAACGCCATGGCATGAGCCGGTATCCGGCTTGTTCGTAAAGCAAGTGCCCTCGCAGATCGAAAATTTTCACGCTATGCCGCGCTCCCGGTGCAGCGATGACCTCAAAAAAGACCGCTGAAGCATTGTTCGCATAACGGCAGGAGATGGAGGTGCGTCCGCTCGAGGCGGCAAGCTGCAAGCCGGTATTCGACGATACGGTCAATATGCACGGTACGATGAGCGGCGACGGTTGATCCGGATCATTGTGCGCGATAAACAAGGTGTCGTGATAGATCCCCTCGCTTAGTCCCGCGGCATCGAACACGATACCGATCGTCGTGTCGGTGAGCGGAGCCACAGCCCCGCCTTCAGCCCTTGCCTCTAGGGTCATCCAGCTCGCCGAGGCGACGGATTGCCCCGGATTGATGGCATTGGGCGTTCCATTCGCGCTCGCCCTCCAGTCGGCCGCGGTATCGTTATCGTCGTTTGAAGCGCGGTACACATAATCAGCCGAGAGAGCGATGCCCTGACCTTGCCATGAGGTACCGGCCGGAGCCGTATCCTGACTGCCTGAGCTTCGGACGAAATCAACGCCTACACTGTCGCTGTCGATCAAGGTAACGGAAATATCGGTATTGCTCCGGTCCCATAAGAGGTTCAAGCCGGCATAGAGCATGTTCGAATCATTGGCTTTGGTCTGGTCGTCCATCACGATGAGGGTACCGTTCTTTTTAAAGACGAAACCTTGCGCAAAGGTACAGGAACCGGAGGAGCTCTGGTTATCGTTCCATACGAGTTTCCACCCGCTCAAGTCCGTCTCCTTGCCGCGGTTCCACAGTTCGAAACCGTCGAAAAACGCGGTCGCGCTGACAAACAGCTCGTTAACCAATATTTTGCAGATGCCCCCGGCCGATGAAATCGCATAGGTCAAACCGCCTTTTCCGGAGTTGGAAATTTTTATCCCGCGCGAAGCCTTGCCGTTCGGCAGAAGAGTGACCGGTAACGACTGGGCGTCCAATGAAATCGATGGGTTTTGTTTTATGGTAAACATACCGGAAATCCCGGAGAGCGTTCCGCCCATCTGCGATACCCGTACCAGGCAACGGTTTGATTCCATGACGTCCGGAATCTCCCATTCGTACGGGCCGGAGCCGGATGTCGAGGCAATGATTGCGGTATAGGATTGACCGCCGTCGGTACTATAGTCGATCTTTACCGCTGATACCGAAGCTCCGCCGCCGGCGGTCCATTGGATCGAAGCGCTCATACCCGGACTGAATACTGCGCCCGCGGACGGGGAGGTGACCCGAAGAAAGGGGCCGGTCGGAACGTCGATGACTCTGACGACCGGCACTTTATTGAAGGGCGTGGCGGTGAGGAGTATGGAATCCTCGTCCGCGGCGACCGTGATTGGAATAGTAACCGAGGCGGCGGCGGGTGAAATCATTTTAGATCCTAAGATGCCGTTTTTAGGGTTGTAAAGGCAAACACGCCCGGTAATCGCGTTGCCAAAGGACACGGTAACCTGCTGCGCCCCCGGCGCGAGGGTTTGCGGGTAGGTCATGGAAACGGTGGCCGGTTTTTTGGTAAAATGCATCACCGACGGATCGCCGAAATAGATCCAGGTGTTGAACGACTTGATACCGCTGCTGCCCCGGTCGAGCATTTTGCATTCCCCATTGTAAAAAATAGCGCCTGCTGAAAGGCATTTGTCCGTGGTGAGGAGCTGTTCGACCATCTCCTGCATCGCGTATTGCGGCGGAGTCCAGTCCATCGAAATCGAAGAACCGATAAAGACCAGCGCGCCTTTTTCCGTGGCGGTGGTAAACGCTTCGGCGATACAATTTTTATTAAACTGCCCGTTATAGCATGCTACCGATATGATAATAGGGAGCATGTTCGTATTTTGCAGGCCAGCGACACTGGTGCTGGAAAATCGAGATGTTCCCCAACTCGTGGCGCTGCCGTGGCCCATGTAGTTGACCCAGCTTCGTCCGTTATTGAGGGCGTTCGACACCTGGGTCGCGGTCGCGCCCGGGTCGTAGATCTGGTCAACGGTGGTGTATCCGTAGCTCATCAATTTCGTTCTGAATCCCTCCATCCATTCTTTGTCCGGCGGGCGCCCCTGAGACGAGGCGATGCCGGTCGCTTTCTGGTACCACTCTTTTGCCGGATCCGGATTCTTTGCATAGGTAAGCACTTTATTGACCATGGCGGTAATTCCCGTGGTACTCGGCGCCGAAAAACGTCCGATAAACGCGTCGGGATAATTGTCGCTCCCGTTGAGTTTTACATACGAAGGATCGGAAAGACCATTGCTCGCGGTCATGGTGGGGATCTGCGTGTCGTCGCCTACGAGCAGAATGTAGGTGATTTTATCGCCGGTGAATTTACTTTGAATAAAGGATTTCAAGGCGGTGGCGCCGGTTCCTCCGGTTTCGCTTGGGTATGTATAGAGCGTTGTCGCGATGCCCTTCTGGTTTTTCCAGAGTACGAGCGGCTTCACCGCGTCCGCGAGCGCGGCGGTAGCGATAACGATCATCTTGTCGCCATCGGCGACATAGGTATAGTACTCCCGCGCTTCTTTATAGTTGATAAAATGACGCTCGAACAGGGCGTCAAAACCGGGCGAAACCTGAACGCGTTCGTTCGAGGCGAGCGTGTTGGACGCGCTCGCTCCGGCCTGAAAGACCCTGATCACAATCGAAGTTGTGACCCGCAATAACCCCGATTTCGGATTGTACTGAAATGGAAAGCAGGTAACGACCATTCCGCGCACGGTGTTGAGCAGATAGGGCTCGCCGAGCGATAGGGTCCGTTTGGGATACCATTCGTCCCGGTTGTAAAAATTGTCGAAGCTATAGGGTATGCCGGCGGGATCGATATCACGGGTAAGATTTCCCTTTGAAGGAACGATTTTCCTCACCGGTATCTCCTCCATGACACTATCGACGATTTCATATTCCATTGCCGCATCGCCCGGTATAATAATGCTCTGGGTTTGGTAAGGGAGCATGGGAAACCCTTTTTCTTCGGTATAGACTCCTTCCGCATGCGCGATGAACGTGCAGGACTCCCCGTTTAGCATTATTGGGATCAGCGTGTACTCGCCCGCGTCAAACCTCAGTTCCACGGTTTGTCCCGCATCCGAGGAGGAAAGCAGTGTTGTTTTCGCGCTTAAGTGCGTGGCAACAAAAAAAAGAACTGCCGCGCAGAAGGTAAAAGTGGAAGAGCAGCAGCCGATTCCTTCACTCCATGTTTTTCTTTGTATCAACATTGGACCTCCCCGGAAAAGTGATTGCGCTCCTTGGAGACGCGCGCATATCTTTCAGACGTATTCAAAGAGAGTGAACTCAATTTGCTTTTCATAGATAATATACCTAGTAAATTCGCTATGGGCCTGGAAAAGATGAATACGGCGTATTCTTGAATGCTGTGAAAAACTCTCTATCCATCCCTCTTACCCAAACACCGGAGTTCACGCAGCGCATTCGCAATTTAATAGGTTAGAGGCATGGAGAGCGAGTCGGCAAATCAGGTTGGTGTAATGATGCCGATCCTGGATCACATGGCCCGGGAAAGCAGCCCCGGATTTTCTATAGCTCCTGGTTTAGGGAAAACAGAACCTGAAGCGTTCAAGCATTCCCAATGTTTCGCGGGCGCTCCTTATTCGTAATATAAGACTGGCCGGCGATATACCGTATTGTTTCGGCGGGGCTTCTTCCGGTTACTGACTTTTACACAGGTCCCTGTGATTTCGTTTCCCCATCGGTGCATCTAAAAAACCTGGGGAGAGCACGCAGAAGCTTGGCACACCGGTAGAATCTGGAATCTATAACATCTGAAAAATCAGTCTCCTAAACCGTAATGGCATCTCTGCACGATGGATCGTCGGCAGATTGTTTTCTACCATCATCAACTAAGGAGCAGGCGTATGCGTACGCAGAGTTTTTACCAAGCGCCGTTTCTGTTTTGCACGGCGGCATTTCTATTTTTATCATTTCACCCCGGCACCGCCAGCGAGCCGCAAAAATGAGTTAGCGATAAAATACGCATAATGATAAGGGAGGGAGGACGAGGAGAAAAGGAGGATTGATTTGAAACACTGTCGTTGACGGCAGGAAAAACATTTTGTTATCTGTTGATACGTGCTCCGCAGTATCTTCAAAATTGACCGGAAGAAAAAGCGGAAGGGGACCGTCAAGCGCGTTGCTAACGGTTTTCCGTGTGTTTCTTTAATTTTTTGTACATTTCATATTCGGTATTTATTCTGTCTTCTATTACTCTTTTTAACCAGCTTTGATATCCGCGTTGTTTATAAATACGTGCAAAAAATTTTGCTCTCCTTATTGTTCTTGAACTTAAACGAATAGGCGTTGGCTTCGTATTCGAATCAGCTTCAGATTCAAGTTCCCATGCATCATCATCAAATGCTTGCCCCTTAACAATAGCATCTATTTTTCTTTGCTTTGAACTGGTTTTAATTCTTTTTATCGCATTCATGACGTTAAACCTCCCATCCGGTAATTATTCGAACAATTCGATTGGGTTTCAATTGAAAAATGATGCATAGTTTCCTTCCAAAATCTGTTCTGCCTATCAATTTAAACCTGTCTTTAAATCGACCAGTAGCATATTTATGAAGGACACTTGACATTAAAGTCTGGTAAGGAATGCCATCTTGAATTGCTAATGCTTGAAGTTCTGACACGCGCGTCCAAAACAGCCACCAAAGAGGAACTCGAAGCGGTCAAAAAACAGCGCCGGATCTGGGGGGCTTCTGGTTGACCAGGACGAGCGCGTCCGCTCCCTTCTCAAAGAAGCGGCGCGGTGAGCCTGTGTACCGGGAATGTGTAACCTGAGTAACAGGAATGGATTAAATGAGTATCAGGCATGGGGATACTGAGGTCCGGGCGGGTCCTTTTCTTTTCATCTTTTCAACTATTCAACTATCCCCCTGCAGCTTCTTCCCTCCAGAAGCATGGATTTTGCCTCGATTGCGCCGGACGCGTCGCCGATGGCCGCGTTTTCGCCGAGCCGCGCGTTGTCCATGCCGAGTTCCACGGTTATGAGGTCGATGCTCTGGAGCAGCACTTCGATGTCAT
>JAFGDP010000004.1 GCA_016932075.1 Chitinispirillaceae bacterium | reverse complement strand
GCGGCCTGGCTGGCGGCGGGATTTGCTTCAAGCAGGGATGTGGGACCTTTTTCCATGACGGTTTTGACAATGTCCGCAATCGGCGCGGCAGCCATGATATTCTTGACAAACGATTCCATGGCGTGCGGCGGGGTTTCGCCGCCCGGCTCTCCGAACGTTTCCAGAAACTCCCTGCCGGTGCGCACGCCGCGTCCCTGGAATACCGCTTCGTAGTTTGCCAGGGTGCGGCCGAAATAGGTGAGATAGGCGTCTGAGACGAGCGGATCTTTTATGTGAGGGAACAGGTCCATGTCAACCATCTGCCATATGAGCGGGAGCGTAAAATCCTGGCGCGCCACGAGCGTGACGCTGACGCTTCCGTCGCCGGTGCGTGAGAAACGCACGATACCGTCGTCAAACCGCGCAGTCTTGTTGACGCTTGCGACCGATCTCCAGAAAATGGCATGCTCGGTCGCGGAGCGTTGCACGAGCTCGGTTTTTGTCACGTCAATGAAATCGCCGCCAAAGAGCGCCATCCAGTTGGGCTGCGGCAGATAGATGTCCCGTTCGATCTGGTGCACTGCCCGGCCTTTCGCATCGGTGCGCACGGCAAGCACGGCGCCGCCGATGTTGTCGTTCATGATCCGCACGGCGCTGGCAATGTCCAGGGCATTGACGAATTTCCTGAACGGAAACGGAAGAATCCTGCGGTATTCGATCACCACCGAGTGGTCGATAGTGCGCCATTTGAGACCGTTGCGGTCCGGCGGCGCATGGGAGGCCATGTTTTCGAACGGCTCCACGTACGCGGGTATGCTCTCGTAGTCATTGTCAATAAAACGGTCGGGATCGATGCCGATGGAAGAGGTCTTCCGGTACAGTTTTTCCTTACTGTAGAGGATCCGGTAGTTTTCGAGCGCGCGTCCTGACTGGGCGAGCAGATAGTTGGCAATGACCGCTGCCAGAAGCTTGAATGGGTGATCGTCCAGACCGCTGAATACTGGCGCGAGCGCTTCGTTGACCCGTTCGTCGATCTCCCGCTTGAACGGAAAGTAGAGGCGGTCGACCGAATGGGTCCATGGCTGCACGGCCCGGCGCAGAAGAAGGGTGCGATTGCGTTTTCGCACCGAATCGGCCAGAAGCGGGGGAACGTTTTTCCATCCCGGCCAGGGGGTCAGGTCGCCCTTGATACAGTACTGCCGCGGAAGGCCGATGGTCCGCAGCGCGTGGCTGTTCAGGGTCGATGCGTACGGGTCAAGGTCCATCTTGAGCGCGCAGGCCATGTCGGCCAGAAGCAGCGACGGAGAGCCTATGACCGTGTTGGTGGGAAGGGGATTGCTCATGCGTATGCCGTCGGCGCCGTGGTTGCTCGTGATCGCGTCGATGAGCGCGAAATGGACCGGCGTGTGCCGGAGCAGCTCGGACAGAATCTCAGCGGCAGGCAGCCTTCCAAAGCAGTGGTAGTTTTTGTCGTGAAACGGAAACACGCCCATGAGCGTATACAGGCAGAGCGCGAAAAACTCCTCCTCATGGGTCTTGCTTTTCCCGAAGCAGATCCTGAAATCAGCATCGAGCCAGTAGGAGGAGAGGTGCGTACCGGCAAGCGCGGTGCCCGGAGCAAAGCCCGCGTCAACGCACGATTGGGACAGGTCGAGCACGTCATAGGGCGAGTCGTCGTCAGTCACGTAACGATATCCGGCAAGGTCGGCAAGCACGACAACGTCCCGGTTATCAAGCCATGTGCCGGCGCTGCCCGGTCCGTCAACCACGGCCACGCTGGCGTATCCTTTGCGGTGCAGGAGCATGATCAGGTGTTCAACCAGCTCCGGGCTGGTACCGCAGGAGGAGGAAGCGCTGAAATGTTCGAGATCAGGCTTAATTACGACGCAGAAATCAGCCTTGGATTTATGCGAAGCAAGCCGGGTGGCTTCCAGATGTTTCCAGAAGCCGGCGCTGTCAAGGCACTCCTGTACAAGGTCTGATGGCGCAGCCGCGGGACCGGAGGCGATACTGGCCAGGGTACTATCATCAGACAGGGGATTCCTTCGACGTGGCGTTCTGCGCCGGTTCATATGACGTTCCCTGCGAGGAAGAAGAGATGTATTATTCGGCAGATCATATAACGCTGCTCCGTATGTCGCCTTTGGTGACCAGCATGACCCTCTTGAGAAGGTAGGCCAGCTTGAGCAGATAGTTGAGGTTGCCGTCAAACGCAACCTGCTGCTTGAGCATGGCATTCAGCAGATCAGGTTTTGGAGAGGTGAACAGGTTGAGCATTGCCCTGGTATCCTGAAAAATCAGACAGACATTTACCGGAATTGTGCCTTTGCGTGTGGCGGTCAGCGTGCCGTCAATAAACGTTGCAAATACGCTTAACCGGTTGTCTTTGGTGGTAATACGGTAGCCTGCCTGAAGTAATGCTATATCTTGCTTGAGCACCGGATGAACAGAGATAAACAGTCCCAGGCCTTTAAGCAGCGCTTCAAGGAGCTCACCCATGCTTTCAGGAGAAAGCGACCCTGAAATCCGATCGATAAGCGCTTCACGAGTTTTTCTGGGTGCGCCTGAGGCACCGTCGGCACCGTTCGTTGGAGGAAGAAACGGATCAAGAATCGCGGTGACGTAATCAATCCACGCTTTTGAGAATTTTATTCCGTGCATGCCAAACGGGTTTGTCACCGGATCGCCGTAGAGCGCATGGGGCAGGTCGCGCTTGAGCGAAGGCGGGGCACGCCAGGACTGGATTGGTGAAAGGTCACCGTGTATCTCGTAGATACGCGGCGCCAAGCCGTTTCTGAACCAGCGGGCGTTGTGCGGAGCGCTGTAGGGATCACGCCCCATGAGTGTTGCGCCGGTCCAGTCGGCGAGAAGCGGATGATCGGACACGATTGCCGGAAGGTTCTGGCTGGGATCAACGATAATCGCGCAGTGCGGCGGACAGTGCTCTAACAGTAAATCCAGATCACCCTGTCCCATGCATGAGCGTACGGCAGCGCCGCACAGGCAATAGGCGCCGCTGCGGTCGGTCTTGACGCGCGAAACAACGATACGGATATCGCTTTTCAGCCATGAGGTGCTGATCGAGACGCCCGGTGCGACAACGCTCTGCTCTGCGGGATCGGCAACCAGCGACTCGGCGTTTTCGGGAAGCAGACGGTGCAGCGAGAGCGCGATGGCAGTGATACGTGAAGCATTGTGCTGTGCAAGATAGGAAATGAGACTGACCGGTATCCTGCCGTCCGCCGCAATGCAGACTGAAACGCCCTCTTCTTTCGCCAGGCTGAGCAATGACAGTTGTTCGGAGAGCCCGAGGCGGTCAAGCGACTGGTCCAGCGCCGGTCCAATGCCGTTACGCAGCACGAACGCCTGCGGACAGCGCTGGGTGACCATGACGCAGGGGAGCGGCTTTCTGGTCCGGACGCGCTGCATGGATCAGGAGGACGCCTTTCCACTCAGGGTGTCACGGATCATGGTCGCGGTGGTGCGGTGTGCGTTGATGGTCGATTCAACGAGCGTGCACTGCAGCGCGACCAGGGTGGAAAACGAGTTTTCCACGATGTCCGCCGCGGTGTTCATGAACACGGGCTTGTGGCCGGTGCGCTCGATGGCGCCGAGCACGTTCTTGCGCACGAACCCGAGGGCCGAGGTGCAGGCGTGCCGGTAGTCGTTTGCCGCCTTTACCAGTTCAGGTCCCACGCGGTCCACCTGCTCGATATAACCGTCAAGCAGTTTTACGGAAAGGGGCGTTTCAGGATTGTTCTCATTGTACGGTTCTGGCATGTTTCTCCCTGGCTGATGCCGCGGGTTCGCTGCAGTGAATGGTTCCATCTGTCATATCATAAGCGGTGCGCGCGATGATTTCGTCCTGCATACACGGGGTAAGGTCGGCAAAGTATGCGGAGTAGCCTGACACGCGCACGAGTAAATTAGGGTACCGGTGCGGAAACTTTTTCGCGTCAAGCAGCATCTCCCTGGTCATGACGTTGCACTGGATGTGCATGCCGCCCATGGCGCAGTACGCTTCGATGACCTGACCCAGACGGACCACCTCTCGGGGGCTGCGCAGCGCCGGATATTTCAAGTTAAGGGCCATGCCGCCTGGAAGGTGTTTGGTGTCGATTGCGGCAACAGCGGCCAGGCATTCGGTAAGCACGGGAGCGGCCCCGGCAACCGGCGTCATGCCGCTGGAAAACGTTTCGCCCGCTTTCCTTCCGCTGGGCAGGGCGCCGCACAGCGTTCCCTGGCCCGCATGGTTGGTCATGGTCCAGTAGGCGGGGCGGTACCTGCCGCCCCGGTAGTTGGTATGGCGCTGGTAAAAATCGTAGAGAAATCCGGCAAGACGTGCCGACAGGTTCCGGGCCACCGGATGGCCGGTACCGAATTTCGGCGCACGGTTCTTGCACCAGGCATGCAGCGCAGGATCGTTCTTGAAGTCGAGCGAAAGAGCGGACAAAAAATGGTCCATGGGGTGCGAGCGTTCGTTATACACTGCCTGCTGCAGAGCGGCAAGCGAGTCAACCGTGTCGGCGAATCCGATATGGGTGGCGCCGCTGCTGTTGTACAGTGCGCCGCCGTCAATGAGGTCTTTTCCCGAGTCAAGGGGTCCGCGAAAAAGAGCGGAGAGCAGCGGCGACGGCTGCCAGGTACGGTGTATGGCGCCGAAATACTCGTTGAGCCGTATCGCTTCCCCGGCCACCCAGGAGACCTGGTCGCAGAACGCCTGCCACAGCTGCGCAAATCCGGTAAAGGAGCGCGGATCGCCGGTCTGCGGTCCCACCTGCAGGTCGCCGCTCACCGAGGGCCTTTTTCCATTGAACAGCGCAAGCTCGAGCGCGGCCGGAAGGTTGAGCATGATGGAGCTTGACGCGTCATAGCTTCTGCCCGCGGATGCCAGCTCAACGCACCCGATGATCGCGTAGTCGCGGGCATGCGGAAGGGAAACGCCCTGGTTGACGAGCGTAGCGATCGCGGCTTTATCGTTATAAACCGCCGGAATGCACCGGGTCGACGCAATGACTTCGGCGACGCGGTTGCGATAGGTTTCGCTGTTGATGCCGGGACAGTAGCGCGCGTTCAGACTCGGGTCACGTGTGGTGAGCAGCTCTGCCACGCGCAGCAGCATATAGGTACATTCGTTTACCGCATCGTTGCCGTGCTCATCGATACCGCCAACGGTCACCGCAGGCACGGTCCCGGCGCCGCCGAACAGCTCCTCCGAGCTCTCGGGAACGAGCCCGGTGTTGTCGTTGAATTTCAGCCACAGGGATCCTAAAAGCTCCATTGCGGTTGGTGGGTCGATCCTGCCCTGTGCGACATCGCGCTTGTAAAAGGGATACAGGATCTGGTCCAGCCTGCCCGGACTCATTGCCATATTGATGTTTTCGGCATGAATCCCGACCTGGAGGATCCAGAGCGCATTGACCGCTTCATGGAGCGTCGTTGCCGGCAGGCGGGGGACCCGGGAGCAGATGCGAGCGAGTTCCCGGTACCGGTCGCGCACGAGAGGGTCATCGGTTGCTTCGGAAACGCGCGCGGCCTCCTGCGACAGGTTGCGCGCATATGTTTCTATGCCGTCAAGGACCAGGTCGACGCCTGCATAGAAATCGCGTTGCCTGGCGGCACCATCACCGCGTTTGTTACCGGTTTGCCGCAGTTTTTCCGCGACGCGCGCGCGGATCGCATGGGTACCGGTCGCGAGCGCGCCGCGGAAATCCGGAACGGTGTGGGACATGCATCCCGACTTGCCGGCGATAAAATAAACGAGTTGCTCAAAGAGTTTCAGACAGGGGGGATTGGCGTATGCCTTCCGTGTCCGCTCGAGAACGGTCCGCTCCATCCAGAACGGGAAGATCTCCTGATCAAGTTCCCGTGCGTCTCTCGGGTCAAGAAGCGCGGGATTGCGTTTGCGCATGCTGATGGTGTCAAGCTCGGGCCAGATCATGAGTCCGGTGAACTCCGGGTAGACCGGAGCGGACAGCGGTTTGCTTCCGGTCGATCCCGCGACAAGCGTGTCGCCGAAAAAGTGCGGCTGCTTGTTGATCAGAACGTGACGTACCGCGCCGGCATAGGCAAGGGCGGGGGAGTCGGCCAGATCGGCCATGTCGCGAAGGTAGCGGGTAAGCAGGCGCGCGCGCTCAATGCAGACCCGGACAGGACGGGACAGCAGCTCTTCGCGCTGTTGTCCGAGGGTGCCGAGATTTTTAAAGGTCAGGTCGGAAAGACGCACCGTGTCCGTGCGCGCCGGCATGCTGCGTTTTGGAGAAAATGTTTGTTCCTTTTTTCCCATAGAGAGCGCGATTGTTGCTGTTCGATCGTGACCGCTTTCCGGCTTGGAGACCGCTTGTATAAAGGGTCTGCATGCCTTTCCCATTCCGGCAATGCCTTTTTGTACAGCAGTCAATTCACGTATAATTAAAAGGTTATACAATATACATGACACTCAGGGTCATGGCACAACCCTTTTTATTGCAGCAACAAGCAGTTGATAAAAAATGTCTTGCCCCTCTCAGCTTCATTGTTTAATTTAAGTCAATAATTCACAAAGGATTATTCATGCTGACACTTAAAATACAAATCGGTCCCATGGTGTCTATTGAGGCGGAGGGCGACAGCTGTGACGAAATAACCGCCTCGTTACAGGGATGGGAGCGGCTCAACAAGCAGGTACAGGGACTCTGCACCGATCTTGCAGAACGGGTGTATCCCGAGGCAGAGGAAACCAAGGATGAAACACGCATCCGTGAAGGCGATCCCAAAGCGCCGACAGTGAACCGCACCAAGGAACAACACCATGATAACGCGCCATCATTATCCTAACCATGTACCGTGTCCTGACGTACACCATTATATCCAGTGCGAACACCAGGTTGAGATAGAGGTGTGGCCCGCGACCGCGGAGGTGTACTTCGGCGACGAACGGTACGCCGATCCCGCAACCACGCAGGTCAGGTTCGAAGCGGCAGTGTACAATGCCCCCACCTCGCGGGTCATATGGGAGGTGCGCGACACTAACGGCAATCCGGGCATGGGGGTCATTGACCATATGGGCGTCTACCATGCGCCGGCCAAGGGCGGACTGAAAAGCGGCACTACCGAGATCGTGTGCGCGACCGCGGCGCACGATCCACTGCGCAAGGCGTTTGCCTATGTTATCATTGTTGGACGCGGGCCGGCGCCCGCCCCGGTGCCGACTATGTTGGTGCTGCCGAAATCGGCAATGATCTATTATCCGGCAAACGTTTCATCGGGCGTGCACAACGAGTACATGGGCCCGTCGAATACCATGCAACTGTTCCATGCCGTGATCACGAATACCCGGGACCGTGAGGTGATCTGGAAATTCAACAACGTCGAACAGACCGATCATTGCTTTCCCTGGATACGCTACACGGCATCAGGATCAGGAAATGCCGCAATTGTACGCATCAGGGCGATTTTGAAAAGCAACCCGCTTATCTGGGACGAGGCTGAGTTGCGTATCGCCAACTATTCATGGCCCGGAATAAAGTCCTCTGAAACGGAGATGTAGACCGTTATATTGAAGAAAGGTTAGATCATGGCTACTACCGTCAATTCCCGTGGAGCTTCCAACTCAAGCAGCAGGCCTATCCATTCGGTCGTCAAGGGCATCGGCCCGAACAGCTCCATCACGTCAACGGTTGAGGGCACCGGCGATCCCAACAAACGGATCATGTCCGACATCGCGCCGGTCGAGGTCAAGCGCACCAAGAACATTGACCCGATTTCCGCGCACATCAAGGAAGTCAACCACATCGATCCTGTCACGATCGAGTCCCTGCGCGTAAGCACGGTGAGGGACATTGAGCCGCTGCGGGTCGAAGAGGTGAATGTCACCACCATACCGACCTTGAACCACACGGTGCGCCACATGCCCGCAATGGACATGAGCGTTCGCCGGGTGCCGCCCATGTCCGTGGGCGTGCACCAGCGGTTCGAAGTGCCGTCGGATTACACCATGCGCGCGACCGTGCTCGGTTTCGAAGTGGCGCGAATAAGCCTTAAAGGTACTTCCTGGATTATCCCGCACCAGGTCAACAAACCCGAGCGTCATATTGAAAAGAACAGAAGCTACCCCGTGGAGGCGGTAGCGGGAAATCCCTCGATCCCGGTCAACTGCCGTGTCAAAACCTTTGCAATCCAACCGGTGCCGTTTTCCGGGCATCACCCAACGGCATCTCGAAATTCCGTCAATAAAAATATCCAAATGGCACCTCGGCCGGCATCTGCAGGTGCCGCCGGTTCCGTCAACACAGGAGGAATACACGCATGATTCATCCGCATCCTCACTATTATCCGGTCTATAATAGACCTCCGCAGTATCCGCCGCACGCCGGCCCCATCGGCCCGGGAGCGGTGGATACCATCACGGCGCTTTCCACCCTTGCCATGACCACGGCCCATGCGGCAATCACCGCGGTACAAGTCATTGTCAACCGCGCGGTGTGGGGAGAGTATCCACCGGCGTATCCCTGCCATTTCCCCTATGATTATTGGCATGGATGCGGGTATAACAATGTCCGTTTTTACGGTCCGTATCACTGCTGCTGAAGAAGACGGCCGCACACAATAGAAAAAACGCCATGGGAACCATTCGGATGAAAACAAAACCCGTCGACGCAGACCGTGGCCATTCAGAGAGCGGTTCAGGCGAATCGGCTGCCGATGCCATGCGCCGGGTACAGTCTGAATATGTCAAGCAGATGGCGGCCTTGGCATCGCGCTTCACCGAGGTCATGAATAAAAGCCTCGAGATCACCGAGGCGGGCATGACCATGGGGCTTAAACTGCTGGGCACGGGAAGCGAAAAACTGCTGAGCGTTATTACGGAAAAACTCGTTCCCGCGGCAGCTGCACCCCCCCAGCCAGCGGGAAGTCCCGCGCCGCAACCGCAGGGCGGTCCGGTCGTCGGCAACGCGGTTCCGGCCGTGCCGGGCGGGAGTGTCTACATATCGTTTTCGATAAGCAACGATGCGGCTGACCGGTCAAAGCGCATACGGCTCACGCTTTCCGAATGTATCGGCAGTCAGACGCGTCAGCAACTGCCACCAGGCTCGCTCGCCATTGCGCCGGACCAGAAAGAGATCCTTCCGCTTGATTTCGAGAAATTTATTGTTTCGGGTATCGTGCCGGCGGAGAGCCTGCCCGATACTTACGAAGGATGGATTGTCGTTGACGGAGACGAACAGTTCAACATCCATATCGTGGTGACCGTTATGCACCCACAGGCATCGTAAAAGGATTTTCGACGGGGAAAGGAGCCGTACCATGTACCATCACTTCGACGGCTGTTATCCGGTGCCTCTGTATTGGCCCCATGCGGGATGGATGCATCACGGGTATCACAGCCACCAGTTCGATTATGCCGTATTTCGCGAAGAGGTCGTTGACCCGTCGCATGGTTCAAAGGAGTTCTTCATTGGCGGCGCAAAACCGGTGCATCCGGTACTGGAGTACATGCCGCTCTCCGGCGCAACGTCACCTGCGCTTGAGATGGCCACCACCGCCCCGGGCGGCCCTCCCCACACCTGGTCGCCGGCGTCAATGGGAACCGAATACGCGGTCAAGGACGACTTTTCCGCGATTGAACCCGGCACCAGGGTTGCTATCAAGGTCGATGAAACGATCGCGCGCATCCGCTGGTTCGAAACCATTGAGTATCATCACCATTAAATAAACAAGGAGGTGTTCATGATCGTGAACCAAAACCTTTCTGCCGTCAGACCGACCGTTACGCGTGCCGCATCGGCATTCGAAGCGCCTGATCCGGTGCTGACCTATCGAGATCCGCAGTATCACGGGTTCTGCTGGCCTGGCGGCCATCCGGCGTATCCCTATTACGGTGATGCTCCCACTTGCCGCAAGGAGGCCAAGGAGCTGCTGGTCGTGCCGGAAACACGGACCGCTGATGGCGGCGGTATGGTAAAGCCCGGAGTCTCACAAGGGGTGCTTGAACTGCTCAAGGACAATGTCGATGTAAAAAGCACGGTAAAGAAAGCGGTTGCGAAAGACATTGCCGCCACCACGGCAGCGGCAATAGGTGGTGGTGTGCGCCCTGTGGAAGAGGGGAAGGCCGATATCGCTGTCACACCGGTCAGGGATCTTGGGGTCGGGTCAGCAATTATCGGCGGTTGCTGCTGTGTACACCTGTCCATCGAATACATGCCGTCGCTTGCGTCTATCGGCACGTCGCTTCTCTCGCCCGTGGTACTGGTCAGTGTCACTGACAGCGAAGCCACGACCCTGACGTGGCAAAAGTCGGTGGACCCGGAATCGATCTACCAGATCCGTGAAAACATCATTGCCACGCGTCCCGGCGCAACGCTTGACGTGATCGTGCGCAACGTGATTGCGCGCGTGCGCTGGTGCGAGGTTTTCAGCTGCTGAACAGATCCCGTCAACAGGACCATAAGGAGCACATACTATGCAGAAACCAAAGAAACCAGGAGCAGGAAAAACGACGACTGAAAAGGCGGCCGATTATTCCGAAGAGATAAAAAAGATGGACGAGCAGGCGCGTAAACGGTCCGTCCATCAGCATCCCCCGTTTCCAGGGCCCATGCACGTGGGTATTCCGGTCATGCCGCCTGCGCATGCTCATGAAGGCGGGTCAAAGGGCCCGACACCATTTCCCGGCCATGCGGCACCGAAGCCCCATTCAGGCGGATCGCTTGACACGGAAATCGTAAAGGAGACGGTGGGGACCATTGCAAAACTCGCCGGAGAGATCGCCACAAGCGGTCTGAATCTTATAAATACCGCCTTAGGCGGTCTTGCGTCACCCGGCCCTGGCCCTGTTACTGCTCCGCCTTATCCGGATCCGGTTTATGGATATCATGGTTACGAAGGCTATTATCCCTGGTATGGCCCCTGCTGCGGCGACCCCGCTCTTTTTATGCACTATGGATACCATGGATACTATTACGGCCATCCATTAAACGATTACCGCTACTGTTCGCCCGGCGTGTACAGTTGCTGATTTCCCGATCCGGCGGCACGTAAGCCGGTACGATATTTTTCAGGAATCATCCGTGCCGAAAAAAATCCTCCTCATCAATCCGGTCAATCCCTCCCGCAGGGGATTGACCAACAGTCATGTGGTGGTCATACCGCCGCTGGGACTGGGTATTGTCGCGGCGCTCACCGGTCCTGACTGGGACCTTGATATCCTCGACGAAAACTTTGACCGCTTTACGTACCAGGACGCGGATCTGGTCGCGTTTTCAGCGTTTACGCCGGCCGCGCCGCGCGCCTATGAAATAGCCTCCCTGTACCGGTCCATGGGTATTCCCACCGTGATCGGGGGTATCCACGCCTCCATGCTGCCCCATGAAGCGCTCAGGTTCGTGGACACCGTCGCGATCGGCGAGGCTGAGAGCACCTGGCCCGCAATTCTGGAAGACTTTTCGAGCGGAAAACTCCGCCGTATCTATCGTGAAGACCCTGCCCGGTCAACACCGATAAACGGCGCGCGTCATGATCTGTTCCATTCGCGATACATCATGGACGCCGTACAGACGGCGCGCGGCTGTCCCATGGACTGCAATTTCTGTTCCGTCACCACGTTCAACGGCCGCGCTTACCGCCAGAGAGCCGTTGAAGCCGTTCTTGACGAACTCGAAGCAGTGCCGCGCAACAACCTGTACCTGGTCGACGACAATATCTACGGCTACGGCCCCGGCGCGCGCGAGCGCGCGCTCAGTCTTTTTAGGGGTATCAAACAGCGCGGCATACGCAAGGACTGGATGAGCCAGGCATCCATCAACTTCGTGGACAACGAAGACGTACTCGAAGCGGCCGCGGAGAGTGGGTGCCGCCTCATATTTCTGGGTCTCGAGGCCTCCGAGGACGAGGCGCTCATGGATGTGAACAAGCGGCTCAACATGCGTTACGTTGACCGGTACGAAGAGGCATTCCGCACCTTTCATAAACACGGCATTGCCGTGTTCGGCGGCTTTATCTACGGCATGGAGAGCGACACGCCCGAATCTTTGGCCCGCAGGACCGAATTCATCAGGACCAGCGGCGTTGATGCCGCGCAGGTCTCGGTCATGACGCCACTGCCCGGCACCCGGCTCTATGCCCGGTTTGAAAAGGAGTGCCGTCTCCTCTATACCGATTATCCGCACGACTGGACGCGCTATGACATGATCGAAGTGGTATTCAAGCCCAAGCTCATGACTCCCGCCGAGCTCACGGCGGCCTTCTGCGATACGGGGTTTGTCAACTATAATCCCGTACAGCTCTTAATGAAATGCTTCTCCACCCTTTCTGCGACTAAAAAGGCGGCCCCTGCATGGTGGTCGTTTTCCGCCAGCCTCAACTACCTCTGCGTTGGCGCGGTAAATTATGTGCAGCGAAATGTGGCGGCGGTATTGAAAGATTGATGCATATGTCCCAACAAGTGCGAATGCGCCTGGGTGACCGAGGTCATGCCGACAATTAAAAACTGGAAAAAAACAGATCAGCGGCAAACCGGGTGAATGTATTTTTAACACACTCGTTATACAATTAACCCGCGGCAGCCCGGCGAGGTCATGCTTAAAAACTTCACCATTACCAACAGCAAAATCGTGGCGACTGAAGACCGGGAATCGCCGATCCATCTCTTCGTTGATCCCACCGAGGAAGAGCACTCTTTTCTGGTGGACAACCTCGGTATTGACCCGCACACGCTGCAATCGGCGCTTGATCCGAACGAGCTCGGCCGCATGGAGTTTGAGCCTGACCATGCGGCACTGATCATCAAACGTCCGCGCCGGTACCGCGCCCAGGACAATTTCCTGTTCAGGGTGGAGTCGATCGGGCTTTTCGTGTTCAGGGAGCGGCTTATCATCGTGCTCTCCGAAGAGGTGCCGCTGTTCGACGGCAAGCAGTTTTTAACGATCAACTCGATCCAGGACGTCATCATCAGGATGCTCTACCGCTCGATCTTCCATTTTGAAGAGCACCTCAAGGTGATCAGCATGTGCAGTGAAGAGCTTGAGGGCGAAATCAACAAGGCGACCGGCAACCGCCAGCTGATCAGCATGTTCTCGCTGGAAAAAAGCCTGGTCTACTATCTCAACGCCATTGGCTCGAACGGCCGCGTGATCGACAAGCTCAGGTTAAACGCGACCAGGATCGGCCTGAACCAGGAGCACCTCGGCTATATCGAGGACCTTGCCATCGAAAACAACCAGTGCAATGAGCAGGCGCAGATTTACTCCCAGGTGCTGGCGAGCCTCATGGACGCGCGCGCGTCGGTCATTTCAAACAACCTGAACGTGATGATGAAAAACCTGAACTCGCTCGTCATCGCGGTCGCCATACCGAGCTTTTTCGCGGCGGTCGGCGGCATGTCCGAGTTCTCGCGCATGATCGGTTTCTCGAACTGGAAATACGGGTACGGAATATTCGTGTGCAGCATGCTGTTCCTGGCGCTGGTAACGTTTCTGGTGATCAAATGGTCTGAAAAGTACTGGCACGAGGACAGAAAACGGCGGTAGGCTGGTTCGGGTAAAACAAACCCGCACCGAACAATGGTTGCATTCTATACGTCCACAACTATTACCGGTTGATTATTGCCGTCCCATATTGGTACATTATGTATAGCGCTTTTCGTTCGACGGGTCTATTCACGATGCCAGGAGAACATTTTATGGCAATACTGTATCGTGTCGGATTATCGCTTATTGCCTGTGCTTTTGCGGCTATGGCCTGCATGTCGCCCGGCAACATTGAGGGCGTTGCGTTCACTTCCGGCGAGCAACTGAACCTTCGTATCCTGGTGCAGATGGGTGTAGAAAACGAGTCCTATATCATAGACGGCCAGGCCCCGAATATCGGGATACGGTACCGGAGCCATTACCATCCGCGGGCAATGGTGTACGTAGGCAGTTATGGGCTGTCGTACCAGCGCAGTGTGCGCATGAACTGCATGGGCATTATTCTGCCGGTCGCTGATTCAGCAGGCGCATACCAAATGATCGATACTGCCACATTTGATTTTGCCAAGGCAGTGATGACCGAACTCACGTGGCTTTATCGAACCGGCGTTCTGCGGATACGAACCGAGTCCTTACGCCGCATCAATGCGGCGCTCGATACCGCGCCGAACGGCGGCGTTCAGTACTGGACCCATACCAATGCCGTGCTTGGCTATAACGCGTGGTATACCTATGATTCGGTAACCGGTGCGTGGTCTGAAGACGGTGTCATGCGCGTGAGAAACGCGGACCTGCTCAGCGGCTGCTCCGTGATCAGACCGGGTAATGATCTGCCGCCCAATACACTTGAACAGACCGCGGTGTCTGCGCCTGCTGTTTTGCTTCATGCCGGCGGCAAGCCGCTTGCGGTACGGAGGCTCGGCAATGGCGCCATGGTGGTGTTTTTTCCGAAAAAGCTCGAGTCGGGCCGTATGCTCACGGCATTTGACGCGAAAGGAGCGGTTGTATACTCGCTGCCAGTTCCACCGGGAATTCAGAGCTATTATATCGAAAGACCGGCCAACAACTTTTACCTGTTCCGCTTGACGGCCAAATAAGCCTGGTCGGGTGATGCTGACAGGGCGTCAGCATGCCGCAGGTCGCCGTCATAAAGGCCTGTTTCAATTCCTGCCTTTTAGGTATTTTTCATATTTTATTTTTATTACCATTTGCCTATGACCTGCACGACGTTATTGAAAACGCATCTCGCACTGGCGCTTGCCTCAGCGTTGTTTGCGGATTCCGCCGGGACCAACGGCAGGATCGTCGGCGTGTCCGTGTCATGCGGTTTCGCGCTTGCCAATGCCGACCTTGAGCGGCTTTCGCAGGGGCTTGACCAGCGCTTGAGCGCATACGGCTCCTACGGTCTCTCTCCGCGTTTCATGTTTCCGGATCGCATGACCGGCTACCTGTTCAGGGGAGAGGTCAGTTTCTGGAAACGGTTTTCCGGTTACTGCAGCCTGACGTCGTTGTACGATCGCGGCAGGGGTGAATATACCGGCACCTACACAAACCAGGAGGACGGTCAAATATGCGCGACTTCCCTTTCGCTTGATTATTCACTGACCGCGAGTCCTGTTGAGATTGGCGCGGGATACCGGTTTGTCCATGGCTATTGTAAAAACCTGATCATTGAAGCAGGAGCAGCAGTTTTAAATACCAGCGTAAATGTAATGTATTTGTTTAAGGATTCCATGGATTCGATTGAAAATGAGGGGGATGGGAAAGAATATGGATATCTGGTCCTGCCAGTGGCATCAGTTGCGTATGTGCTGCCGATCAACCATTGGCTTGAGGGCGGAATAAGGGTAAAGGGAAGATTGCAGGTCCATTCCGCTGAACTGGAACACCATGTTCAAAAGGGAACCTGGGTCGCGTTCCAGGGGGAGCGGGCGTTTCCAAACCTGCGATTTGACTTTGGCGGTGTTGAGGCAAACCTGTTTGTCGCTTTCAGGTTGAGGTGACGTTTGTAGGGGGAGTCGCTCTCGCGACGATTTATTTTTACATCTCTGCACACACGATGCGTTCACCTGGCACTGGTTCTGACCAGGACTGCCGAAAGGAGGGAGCCTGCTTGTCCGAACTTGCGGAATTGGCGCGTATGCTCCATGAAACGGGTCCGCGCACTGTTTCCCGTACCCTGGTCCCGGTCGCGTATGAAAGCAACCATGAACGGCTTGGCGATATCCGGGCGGCTATTTTTGATGTGTACGGGACGCTGATCAATTACTGGCGTCCCGGATTGCAGGACCGGGAAAAACGTCCCGAGCTGTTCACGGACGCGTGCCGCGAGACGGCACGGCGTTTCACGTTCACCCCCTACCTCGAAAAAATGGACCCGGCGGCCAGACCGGAAAAAACCCTCTACGACCTGTACTGCGGTCTCATAGCGTTGCAGCATGAACAGGCCGTAAAAAAGGGAACCGCCTATCCCGAGATGAAAATCGAAGGTATCTGGCAGGTTATTCTGCTCATGCTCAAACGGTACGGATATGAACCACGCGCCCATATCGACGCTGCGGAAAGCGATTGGGGCAGGCATGTCGCGTTCACGTACAATTTTTTTTCGCTGGGAAGGACGCTCTATCCGGGCGTGGTCGACGCGCTCGAAAAGCTGCGCGACAACAGCATCACGCTCGGTATCGTATCCAACGCGCAATTTTACACGCCCATCGACCTGACCCTGCTCATCCGCGACCAGAGCCGGGGGGCGTACGACGACATGAACGAACTGTTCGATCCCGACCTGACGTTTTATTCGTACGAATACAATGTCGCCAAGCCGGACACGCTGTTGTTTAAAAAACTGTTCGAGGCGCTGTATGAATACCGGATACTTCCCTCGCAGACCGTTTTTGTCGGAAACGACCTTGCGATCGACATCGAGCCGGCGGCCGCTGCGGGCATGAAGACCGCGTTTTTTACCGGTGACCGGGAATCAACCTATTTCCATGGAAAACAGGGGAGTGTCACGCCCGATATCGTGTTCGACTCCTGGGACCGGCTTCCCGGCAAACTCTCTTTTCATTCACAAGGAAACGGATCGTTATGAAGGTGCTTTCCAGAGTGGGATGTGCGGCGATTTTCGCGTTCATGTCGTATGCGACCGAGTTCAACTTTGACATCGACTCGCTCGAAAACGAGGCCCTGACCGCGGGCGTCATGAAGGCGGCGGCGGAGGCCGCCGCAATGAACAGGAAAGGTCTGGAAGCCCTCGATCAGAACGATGACGCCACGGCCATGGCCTGTTTTGACAAAGCGATAAAGCTGTTCCCGGACTACAGCGACGCCATCAACAACCGCGGCGTGGTCAAGTTCCGCAAGGGTGATATCGGCGGCGCCAGCGCCATATGGAAAAAGCTCGCGAGCAGGGACCCGGACTACGCGATCGTCTCCTACAACCTGTCGCTCGTGTACCTGCATGAACGCGACCGCGACGCAGCAGTCCGGCTGCTGCAGCGCGCGCTCAAGGCGAACAAACGGTTCATTGAGGCGCGCGTGCGGCTCGGCGCGCTCCTGCTCGAAAAAGGGGAAAAAAGGAAATCGCTTGATGAGCTGCGGACCGCTTATACCATGGCGCCGACCCATCCTGACGCGTGGAGTTTTTATGCGTACGCGCTCGTGGAGAACGGTGACACGCTCAAAGCGGTACAGATTCTTGACAAATACCAGGACAAGCCGGAAGCGCTCAAACTTCTTGGAAGGATCGAATCCTCGCGTAAAAACTATGAAGCGGCAAAAAAGCTTCTTTCGGACGCGGTGTCAAGAGGGGCTGATCCCGAGCTGCTTCTGGAACTGGCGGACGCGCAGGTGGAGTCGAAAAAGTGCAAAGAGGCTTTGCAGACCCTGAGCGCGTATTTCGCGAAAAATATAGCGCATGCGGCCGACGCCTACCTGCTCGCCGGCATTGCGTCGAAAGAGTGCGGCGATATAGACGCTTCTGCGCGCTATTTCGAGAAGGGGTGCGCCACCCATCCGCACGACGGCATCCTGCGCTACAATCTGGGCCAGATGTATTTCCTGCAGAAGAAGTTTGACAAGGCCGAGCAGGCCTGGAAATCCCTCTCAGACACGCTGCAGGACCCGTCGCTTCTGCATCTTCGCGCGCTTAACGCGCTGCGGAGCAAGGACCTCGGCACCGCGGAGTCGCTCATTAAAAAGGCGCTTGAAATGGACGAACGCGCCGAATATCACGATTTTCTCGGGGTGGTCTACTATCGCAGGGGCGACGCGAAAAAGGCCGAGGCCGAGTTCAGGAAAGCGGTAAAAATGGATCCCGGTCTGCGCAGCGCCCAGCTCAATCTTGCCCTGAGCACAAAATCCGCAGGCGAGATCGACCAAGCGGTCAGAAGCCTTGAGATGCAACGTTCCTCCTGTTCCGGTGATGCGTGCGCCGACATAGCGTTCCAGCTCGCCATGCTCTACTATTACCGCAAAGACCTTGATCAGGCCGTTGCCACGCTCTCTTCGATCAGGGAACGCGACCGCACCGAACGGGTATACCGGAACCTCGCCATCTTTTACCGGGAGCAGCACAAGTACGGCAAGGCCATTGCCGCCCTCGAAACAGCGGTAAAAAAACTGGTCGTGGAACCGCAGACCGAATACGAGCTGGCGGAAACCTATCTTGTGGCAGGCTCCTATACCAAGGCGATCGAGCGGTTCAAGGCGCTGATCGGCAAGTGGCGGAAAAACACCTGGCGGCTCTACTATCAGCTCGGGTACGCCCACATGGAGCAGAACGATCTTGACAAGGCAAAGGAGTGTTTCCAGAAGAGCCTTAACCTCAAAAAAGACAACGTGGCGTCGCGCGGGCTTCTTGCGTATGTGTACAATCGTGAAGGCAACGTGGAAAAAGCGCGCGAGCTTTGGAAGAAAAACCTGGATGACGACCCGTCCAATGCGGCGCTCTGGGTCAATATGGGCCTTTCCTTTCAGCAGGACGGCAAGTACGACCAGGCGTTGGAATACTACACCAAAGCCGCGTCCCTGAAGGGAAACGATCCTCAGATCCAGATCAATATCGGAAACGTTTACACCAGCATGGAAAAGTACACGGACGCGCTCAACGCCTACAAGCACGCGCTGGGCTCGTCAAAGCGTGAGATCGCCCAGTACAATATGTTCCTGGTGCATGCGAAAAAGAGGGACAAAGACCGCGCCTCGCAAGCGCTCGCGGTACTCCAGAAGGAGTCCGGGGGTTCGGACAATACGGTACGCGCGGCAGCGGAGATGGCGCTCTGGAACAGCGATACCGCCAAGGCGCTCTCCATGATAGAAGGCCTCTCGCAAAAGGAGGCGGGCGACTGGGCGACACTGGCCCAGGTGTACGCCGCAACCGGCAAAGGCGAAAAAGCACGGGCGTGTCTTGCCAAGATACCCAAACAGGCGCAATGGGAAAAGGAGCGCGCGGACGTGCGCGTGGCGCTTGCGTTCAACAGCGGAAATTACTCGGAAGTGATCGCTATCATGCGGAAGCGGCGCGACACCAGTCTTGCGGGTCAATACAACCTCGCTCTTGCGTATTTCCATCTCAAGAAATACGAGGAAGCGCTTGCGGCCTGCGAACGACTGATAAAGAAAGCCACCGGCACCGACCGCGCCGACCTGTGCAGGCTGGCAGGCAATTCGGCGTTCGGGCTCAGGCAGTGGAAAAACGCGCTCCAGTGGTACCTGCAGCTTTCCAATGTGGAAGCGCGCAGCCCCGTGGTCCAGTATAACCTGGCCGTGGCCTCGTACAATCTGGGCAAGGTCGACCAGGCATATGCCTATTACCGGAAGGCCAGGGAGCTCGATCCCAAAATACAGAACGCCGATATCGAAAAACGGTACGCGGCAAAGCACGATACCCTGGGACCACGGAGCAGGATCGATCCGCTCGATTCGCTGTACAACGCCGCGGTCGGACTCCAGAGCGCGGGCAACGATTCCGCGGCTGAAAGTATATATAAAAAAGTCGTTGCCAAAAATCCGCATTATAATCTTGCATGGAACAATCTCGGCGCCATATACGGGAAACGGGGAGAGATAGAAAAGTGCGAGCATGCGTATCAGAAAGCGGTGGAAAAAAAGCATGACATTCCTGAAACCTATGCGAACCTGGTAAACCTGTACATCGAGCTCGAGGAGTTTACCAAGGCAAGGCAGTGGCTGATCAAGGGCCAGGGACACAATCCCGAAAGCGAGGTGCTTAAAGATCTTCGTCAGAAAATCGTCGAAGCGGAACAGAAAAAAGGAAAGGGAGACAAGTGAAATCGACCAGCAACCGGTATAAAGACGCTGCCACGCGAAACAGGATTTTTATCCGGTCGCGCGGCAATCAGCAGCGGATTTCAGGAATAACGAAACATGGTACACGGAAAAAGGGCAAGAAGGGGCCTCCGGAGAATAGTTGAAGGGTTGAAAGAATGAAAGTAGGGGCAGGGTCATCCTGCCCACAGGTCGGGGCGACCGACCGAAGAGGGTCGTCCGCCATCAACGAATAGCGATTTCAAACGGACGAATTGCAGTTTCAGTCAGAAAAATGAAACGAAGCAATATCTTAGATAAGCATATTCAATAGCATGCAAATCAACGTGATAGCAAAGAGGAATTGGCCTTGCTAATGCCCCGGAGTTACTGGAGGAGTTCTTCTCATTTGGCAGCGGTTGGGCGATCTGATCCCTGGCCACGCTTATTTGCAGTGTTACCAGATACCGGGCTATAAGGAGCAGTCGCTCCATGTCCCGGAGCAGGACGGCTTCGACCGCATCAAGCTCCGTGCCACGACGGTGCGTTCTTGGAGTTATGCTAAAAGTTATTTGACTTCCCGACCTGACGAATGTATTTATTTTTACGGCAACCATCACAAAAAGGAAATTAAATGAGCAACCTGTTCCTTGTCCGTTACCCGGAAAAGCCGGTCCAGGTGCCCACCAGGAAACGTATGACGTTCGGCCGCACCGATGACAATGACATCGTGCTTCATGAGGCCCGGGTGAGCAGAAAACACGCCGCAATCGAGTACAAAAAGCCCTATTTCGTGCTCATTGATCTGGGCAGCTCAAACGGCACGTTTCTCAACAACGTGAAGCTCAGCGCCCCGCAGTCGGCTGCGCTGCAGAACTGGGACAAGATCAGGATCGCGTCGGCCGTATTCACGGCCCGCATCGTTGAAAAACAGTCAGAGATCATGGACGAGTTCAAGGAGCTGCGGTCGCGTGCGCAGCGTGAAGTGACCGAAATAATAAACCTCAAGGAGCTGTGGAACCAGGAAAATGCGCCCGGATTCGCGGGCGATCTTGCGCACCTCTGTCCGGTGGAGCTGTTTCAAATGATCGAGTCAGGCGGCAAGAGCGGTATTATATCAATGCAAACCCCGTCCGGTGAAGGCACTTTTACCCTTTCCAACGGCCACCTGGCCGAGGCATCGTTCAACAACAAGGATGGGGAAGAGGCGGTGTATGATGTGCTGAACCAAAACCAGGGAAGCTTCACCTTTTCGCCGCAGACCATTACAATAGATAATCCTCAAATCACCATGAGCATCACGTTTCTGCTCATCGAAGGATGCCGAAGACTTGACGAGGCAGCAATGGATACGAGCGCGTAGTACAGGTAAAAAATTTACAAATAAAAATAATTGACCGCATTCACGAAAAAACGGCGTTTTCATTAAAAAAACGCCGTTTTTTTTCCCAGTCCGGGGAAAAAGGAAAAAAATGCCTAGTTTTTCATTTCTCTTAATGTATTGATACGTTTTGAATAACAACAAATATTTGGAGATATTAATCGCTTAAGGTTATAATAGAGCTAGAAGAGATGACCGTGAAAGCGTATTAAGCAGAAAAAGGGGAAGCGAATACCAAGTAACTCAGGGACTCTAACCAGTAGTAATCGCACCCGAGAATTCTGAACCTGAATTAGGCAGAAAAAAGCGGGAAGCCAAGGGAAGCTTCCTGACACAGTGATAGTCGTTTAAAAAATGAAACTCATGAATGGCAAGGAAAACAGCATGAAAACCGGAACAAGGAAAAAGAACGCGGGATACACCCTGGTGGAAACGCTGGTGTCAGGCGTTCTGTTGGTTTTTGCGGTCACGGCGGCCGTTGCGGTCGTCGGGACCGGCACGCAGCTCGGCAATACCGACAATGAACGGCGTCAGGCGCGCGCCGTGTTACGGTCGGTTTTTGAGCAGCACTATGATTACCGCGATTTCAACACCATTGCTTCGACGCTCGATCGCACCGAACAGGTGGTTATTGACGAACGCTTCGGCACTCCGCTTGTCGGCGACCTGACTCATACGGTACGAACGGAGAACGTTCTTACCGGCGGCGGGACCACGTTTCCGGTCAGGCGCGTCGTGCTCAAACTGAAATGGACCAATATCGACAATATTTCAGATTCTATTTCACTTTCAAAACTGGTGGCGAATCCATGATGAAAACAGTGAAGAACCAAAGCGGCGTATCGCTCGTTGAAATGCTGGTATCCTCTGCCGTGTCCACGGTGATCGGTGGGGTGATCTACACGATTTTTTTGATGTACAGCAACCAGTCCAGCAGCACGATCTCATCGCTGGTCATGCAGCAGCAGTACGACAACGTGTCGCACCAGATCGCGCGCGACGTGCGCCGGGCGTCGTTCGTCCTTGAGACCGGTGAAACCCCGGCATCCTACAGCGCAGGCTTTGACACGGTCACCTCGATTATCATGCTCGACCAGAACGGCGTCGTTTTTGCCCAGTACGTGCTCAGCGGTTCCCAGCTTCTTGAAGGAGACCAGCAGCAGCCCTATGAGGCAGGCGGCGGCACGGTCAACGTGGTGTCCGGCGCGAGCTCGTTTGTTCTTGATCCTCAGCGCAGAAGCCTGACCGTCAACCTCTCGCTCAGCAAAAATGATTTTTCCCAGACTCATACCATTTCCGCCAGAAAGGACGTATTTCTGTGCCGCAATCGCTGACAATACGCTATCAAAACAACAAGGGTTCAATTCTCGTGGCCGTGGTGGCGTTCATCACGGTCATGACCATTGCTATGGGAGGGTTTCTCGGTGTCGCGAAAAACGTCGTGTCGCAGGAGACCATGGAGCTCAATGATGACCGGGCATTCCTTGCGGCCGAGTCAGGCCTGCTTATCGGCACCAACTGGCTTAGGGAATCCAACAACTGGCTGAATTACAGAAATACCGGGTATCACGGAAATGTCTATTCCGGCATAATCAACGGCTATTCGATCACCGTTACCGTGAGCAAGGAGCCATCCGGCGAGCTCAGGATCAGGTCCATCACATCGGGAGGCCAACTCCCGTATGCGAAATCGCTCAGCTGGACCGTTACCGAAGCGCACTGGAACGATCCGGGAGTATTTATCAATGATATTGCAGGGGGAGGAGGTATTGCAGGCGGTGGTCTGAACAACGAATGGTTTGACGGACCGGTGCATACCAACACCCCGATCCTGGTTTCCAGCGTGAGTGTGGGCAAGGAGGCAAGCGTACGGTTTGTGAACGGTAAAGTGACTACGTACAATCTTACCGCACTCATCCCGTTCGCAGCGGGCGGCCACTGGGGAAACTACGGGACCAGCCCGATCTCGGGCAATAACTATGATTTCGGTATCTGGAAAAATGACGCTGCTGTCGGAGATTATGGTAAGCTTGATGAGCTTTTTCAGTTAAGCGGACAATACAGTGAGTTTTACCATACCAAGGACAGCATTTTCATGCCGCGTATCACGACCCAGACGAGGACGCTGCCACCCAACCTGAGCCCGACCCGTACCGCCATACTCCAGTTTGAGGTGCAAGGAGGCACGACCGGAAGGGCCAATTACTACTATTATGACGCGGCCGACAACCAGCAGGTGGTCTCCTTCAACAATCCCGGCGAGATCATTCGTATACCCAATGACGTGCAGGTGCTGGGAACGGTCATGGGCCAGACAACGGTTATCACTGATCCCGGTTTCTCCATCTACCCGGTGGGCGACATCACCTATCATGGATTCGTTCCGGATTTCGCTGACATGGATGCGTACAGTAATGGAGACAATTACGGTCTTGGAGGGCTCACGCCGCTTAACAACGATGTCCTTGCGCTCGTGTCAGGTGCTGATATTGTCTTCGGATTGGACAAGCACATCTTCAGTCTTATTGGAGGGGAGGCGACTCTTAGCGCGGTCCCTTCAAATGGAACCAACAAACCCGAGTTTTTGATTACGGCCCAGCTCATCGCAACGGAGAGTACGTGCGGGATCAGGTATGTGTCAGAAAAAATCAATCAATATAACTACGACCTTAAATGTCTTGGCACGCGGGCAATTGATACCTATCAGGCGGCGTGCAACGCAACCGGTGTTCCGGGTAACATGGCCTTCAGGTATTACTACGACATCCGGTTCATGGACGGGCTGCGGGCGCCGGGCATGCCCTCGCTGCAGGCCTATAATAATTCCGGCGCCATGTTCATTCTCAACACGGACTGGACCGAGGAGAACATCATCCTGTAGCCGGTCCGTGACGCAACGTCAGGGGGCAATTGCGAATTCCAGCTTTTTTTCCTGCGTCGTGCCCAGAATGTCCTTTGCCGTGACAAGGATTTCGTAGTCGCCGGGTTTTTCAAACTTCAGATCGCGGCTGTATTTTTCTTTGCGCTTTCCATTGATCGAATACCAGATCCCTTCAACGCCCGACGCGTCGGAGGCGGCAAGGAACAGCGAGGTGTTGGGCGGGAATTTCGGCTTTTTGTTGTTCGCGGTATCGGAAGAGGAGACCTGTACGCTGAACGTCTCCACGATGCGCGGCGGGGTGTTGTCGACCACGATTACGACCGACGGCGTATCTTCCGCGTTGTTGACCCGGTCCATGCTCCAGAACCGGAACAGGTGCTGCCCTTCCTGGGCAATGGCGAACGGCCCGGAATAGGGTTTCGGCGCGGTATTGTCGATGAAATAGCTGGTCGCGGCTACGCCTGATCCCTCATCCCTGGAGGAAAGCTCGATGCGCGATGCGGACGAGAGGTAAAGTATCCCGCTCTTTTTCACCAGAGGCCCGGAGATCTCATAGGAGGTTTTCGGCGGTTTCGCGTCCATTCTGGCGGTTGTCTTGTATTTCGGGCTCTTGTTGCCCGCCTTGTCGATCGCCACCACCTCGAGCGCGCATTTATCAAGCTTGGTCGAGAACCTGAACGGCGAGGTGTAATCGATGAAATCCTTGTTTTCGATGGCGTACCGTATTTGGGCAATGCCGCTTTTATTGTCCACGGCGGCAAGCTTAACCACGGTGCGGGGCGAAATGTATTCGAGCCCTTTTTCAGGCTGATATCGGTCGCCGACAAGGGAGATTTCCGGGACCGGTGCGATGTCATCGACAACAAACGGCCGTCTTTTCGGCTTCTCCTCGTTTCCCGCCTTGTCAACGGCATAGTACCAGACGGCATGAGGTCCGTCTTTCAGGGACTTGAGCGGGACCGGCTCCTTGTACTTTTTTATTTTTTTCTTGTCATCGAACCAGTAGAAAATCTCCTCGATGCCGGAGAGCGTGTCGACGGCCTTGAATTCAATGCTCTGGGAGCGCGAAAAGACCGTATCCGCAGCATCGACTCTTCCGTTGAACACGAGCAACGATTTTGGCGGGGTGGCATCAATGGAAAAGGTCTGGATCTCGGGCGCCGAAGCGTTGCCGACCTTGTCGACCCCGTAATAGGAAACGCGGTATACGGCCTCTTTGTCAAACGTTATGTCGCCGGTTACCGGTGCATAGGGCGCGCCGTTGATCGAAACGTAATACGCGTCGACACCGCTGTGACGGTCGTTGCCTGAAACCGCCGCAATGACCTTTCGTGCGTAGCAGACCGATGGAAGTTTGTCGCCAAGCGACGCTTTTTCCTCGATTTCCCCGGTCGGGCCGGTCGGTTTGGTCCTGGTCTTTTCACCCCGCAGCTTTATCGAGCATTCGGGAGGGTCGCCGTCAGCATAAAACCGGAGCTTGACCGAATCGCCGGTAAGGAAGTTGCGCCATCGGATAAACTGCGATCCTGACAGGTCGAGCTTGATGCCTGTAGAAGCCCTGCCAACCGAATCGCTGTCGCGGCTGAGCAGATAGGACACGGCGTCCTTGTCGGGCGATTCGGCAAGACGTACCCAGATGGGATTGTCAAGAGGCCAGTAGAGACGGTTGCGGGCAGTGTCAAGATAGGCTTTCTTTTTATGGGTCAGGACAGGGGCATCGGTAGTTTTCTGTGCAAGGGCGGAGAGAGAAAAAAGCAGCAGCAGCACGTACGTCAGGTGGTGCATCATTCCTCCACGTAATAAACGCGGTCAATGGGTGCAATAGGACAGAAAAAGCCGGTCAAAGACAGTGCACGCATAAATAACATTTTCTCACGCGTTCAAGCAAGGCAAATATAAAGACCCTTCGAGCCAAAAAGGTTATGGGGTTGCCGCCGTTTGATTGAGCGTGGGTCAGACAGGCATAAAACACCCGAAGCATTCCTTTATTAAGTTCTTGAAATGACCTATATTTACAGTATGCATATTATCGCCGACAAAGGGAACCTCCTTGCGCGTGAAGCATTTCAGGAACCCAGTGACATTAACGGCCCGGGTTTGCCCGCTATTCGGTCAGATGATCATCGCAGCAGCGGGAAGCGGCCGCCTCCCTGGCAGCGCTCGGATTCAACTCGATCACGGGAGAATGACCTGCCTTGGTAACGCGATGCGGAATTGAAGTCGCACGCTCCGGTCTTGGATGCTGGGCCCTTGGCGGGGATGCGTGGGGAATGCAGGATGACGAGCAGTCCAGGGACACAATACGGAAAGCTTTGGAACTGGGTGTGACCCATTTTGATACGGCACAGGCATACGGCAGGGGACACGGAGAAGAGATTTTAGGCGAAACGCTTCCCAAAGACCGCACCGGCTTCCTTATCGCGACGAAATTGCCCTTCACCTTTGCACACCGGGTTGAAACCGCGCTCAATTTCAGCTTGAAACGGCTGCGCTGCGAGGTCATCGACCTTGTGTACATACACTGGCCGAAACGCGGGGCCGATCTGGCCGGGATGATGGAAGGATTGGAGGCCGCGCGGCAAAAAGGTATAATCCGGTATATCGGCGTGAGCAATTTCTCCGTCCAGGAGATGCGGCAGGTCATGAACGCGGGCCGCGTGGACGCGCATCAGATCGGATACAGCCTGCTCTGGAAAAAGCCTGAGCGGGAAGTCCTTCCATTCTGCCGCGAAAAAAGTATCGAGGTTATTACGTACGGATCGCTCGCGGAAGGAATTTTAACTGGAAAATTCGGGCCCGCTGTACGGTTTCCGCAGGGAGACCACCGTCAGCGCACGATTCTGTTCGACCAACTGGTATGGCCCGCGGTTTACAAGGCGGTCGAGGAGATGAAGAGCGTTGCATATGAGGCGGGCGTGACGCTTGCGGCATGCGCAGTGCAATGGCTGCTGAGCAGGCCCGGCGTAACATCGGTGCTTGCTGGCGCGCGGACTCCTGAGCAGGTGGCGCAGAATGCGGCCCTGTTCTCGCGTCAGGTCGATCGGCGACTGATTGACGCCGTAGCCATGATCTCCGATCGGTTGTCGCCCGCACTGCCTGACGAAGGGAATGTATTCAGATGGTATCCATGACAGGGAGTTCGCACCAGCCAAACCCGCTGCGATGGCGTTCCTTAATGACAGCATGTATCCTCGTCCTGTCGGTTCAGGCCTCCACGCTCGCTCAATCCCTTGTTTTTCCTCCGTACGGCCACTCGTATGGGATACGCAAAGCAACGCCAAAGCACCTTTTCATGTTTTTCGGCCCGCGCACCTTTTTCACCAATCCACAGGGACTCGCATGCGCACGGCTGGCGACCTGGGACGACCCGAACAAGAAAGGTGATGATGACGAGGTGGTGGTATACGGTGTAAACGCCGGCAGGGGAGAGATCATCTTCAACACCTCCATGTGGACCCTGGGGAAATTCGGCGGCATTGGAAGCGGGAAAGGACAATTCCATCATCCGCGCGGAATCGCCGCAGACGGCAAAGGAAATGTGTTCGTAGCTGACTCTGGTAACAACCGGGTGGTCTGGCTTTTCAATCCAAAGTCAAAACTGCTGTGGCGCTCCTGTTTTTACGGTCCGGTTTCTGGAAACAAAGGAATGAAGGGTCCTTCGCGCGTTGCAGTGGATGAAAAGGCGCTCGTGTATGTGACTGATCCGGGCAACATCCGTATCGTTGTTTTTGATACTGCAGGAACGGTCCTTCGCACGATCGGCACGCCGAACTCCGCTATTGCTTTCGAGCAGGGCCCAACCGCCATTGCCGTGGCCGACGGCAGGGCGCGATGGAGCTATTTCAACCATGAGCGGCTGATTTTCTGCGCGGACAAATCCGGATCGCGAGTATGGAAAATCGGCTGCGACGGAACGTTCCATGCCAAAGCCGACATGCCGCGGGGATTCCGGGCGTCCTACGGCGCCACTGACTATTATCATAACTACTGGGTGACTGTTCCCAATAAGCACAGCGTGGTTAAATTTGACCATAACCTGCAGATGCTCGATATATTCGGTTCGCGTGGAACCAGGGACAACCAGTTCATTGATCCGCGCGGCATCACGATCTATAAACGGTTCGGTCAGGTCTTTATTGCCGAAGAAAAAGGCGCCCAGTACTTCTGGATCGGAACCGAACTCAAGAACGTATCGCTTACGACCGCCACGTATGACCGTTACTCGCTGTTTACGAAATTGACCGAATACGCGCGCATGACGCTTTTTTCCGTGTCGGGAAGCGACACCGTCACCTATTTTGAAAAACGCTGGACGCCATGCGGAACGTCCACCATGGTGTTCTCAACGGGAGGCAAGGGAAGGCTTCCCCACAAGGGATTGATGCTGAAGGTAGAGTCGACCTATTCATCGTTCACGTACTATTCGTGGGTGCACCCGGTCAAACTGAAAAAATGACATGACGGAAAAGCAGACATGAAACTGACAAAGGAGGAAATAGGCCGTAAACTGCTGCACCTCATGGCGCTGCTCATGCCCGTTGGCATTTTTTACGCACCGTCGTGGTCGTTTCCCGCGTATTTTATGACCGTGCTGCTCGGATCGCTTTTCATCGCGTCCGTGGCAATTGAGCTTCTACGATTCAAGTATCCCTTACTACAGGGCTGGTTCTACCGCTGCTTCGGCACCATGCTCAGGAAAGAAGAGGATTTCAAGATAACCGGGTCGACCTGGGTGATTGGTGCGGCGTTTTTCTGCACGCTGCTATTCCCGGCATACCCGCATGTCTCCTTTATGGTGCTGGTCATGTTCATTCTTGGCGATGCGATTGCCGCGCTGGTCGGCATAAGCATGGGTCGAATACGCATCGGCAAGAAGTCGCTTGAAGGGTCGCTTGCCTGTTTTTCAGTCTGCGTGATCCTGTTTTTTCTGCTGTTCCCTCATGTCCCCGGACTGCTCGAACCCTGGGGAAACAGTGTCCCGGTGGTTATCGTACTCTCCGTCTCATTCGTCATCATGCTGTTCGAGCTTTTGCCGCTCAGAATTCACCCCAGAATCACCATAAACGACAACCTTGCCGTGCCGATCATCGCAGGATATGCCATGATCGGATTGGAAAAAATGATCCTGTAACGTGGCAATTTGATTTCCAGCCCGTGATTGCTGATATGATAAAAATAGATTCGTGCTAAAAAGCGGACATCCGAACATGCTCCTCATAGAAGCGACCTATAATATCCTCCCAGCGCTCCGGTTCCAACAATAACGATTCATTTTTCATACTTCATGTTCAACTCAATACACGTTTGAGAGATTATGGAATCCGATTGGGATGTAATTCCCGTCTCATTCATGAAAGATCGTGTGTCAGGGGATATTTTGGCGATAATCGAATAGAAATCCGCTTGCATTTTATCGAGATCCGCAATACTGATACAGCGCCAATCACCAAAAAGAGACGACCGTGTACATCCATAATGGAAAAAAAAGTATGCATGCAAGGAGCGGTGCTGAATTCAGGAGAAACTTTATGCTCATATGTAGTTATGCTAAAATAAACAACACGCTGCCCGCAATCAAAGCAGGATTACAATCTTTTTCAAATACGCACGAACACCTCTATAGGAAGGCATTAAACACAGGGGGAACTTATGGACACACTTTTGGAACAACTGGTTGTATTAGAAGCAGATCAAAAATGCATAAAAGCCGCTGGTGAAGGGGATATCGAGACTCTTAACGCGTGTATTGCCAAGGGGTTTGATCCTTCAAGGTCAGGGTTTAAAGGATGGACAGGATTACGGTTGGCAGCAAAAAACGGCCACTACGCATCTGTAGATTTCCTGTTGAACAGAGGTGCTCCGGTCGACGAAAAAAATTATACCGGGCATACGGCGCTTATGATGGCATGCAGCTACGGCCATATAAATGTGGTACGGCTACTGCTTGAAAAAGGAGCTGATCCCAATAAGGTCAATGCTAATGGTACCACACCGCTTATAAACGCGGTTCTTGCCGGAGTTCTCGAAATCGTGCGCGTTCTATTAAATCACAGGGCAGACCCCAACCACCAGAACAAACAGGGGAAAACCGCACTCATGTACGCCGCTGAAAACGGCAACATCGAAATAGTCAGAGAGCTCATTGAAAAAGGAGCCGATATACTGATTTCAGATTCTATTGGGATTTTCAAAGGACAAACAGCCCTTGAGATAGCAAAAAAAGGTAACTTGAATGAAATTGTGAAAATTATGGAAGATCATATCAGAAAAAAGAGTTAACAAAAATAGGGGGAGGGGTAAAGTAATATAAATAGTTTTTATATACAGGAAAATTAATTAGTTACAAAAGTTTACATAATATATATTATATGCCTAATATTTCCCCTTTTTTCCCGTTTAAAAAGTAATCAATCCCTGCTTACTATAACTGAAACGATTTTTACAAACCCAATCATCAATGCAATTCCATGGAGTCCTATAACCGGCAAAAGAACCGTTGAGCATAATGCCATTCCGATAACACCGCCCGCAAGGTCCGCAGAATAGAGGCTTCCCCATTTTTCGTTTTTCCTTGTAACGAATTGCGCGCCAGAGAGAAAACCGATACCGCCGTTAAGAAGCATGAATAGCCATAACGGAGGAAAAGAAATTTTTGCAATAAACAGAATGGTTATTGGAGCATATAACGCAATTATCGAGTCGGCAAATACCCATTTTTTCACCATTGCTCCAATGACAAATCCACCTGTCAGCGCAATCATCAGTAAGGATATTTTTTCATAAAGCGAACCATGATAAAACTGAAATATCAAAAGCATTACGATAGAATACATACCAGCAACAAATCCAGTTGTGCCAACCGATACAGCTCCCCGTGTCTTTGAAATGAACGCCATTGAAGCAATGCCAAGCAGGATGAGGAACGATATGATAAGTGAAATGGGATAACCGAATAATCCAAGCCACTGTTGCTGGGCCAGCAAAAGAGCAGCCGGTTTGTTTACATAATTTTTCGTTGTTGTGCAATCATTTTTATTTGCATTAACAATCTTTTCGTTAGAGATAAGCGGAATGGTGAAATGCTCAAGATACTCGGTTTTCACAGGTAGGGAAACCGGCCATGATAGCGGACTATTTGATGCGACAAAGGTGTATCCGTTCCCGGGAATGACCATCACATGCTTATATACGGATTTCAAAGTGTTCAACAGGATGTTTTTAAGCGCGCGCTCCTTTTCCGTCAGAAAATTTTCTGAAAACGGCAGCGTAAAAGAAAAAACCCCTTTCTTACTTGTGTATGATAGCATCCTGGCAAAAAACTGTTCCGTAAAAAATCTGCATGATTCAATAGTGGTCGGCATTCCCGCAGCAAGGAGCACAAGATCGAACGTGCCGGTATCAGCGTTCTTTTCGATAGTACCGTATGCGCATTTTCCATGAGCAACCAACGGCTCAGTCACCATGCATTTGATGTCAACAGACTGGTATTTTTCCAGCTGTGCGACGTGCCCGTTATTGTTGATGACAAGCGCTCGCGAAGGCAGGCCGGCTGATCTCATTGATAAAGGAAGATGCACTGCCTGTTCAACAACGGGCAAGGTAATGCTTGAACGATACAAACGACCGTTCAGCAGGAGCGTGGTGTCGGCCGCTCCCCTGCTCACCACGATCTCCCCGCTGCGACCATTGACTACCGTATCAACAGGTATGCTGTATTTCCATTTCACCGAAACCGGATTGAGCGCCATGAATCCTGCAATAATCACTGCTATCATCGCAATACTTGCCATGCGCAGCCAGGGTACTTTTCCCGTTGGGTAGTAGAAATCCAGCAAAAAAACATATGCCCCGAATAAGCCGCATATGAAGGCCAGAATGGTGCCGTTCGAATATCCCGTCATGACCGCTGCCGCTATCATGAAAAGCCCGAAAAGTGCTCCTATGTTCTCGAACAGGTATAGCTTCTGTCCGCAGCCCGCTTTTGACAGCTTTCCATATACCAGACCGCTGAAAAACGCGGCATCGGTCTGGGTAACTGCCACGATAAGCGGAATATACCATGGCCCGATGACTTCTCCCGGTTCGAACAGCAGGCGTAATGCCCGAAGGATGATGATTCCGGATAGAACCGAAAACACATAAAGAACGGTAAGGAGGTTCTGGTTCCACCAGTCAAGACGCGCGCCGAAATAGCTTCCCACAGCCGCGGCCAAAAGCCACAGGGAAAAAATGATGCCGGTAACCAGCTCGTTGCCCGAAAAAATAGAGAGATATTCGCGGAAAAACAGTATCTGCAGGGACGCGGCCGAAAAACCGGTCGCAAAAAGCATCATCGACGCCGAGGTCCTATTCACTGAAGTGGTGCGCCCGGTATCGTTTCACGTCTGCGGTTTTCCAGCCGTCGGGCGGCATGCCCGCCTTGCGTGCAAGATTTTCCAGGAATTGCAGCTTGTCGCCGTGAAAGTGGTCCCATACTTGCGGCAGGTAGGTTGAATGTCGAAGACCTTTTTGCAGAATGACGCCGTCAACCCACGGAACGAGCTTGCTGAGCAGATCGTCCGGGTCTGCATAAGCAAGCGGTTCTGGTTTTGTCAACACCGATATCTCAACGATTATCTGCGGAAGATCGTTCGTCGTAACACGTGAAAAACGCGGATCATTAAGCGCTGCATTCTGCGCATTATCGATTACCGCCTGGAAAAGAGGTTTTATCGGTTCGATATACCCGATGCACCCTCGTAGACTGCCGTTTATGGTCAGCGTAACAAAGCAGCCTCTGTCCTCTTTCGCAATCGCCGGAACCTGCCGGGGCCGTTGAGGTTTTTCCCCTTTGACGGCGGCTTCAAGACTTTGACGCGCCAGCCGCAGAAGGAACTGTTCCTCTTCCTTTGAAAACGATCCGGAAGGTGTGTGCCGTATAGCAACATCCTGGTTCGCCGCCCCGGTGTTCTGGTCGGCTTTTCCTCCGTAGACAATTGCCGCATACCCGACGACCTTGTCATCCGATCCGTATTTCGGGCAGGTCTCGAACGATGTCCGTGCGTCAAGCAGCGCAGGTGAAAGCCTCATTTTTTTTGCCAGCACCATGACAATACGGATCGGTGATTCGCCGCATGCATCAAGGAAGCCTTTGCTGTTGCCAGCAAGTATCGTGGCGATGGTTTTCTGGTCGGTAACACGGGCCTGGTCCTGGGGAAGATAGTGAGAAAAATCCGACGAGGCAATGACGACGGTGTTGTCGTCAATCACAGGATAAATCAGATCCGCCGCCTCTTCAGGGATGATTTTGCCGGTGAGCACCGGCACGATTGCAAATTCTGAAAGTTTGACCTGCAGGAACGGAAGCTGGACTTCCAGGCTGTGCTCT
>JAFGDP010000048.1 GCA_016932075.1 Chitinispirillaceae bacterium | reverse complement strand
CTGGCGTAACCGGTTCGCTTTTACCCGGCTGTGCGACGGCGTGATGGTGAATGCGAAAAGCATCGTATCGACCCTCGGCAAAACTCCTGGTTTCGATACCTCGATCTGCCGCGTTATTTACAACGGCATTGAGGTGCCGGAGCAAAACCCCGATGTTCGCGCTTCTATCCGCCGGGAATTCACCATAGACGCTGATACGTTTCTTATCGGCTGTGCCGGGCGCCTTACACCGCAGAAGGGATTTGACCGGGCCATAGAGGCGTTTGCTGCACTTGCGCAAAATTCACCGCAGGCGCGTCTGATCATTGCAGGCGACGGTCAGTTACTGGACCGGTATAAAAAACAGGCCTCTGCAGTGGGGGTGGAGGACAAGACGATCTTTGCCGGTTACCGTAACGACATGACCGATGTGCTTCAGGCCCTTGACCTGTTCTGGCTTACCTCCCGCTCAGAAGGCATGCCGAACGCCCTTCTTGAAGCGATGGCGTGCGCCAAAGCGTCGGTGGCGTTTGATGTCGCCGGGGTGCCTGAACTGCTGGAAAACGGCTCCGAGGGATTCGTGGTCAAGCAGGGAGATTGCGCTGCCCTTGCAGAGCGGACACGGTATCTCATGGTACATCCTGAGGAGCGGCGGCAAATGGAGGCAGCGGCACTGAAAAAGGCCGGCGAAAAGTACGGCATGCAAAGGATGGTTGAAGCCGTGGAAACGTATGTTGCCGAACTGATTAGGAAATAAGGATCGATTGATTTTATGGCACTATTTTATTATACCCCTCAAGCGTCAGTTCCGCTGTTGTTCTCCACGAATAGCTCCCGGCGCGTTCCAATCCTTTTCTACGAAGTGTTTCCCGGGTGCTTCTGTTGTCGATAAGCTGGATAATACCCTCGCGCATCGATTCGTTGTCATACGGATCGACCATGAGAGCCGCATTTTCAGCGATTTCCCTGATTGATGAGGTGTCGGACGCGACCACCGGACACCCGCACTGCATGGCTTCCAGCACCGGAAGGCCGAATCCCTCGAAAAAAGAAAAAAAGAGGAGCCCTTCCGCATGATTGTAGAACAAGACGAGGTCGTCATCGGCGACCGAATGGAGCGGGAAAATGCGGTTGCGGGAAAGCGATGCGGCAATAGCGGCAAGGATCGGACCTGACATTTGGCGGTTCCGCGCCTGGCCGATAATGACAAGACGGAAATCGCGGAACCGGTCCGGCAGCGATTCGAACGTTTTCACCAGTCCAAAAATGTTTTTTCGCGGTTGTATGTCCCCGACATGAAGCAGATAGGGCGCCAGAGTATCCGTCAGGCCGTAGCGGGAGAGAAACGCTCTGCCCGTTTTTACAACCCGGAACGCAGGATTGGCGGCGAGCGGGGTAACCGATGTTTTTTTTTCGGCAAAGGGGAATCTCTGGATGATATCGGACCGTGTATATTCTGAAATCGCGAAAACATGAGAGGAACGATGCATGATTTCCGGTGCATGCCGTTGGAAAAACAGTTTGCTGTTCGGCTGAGCCCACGGCTCGTCCCTCAGGCCGATCAGGTCCAGAATCGTCGTGGCGACAACAGGCAGGTGAAACGGGAAGCTGGTGGGATTGGTGCAATGGAAAAGGTCGCAGCGGGATTTCAGAATGCGCTCAAACAGGGGATGGGTCGCGGTTGCCAGAAACCGCAGGCGGTCGCCGAGGATCTTCGGGTGCGGAAACATATTCAGAATTGAACAATGCGGCAATTGCTGGAACACCTTTTCGACCTTCTGTTTTCTGTTCCAATACGTCACCAGCATTATACGGTCGATTTTCGAAAGTCCTGCAAGGGCTTTGATCAATTCGACAGAGTAGGTCGCGTTGCCGCTGCCGGAACCGGCGCCTAAGGTATAAGCATCAAACGCGATACGCATGAGGGAAAAGATAGTTTCAAGACGCAGATCCTGTGAAATGTATTTTTATCGCAGATGGTCAGTGCGGTTAACGTGAAACACCCGCTGGAACGGTGATTGAGGCATGGTCATCGGTTACGACCCGACCCCGCTGGGAGCCCATTTCGGCAACAGTTCGTATACAACCGAACTGGTCAGGGCAATGGCAACCCGTTACCCCGGGGACGGTTTTATCATTCCGACGTTCATTGAGAGGCGCTGGAGCATCCGCCGTATCTGTAAAAACACACCAAACGTGACAACGGCCTCAATCCTGCCAAATGCAAATATTTTTCCGCGCCCTTTGCGCAAAAGCGTCACGCGTCTTGCCCGGCATATCGAATTGAAAGCATTGCATCCACGGTATGACGTGTACCACTGCACCGCACCGACGCGTTTTGTCGAGGGAGCACGCAACAGTATCGTTACCATTCATGATCTTATTCCGCTTTCAGGACGAGAAACCTGGTCGAGTTCATGGGACCGGAATTTTTATCGTGACCGGCTTTCCCGTGTCATAGCAGAGTGCTGTGCGATTATTGCTGATTCACAGGCGACAAGATCGCTTGTCGTTGAGCATTTTCCCGGGTACGCCGGAAAACTGTCGGTCATTCCTCTTGCCGCGTCCCCGCAGTTCGTGAAACGCGGGGCGGATTGCCGCGTCCTGCGCAAATACGGGATTGATGCGGCCCATGAACGCATTCTGATGTCGGTCGGGGTTTTTACCGAGAGGAAAAACATTCCCGGATTCCTCGACGCCTTTGCTTCGCTGCCCGGCACGATCAGGAAGGATGTGGTCGTGGTGCTTACCGGCAACAGGTGGAAAAACAGGCCCTATGCTCCGATCCTCGACGCCATCGCGCGCAACCGTCTTGAAAACAATGTTCTTGTCATTCCGAACATGCCGCAGGAAGATCTTGTGTCCCTGTACAATCTTGCCGAGGCCCTTGTGTTTCCATCGCTATGCGAAGGGTTCGGGCTGCCGGTGCTGGAAGCCATGCAGTGCGGGTGTCCGGTCATCACGTCGCGGATTTCTTCGCTGCCTGAGGTCGGCGGTGATGCTGCGATTTACTGCGATCCGGAGGACCGTGAATCGATGGCGTCAACGGTGCGCATAATCCTCGAGGATGCCGGATTGCGGGAAACCCTTGCGGATAAAGGGGTGGTCCGGGCAGCGGCATTTTCATGGGATAAAACCGCGGTGGCAATACACGGTGTTTATGAAGAAGCGACAGGCGGGTATTAAACCTTTGGACTACCGGGTAATTCCGCAGGAGCCCTCCGCGAAGAAACCTGCTGCGTGTATACACTTGTCTATCATCGTGCGAAAAAAGAAAAATCGTTAATTGTAAAATAGATTATTTTGTAAAAACAGGTGCAATCCAGCATTGCAGCAACCATTATTCGGCGCAGGCACATGGATCCGTCGAACTATCGGCATGTTATTGTCTATGAATTTATTCCCCCCTCTGACGGCGGTATCGCGCAGATGGCGTGGGGCATTCTTGCCGAACTCAACCGGCGGGGATTGAAAACCGCTCTGTGCGGATTTGGCGATCTGCTCAGGCATCCGATGTATCGAGAGGTAACAAGCGATCTTTGGCCGTTGCCGCGCAAAGGATGGAAGAGCTTCAAGGACGTGTATTGCCTTGTTCTGGGAATTCGTCTTTTCCTGCGCTACGGGCGATCGGCCGTCATATATTCCCTTACCTGGAAGTCAGGCAGGATGTTTTCATTGTTATCTCGAATGGCAGGCTGGCACTACGTGGTGTTCGCGATCGGTAACGAGGTCACGCGCCAGCTCGGGAAGCGCAAGGAACGTCGGATGCGCCGTGTTTTTCAACGGGCGCACGCCGTGATCGCGCTCAGCACCTATGTCCGTGAGCGGATCCGGCCGTTGGGGTTGCAGAATGTCGCGGTGATCAATCCGGGCGTGGACGTTTCGTTATACCGGAAGCTGGACAGGAAGGAGTGCAAGCGGCGGTTCGGATGGGAGGGAAGGACCGTGGTGTTGACCCTGGCCCGGATCGTGCCGCGAAAGGGCCAGGACACGGTTATCCGGTCAATCAAGGATCTCAGAAGCGCTGTTCCCGACGTTGTATATGTAATCGCCGGTACGGGAGAGGAAGCGGAAATAGCACGACTGAAGAAGTTGGCGCAGGATCTGGGGGTGGAGCAGCACATACATTTTGCCGGTTTCGCTGCTGCGCAGGATAAACCGGCCATATACAATGCATCAGACATTTATGTGATGGTCAGCAGGTATGAAAAAAACGAAAAGGACGTTGAAGGGTTCGGAATTACATTTCTGGAGGCGGGTGCCTGCGGTATACCGGTGATCGGAGGAAACAGCGGCGGTATCCCCGACGCAATAGAAGACGGTGTTTCTGGATACCTTGTTGATACGCATGATCATACGGAGCTTTCACGGCGTCTTGCGTTGCTGCTTACCGACACAAACCTGTGGAAGACCATGAGTACCAAGGCTCGTCAAAGGATTTCGGACTCGTTTACCTGGGAAAAGTATGTTGACCGGATGGTACATTGTTGTACGCAGGCCGTTGCGGCTGGCGAATGCTGATAATGCGCTTCTATGGCGATCGTTCGATGAACAGGGGGAATATGGTATGTGCAGATACCATTTTTCCTGCATGTTCCGCTGACGGGAACAGGGATGTTTCTCCCCAGACAAACAAAGGAAAATGTATTCCATGAAGAAGGTTGTCTTGCTTTTTTTGTCCGTATTTTCGCTTTCGGACGGTATGTATCTTAGAGAAGCACTTGATAACCTGTGGTTTTTCGGTGTTCCGCTGCAGTATCATGAACGAAGAGGATATCTTGAATTCGATGAAAACCATGTTCAACGGCTCGGCAAGGGAGCCGTCTTCACCAAAGGCGCCGAAGTCGGCAAGCGGTTTCGCCTTCCCTATAACTTTCGCCTTCAGGTGGCAGCGGACATAAACTATGGAAGGACAATTGACGATACGCTTCCGCCAATAATGGTCGGCGATTCGGCTTTATCCACGCAGCTGATGGCGGTTTTGTTTTACGGAGGCGTCATTGCCGATCTTCAATATCCGATCAAGGTGTCACCTGATGCGTCATGGTACTGGCATGCGGGGTATGGGTGCCATCTTGCGGAGCTGGGAGAGTATGAAACGATAAACAACAATCCCAAACTGCGCGTGAATGACGACTACCTTGAATTCAACCGCATGTGGAGCGGCAGCATCCATGGCGGCGGCGGATTCGAGATCGCCTTTTCGCAGGTAATCGGCATCGCCTTTTCCTATTCTCTGCGCTACTGGTATCCGGTTCATTACGGCATGGTAAGGGACTTATTTCTCATGCGGCCTGTTGACTATAAGGAGAAGTTCTTTTCGCACGAGATAGATATCGTCCTGTTGGTAAAACGCCATTAGTCCTCTTTTCCTTTCTTTCCGCACAACACATTCGGCAATTGCCGTTGGACGCACGGTATGGTACACTAGCGGAAGGCGTGGTTATCCCCTATGAATGGAATAAATATCATAGGCTATATATCGGCGGACTGCGGTCTGGGCGTGGCCGCCCGTGCGACGGTGCGGTTATTGACCGAATTGGACTATGCGGTAACGATCGCGGATATCAAGCTCAGCGAGAACAGGTCAACGGCGGATCACCCGTTCAGCCATCTTCTGTTGCCCGACAATACCGCGTTACCCCGAGGGATCAGGTTTTTCCACCTGAATCCGCCGGTTATCGGAACAATTCTTGAAGAAAAGCCTGGCTGGTTCGGTTCTGATCCGGCACTCTGCGTAGCCGTTCCCTTCTGGGAACTTCCGGTCCTTCCCGATTTCTGGAAAAAGGACCTCCAGGCCATGGACGTGGTGCTCTGTCCCAGTCATTTTATTATGGAGACCGTGGCTGCCACTGCGCTTGATCCAGTACCGCAGATACGTCACTATCCTCAGACCGTGTTTCTGCCGGGCAATCATAGAAGCGATCGTGTCCGTTTCGGCCTGCCGGAAAAAGGGGTCTGCTTTGTTCTCAGTTTTGAAATGGCCAGTGATGCCGAACGGAAGAATCCGTGGGCTGCGCTTGACGCATTCAACATGGCCTTTTCAGACAGAGAGGAGGCTTACCTGGTCATCAAAATTAACCGCACCTTCAGTATTCCGTATATCGAGCGCCAGCTCGAACTCCTGCGCAGGTATCGGGAAACAAATAGTCATATTCTGATATACGACCAGGATATGTCCTATGAAGAGGTCATATCCCTGTACGAGTCCTGCGATGTGTATCTGTCGCTGCACCGGAGCGAGGGGCTGGGCCTTGGGCTTATGGAAAGCATGTTTTTGGAAAGACCGGTCATTGCCACAGCCTGGTCCGGGAACATGGATTTCATGAATGACCAGAACTCCTGCCTGGTGGGGTACCGGTTGGTGCCGGTGCGGTCACCCATTTATTTGAATCTCTTGGGAGGCAAAAGTGCGCTTTGGGCAGATCCGCGGATCGAAGAGGCGGCCGTTTGGATGCGCCGTCTATACGAACAGCCTGATCTCCGAAGGAAAAAAGGCATGCAAGCACAAAAGGATATGGTGGCGCGCCAGGTACTCTGCCGCAGGGGAGAGACGTTTGCCATGGTAGGTGAGATGGCCGCGGCAAGGAGGAACGATCCCTCCCGTCACACCACCACGCCATTACCGGAAACGACCACGAAAATGATTTTTCATTCTGATCAGGCGCGGCTCATTTCCTCGGTGGCCGCGTTGCTGAAAGAAAATGATGCCGCGGCCGCGATAGCGCTTTATGACGGTTCGCGAAAACAAATGTATGATACCCCGGAATTGCTGCAATTTGACGAGCTCATGCGGCGGCTCCGGGAGAAGGTCGTGAATTGCTCCCCATAAGCCATGCGCCTAAAAGCTGACCGGCCGCAACGGTTGCCGCCAGTTCGGTGCTCAGCCGCGTTGGTGCAATGGTTACCGGCGATGCGCCGCGTGCTTTAAGGTCGCTCAGTTCCTCGGTGGCCAATCCGCCGGGCGGACCGACAACCGCCGTAAACGGTGGTTGCTGTTCTGCAAGCGTTGGAACCAGAGAGGAAAAAGGGGTTCCACCAGGATCGGCAACCAGGCAGAATCCCCTAATGAGGGCGCATGCTTTATGAAAAGGGACCGGATCGTCAAGTTGTGGAAGCCATGGATAGAGCGCTTGCTTTATAGCGGAGATTATTTTCCCGTGAAAACGGGCGCTGACGTTTGTCCAGGATCGTTGCCACCAGGCATGCTGGCAGTGCTTGCATATGACCGGCGTTATGCGTGTAACGCCAAGGGCGGAGAGGTTGTACAGAATCGCTTCAAACGCGGCCTTTTCCGGTATGCCAATCATGAAATGAAGCGAACACCCATGCCGTGGACGGCTTGTCTGCGCAATGATGGTTCCGGTGACCCTGTTTTTTAACACTGCGGTGCACCGGCATTCAAAGACCGTGCCGCAACCGTTCGTGGCAAGAAAGAGGTCGCCGGGTTCAAGCCGCAGCACCGTAACCGCATGATGCGTCTCTTCGCGGTCTAACGAGAGATGGTCGGTTTTGTTGGTGTCGGCGTAAAAGAGATAATGCCGGTGGTCGCGCATGATAGTGAAAAAGGCAGCAGCAAGGGCTGATGCCTTTTGTAAAATATGGGTCAACGTTTAGGTGCGGAAGCTTTCTTGTCTCCGGCAGCGTTCGGCTTGGATTGCGGTTTCGGCATCGTTTGTTTGCCGGTGTCCGCGGTTTTTTGCTGTTTTGTATCTGCGGCGGCAGCATCCGCAACTGCTGCTCCGGCGTTTTTGGCGGGAACTGGCGTCTTCATACCCTGTTCCCCTCCTCCCGCAGGAGCTTCGTCCGGGCAACCGTCATCGTCTTTATAGCTGTTAATTGTCTCTGGATTATTGGGACATACATCAACCGAATCCGGGATGCCGTCGCCGTCGTTATCATAGTCCGGACAACCGTCCTGGTCCTCGAAATTATCCGCGTCCTCTGCCTGGTCCGGACATTTGTCCTGCGAGTCGTATAAACCGTCCCGGTCATTATCAAAATCCGGACATCCGTCCTCGTCCTGAAATCCGTCCTGGTCCTCTTCAAGAGAAGGACACAGGTCATTTTCGCCCGTGACGCCGTCCTTGTCCGCATCCTTGCCTAAAAGCATCATCTCTGATTCGCTGATCAGGCCGATGGCGGCGCCGTCCTTGCCCTTCCCTTTGAGCACGCTTGCTCTGCTTGAAAAGATATCGGTCACGCTGAACGCGCCCGTGCCCTTCACATAGCCGGGATCAATCGCAATGTTGGTGTTGTCTACCTGGGCATAATGGTTGTGCAGACTACGGTTCAAGAAAAAATTGTTATAAATAATACGGCTGCGCCGTGCGCCATCATTGACCCATATGCCGAATTGCTTATTACGGAGGAACACGTTGTTTTGCACGATTACTTCGCTGTTGCCGGCCAGCAAGATTCCCGAATAGCCGTTTTCCCCGATCACATTGTGTTCCACCAGGGTATTGAGGCTTTTTACGGTTTCACAGAAGATGCCGGTCCACCCGTTCCGGAAAATCACATTGTTGCGGATGAGAGGGAGGGTAACCAGACAATGGATACCGGAACCCTTGTTATTGCATACATAGTTATGCTCGATGACCATTGAGACATTTTCGCACAGAATTCCTTTTTCTCCATTCTGAATAGTGAAATTTCGCAGGAGGGCGTTGTCCGCGCCCTTCACGACCGGTTTCCGTTTTTTTCCTTTGATAACGGTTTCTGTAACGGATTCACCGATAAGTGCTATCCCGTCCCGCAGGGTTATTGATTCCTTGTACAGACCTTTTAAAACATACACCGTGTCCCCGGCTTCGGCCTTCTCAAGTGCATCGGAGATTTTTTTTGCCTCTTTCGGAACAACGATCTTTGTCCCTGCTTGAACGTGGAGTGCTGCCACGGCAAGAAGAAGCAGCGCAAGAAACCGTTTCATGAAACCCCCTTTTAGAAGACCGGTATGCACGGAATAAGGGCGCCCGTAATTATGTGCTTAAATAATAGTACGTTGCCAGTCAAAATGCCCGATTAATTTCACGTTTATGGATACAGTATCCGGTACGTGGTACAAAAGGGCAAAACATCCAATTTAGAATCTATATTATTCTTGCCTAAAGAGCAAATTCGTGCTGATAATAGTGAATACAATAGTATTATCCTATTGCGATGAGCTGTTGACCGTTCAATTTTAACCGGATAAACGCAGCGCTGGCGTGTTCCGGCGCTGTCGATGAATGCATTAAGAGGGGTGCCGGGATCGTTTCTTCCGTGACACGTTTCTTTGCTTAACCGTGGGACCATATTTTTCTTGACATTTGTTGTCAGAACAGATATATTTTGAACATATGAGATCACTATCCTGTACTGGTTTCCCTCGTCGTGGTGCTGCCGCAATTAACGTGCTGCCTGCAGGTATTGTACTGGTACCCATAGGGAGGGAAACGGGTTTTTGATCTGAATTTGATCCGAAAATAAAAGGCCCGTTTCCCGAAAGGAAACGGGCCTTTTTCTATGGTATGCCTGAAGTGGCCGGCGCCCAGGAGAGATACATCCTTGATTTACCGGTCAAATTTGAGCTATTTTTCTTAGGTTTTCCGCGCAAACCGCGGATGGAGGGCACTTTGAAGAAGACAGGTTCGCAGATACTGGTTGATGCTTTACAGAAAGAAGGCGTTGACTTTCTGTTCGGGTACCCCGGAGGACAGGTCATACCGATATTTGACGCGCTGTATGACGTTGACAGGCCGCGGGTGATTCTGGTCAGACACGAACAGGCGGCGGCCCACGCGGCCGACGGGTATGCCCGCGCCACGGGCAGGGTGGGCGTATGCATCGCGACCTCCGGTCCGGGGGGGACAAATCTCGTTACCGGGATCGCCACGGCGTATATGGATTCCATTCCCATGGTGGCGATAACGGGCCAGGTGCCGACTCCTGTTCTGGGAAGCGACGCTTTCCAGGAGGCGGATATCGTCGGGATTACCCGGTCAATCACCAAACACAATTTATTGGTAAAAACCATTGAGGAGCTTCCGCTGCTGCTCAAGCAGGCGTTCTATATTGCCAGAACCGGTCGTCCCGGGCCGGTCCTGGTCGACATTCCTTCCGACGTGTCGCGGGCGGTGCTTGATAAGTACGAATATCCCGAGACGGTTTCCCTTCGTTCGTACAGGCCCAACGTTGTCGGTCATGTGATGCAGATCAAGAAGGCGGCTGCGGCGATCGCCGCAGCGAAAAAACCGGTGATCTATGCCGGTGGCGGCGTGCTGTTGTCCGGCGCGCATCGAGAGCTGCGGACGTTTGCTGAAACGATCAATGCGCCGGTTACGCTGACGCTTATGGGCCTGGGCGGTTTCCCCGGCGATCATCCGCTGTTTGTCGGCATGCCGGGTATGCATGGATCGCGTGCGGCAAATACGGCGCTCCAGGAAACGGACCTTCTCGTTTCCGTCGGCGCCCGTTTTGACGATCGTGTTACCGGAAACGTCGATCACTTTGCCCAGAACGCAAAGGTGATCCATCTGGACATTGATCCTGCGGCAATATCAAAGATCATAAAGGTCGACATTCCGGTGGTGGGAGACGCGAAGCGGATACTGCAGGAGCTGAATGCCATTATAACTCCGCGCAAGGCGGATGCGTGGAACGAACGCATGCAGGAACTTATGGCCGGAGGCATTTTTGCGTACAAACCGTCGGAGTCCGACAACGAGATCAAACCGCAGATGGTGATCGAAACCCTGTACCGGATCACCAAAGGCAATGCGGTCGTGGCTACCGACGTCGGGCAGCACCAGATGTGGACCGCGCACTATTTCAAATTCATCGAACCGCGCACGTTTTTAAGCTCCGGGGGCCTGGGTACCATGGGGTTCGGCCTTCCTGCCGCCATGGGAGCGGCCGTGTCGAATCCCGGAAAGCCGGTGTTCGTGATCGCGGGCGACGGCTCCATACAGATGAATATCCAGGAACTGGCTACGCTGTCGCTCGAGCGTATTCCGGTGAAAATAGTTATTATGAATAACGGCTGGCTCGGTATGGTGCGGCAATGGCAGGATCTTTTTCACGGCAAGAGGAGAAGCTCTACCTGCCTGCGGAGGAAGCGTGAAACGTGTGGCGATTGCAGGGGCAGCGCTGTCTGTCTCGACCAGGGGGGCGAGTATGTTCCTGATTTTGTCGCGCTGGCCCGAAGTTACGGCATTCCGGGGTTTCGGGCCGACAAGGTCTCTTCGGTGGAGCGGGTCCTGTCGCAGGGTCTTGCGGTTGACGGGCCGGCGCTCATGGAGGTTGTGGTGATTGAGGATGAGAATGTTTTTCCGATGGTGCCGGCGGGAAAGCCGCTGAGCGACATCATGCTGGAGGGTTGATGAGCACACATATACTCTCGCTTCTGGTTGAAAACCGTCATGGCGCGCTTTCCCGTATTGCCAACCTGTTTTCCGGCAGGGGGTATAACATTTCAAGCCTGACCGTGGCCGAGACCGAAGACGCGTCGGTCTCGCGGATGACCATTGTGGTTGCGGGCGACGAGGAGATTTTGGAGCAGATTGTCAAGCAGCTCAACAAGCTCATCGACGTTATAAAAGTGATCGATTTTATCGATCAGCCGATTATCGAACGGGAGCTTCTTCTCATACGGATCGATACGTCACGTTCGAACCGCCACGAAATAATCGATCTGTGCGACATCTTCAAGGCGAGGATTGTGAGCGTTGCGCAGAAATCGATGGTGGTGGAGCTCGCCGGGCCAAGCGGTACGGTTGAGGATTTTATCGCCATTATGCGACCGTTTGGCGTGCGAGAGCTGGTGCGGTCGGGAGCAGTGGCAATTGCGCAACCAAAAAGTTAGCGGTTTTCAGGTGTCAGATTGCAGGTCGGCGTTGAACTGCCAACTGAAAAAAGGTAACGTTGGAGAATTTCGGCATCTTACAAATTAAATAAAGGAGACGCTATGGCAGTGATCGATTTTGGCGGAGTCAAGGAGCGGGTCGTCACGCGCAAGGAGTTCACGCTGCAAAAGGCCCGCACGGTTCTGAAAAAGGAGGTCGTCGCGGTCATTGGATACGGCGTGCAGGGACCCGCCCAGGCCCTCAACATGAAGGATAACGGCATTAACGTGATCATCGGCCAGGCCAGGGAGTATAAAAAAGACTGGGACCGGGCGGTCCGGGACGGATGGGTTCCGGGAAAAACGCTCTTTGCTATCGAAGAGGCTGTTCAGAAAGGTACGATCATACAGATGCTCGTTTCCGATGCCGCCCAGCGCAAGGTTTGGCCGACGATCAAAAAGCGGCTCACGCCCGGCGATGCGCTCTATTTTTCGCACGGTTTTTCCATCGTGTATAAAGAGCAGACCGGTGTGATCCCGCCGGAAAACGTCGATGTAATCATGGTCGCGCCGAAGGGCTCGGGCCTCAACGTCCGCAGAAACTTCCTTTCGGGCGCGGGCATCAACTCGAGTTACGCCGTTTTTCAGGACGCAACGGGCCGTGCCGAAGAGCGCTGCCTTGCACTAGGCATCGCGATCGGGTCCGGCTATCTCTTCCCGACGACCTTCCAGGAAGAGGTATACAGCGACCTGACCGGCGAGCGTGGCGTGCTCATGGGAGCGCTGGCCGGAGTCATGCAGGCGCAGTATGATGTGCTGCGCAAAAACGGGCACAACCCGTCCGAAGCCTTTAACGAGACGGTCGAAGAGCTCACCCAGAGCCTGATCAGGCTGGTGGATGAGAACGGGATGGACTGGATGTACTCGAACTGCTCGGCGACCGCGCAGCACGGCGCACTGAAATGGCGGCCGATCTTCCGCAAGGCAACACTGCCGGTGTTTGAAAAACTTTACAAATCGGTGAAGATCGGACAGGAAACCAGGGAAGTGATCCGCGACTGCGGCGGCCGCAACTATCAGCAGTACCTGGCGAAAAAGCTTGCGGAAATTCACGATTCGGAAATGTGGCAAACGGGCGCCGCCGTGCGCGCGCTGCGTCCCAAGGAGAAAGCAAAAATCATTTCCAAGGGCGTCAAGGGGATCGGTGGCCGGGATAAAAACTGACCTCATCACCCCGATGCCGGCTGCGGGATCGGGGAGGTAAGGGCGGGGGCGGGGTCATCCCGCCCGTATAGAGGATGTATGAAAAAAGAGAAAATCGTCATATTCGATACGACCCTTCGCGACGGCGAGCAGGCATTGTCTTCAAGTCTTTCGGTGCGTCAAAAGGTGCGGATCGCTCGTCAACTTGCGAGGCTTAAAGTAGATATTATCGAGGCAGGTTTTCCGATCTCATCTCCCGGCGATTTCGAGTCGGTTGCAACGATTGCACGCGAGGTCGAAGGACCGGTGATCTGCGGTCTGGCGCGTCTTGTCGATAAGGATATCCTGACCTGTGCAAAGGCGGTAAAACCGGCGCGCAGGCCGCGTATTCACACGTTCGTCGGCACGTCGGCGATCCATATCGAAAAGAAGCTTCGCAAATCGGAAAAAGATGTGCTCGATATGGTACGCTATTGCGTCAGGCTGGCCAGACGCCATTGCGATGATGTGGAGTTTTCTCCCGAGGATGCGGGCAGGACCGGCATCGATTTTTTATGTCGTGTGGTGGAAGCGGCGATTGCGAGCGGCGCGAACACGGTCAACATTCCCGACACGGTCGGGTATACGACGCCGGAGCACTTTGCCGTCATATTCGACAATCTGTTTGACCGCGTGCCGAATATCGACAAGGCGATCGTTTCAGTGCACTGCCATAATGACCTGGGCATGGCGACGGCAAATTCGCTCACCGCCGTGTCCCATGGCGCGCGGCAGATCGAATGCGCGGTGAACGGCCTTGGCGAGCGGGCCGGAAACGCCGCCCTTGAGGAGGTGGTCATGGCTTTGAAGGTCCGGCAGGATCTCTTCAATGGGCTTTACACGGGCGTGGACACGAAGGAGATCATGAACACAAGCAAGCTGGTTCGCGAGATCTGCAACGTCATGGTGCAGCCGAACAAGGCGATTGTCGGCGCGAACGCGTTCGCGCACTCGTCAGGCATTCACCAGGATGGCGTGCTCAAGGCGGCGAAGACCTATGAGATCATGACGCCGGAGTCGGTGGGGCTCAAGGCCAACCGGATGAACCTGACGAGCCGGAGCGGCAGCCACATGGTCAAATCGAGGCTGCTATCGCTGGGATACCGTGAAGGCGATTTTGAGATGGATGATTTTTACCGGCGGTTTATCGCCCTTGCCGATAAAACAGGATCGGTGTTCGACGACGACCTTATCGCCCTCATGGAATCAAAGGACGATAACGAGCTTGCCGACCGGTACGCGCTTGTCTATCTTAATGTGTCAAGCGGACGCGGCACGGTGCCGACCGCGACGGCGCGTATTGCCGTCGACGGCAAGGTCAAGCAGGAGGCGGCGACCGGTGACGGCGCGGTCGATGCGGCGACCAAGGCGATCGACCGGATTGTGGGATACGATATCACGATCGATAATTACCACCTCGAGGCCGTCACCGAGGGTCGCGAAGCGCAGGGCCGCGTCATGATCGTCGGCAGGGCGCCTGAAGGGGTGTTTATCGGCAGCGGCACGTCGACCGACATCGTGGAAGCATCGGCGCTTGCCTATATGGATATTATCAACAAAATCGCGAGGATGAAGAAATTCAAGCGCAGATTGCCGAAATAACAAAAGAAGTCAGAATCCAGTAGCCGGAGAAACAAGAATGAAATGAAACGGTGGATTTTCTTTTGAATTCCGGCTTGCTGGATTCACCTAAACGGAAAAAGGAAGAATATGAAAACCTACAACATCGCTCTGATGCCCGGTGACGGCACCGGCCCCGAAGTGCTTGCCGAAGGCGTGAAAGTGCTTGACGCCGCCGGTACAACGCACGCCCTCTCGTTCAACTATGTCAACTACGATTTCGGCGGGGAACGTTACATGCGCACCGGCGAGACCCTTCCCGACACCGCCCTGGAGGAGCTCAAACGGCACGATGCGATATTCTTGGGCGCCATCGGGCACCCGGACGTGAAACCCGGCATCCTCGAGCTCGGCATCCTGCTCAAGGCGCGGTTCGCGCTTGATCAGTATATCAACCTCCGTCCGGTAAAGCTGTATCCCAACGTCGAAACGCCGCTTCGGGACAAGGGTCCCGAGCATATCGATTTCGTGGTGGTTCGCGAGAACACCGGGGGCATTTATACCGGTATCGGTGGCGTGGCCATGAAAGGTGCGCCGGGCGAAATCGCGACGCAGGTGATGGTATACTCGCGTCCGGTCGTGGAACGGTGCGTGCGTTATGCCTATGAGTACACACGGAAGCGGAACCGGAAAAAGCTCTGCACGCTGGTTCATAAATGCAACGTGCTGACCCATGCGGGTGACCTCTGGGTGCGCGTCCACAAGGAGATCGGCGACCGGGAATTCGGCGACATCAAACAGGATTACAACCACGTTGATGCGTGCACCATGTGGATGGTCAAGAGTCCCGAGTACTATGACGTGATCGTGACCGAAAATCTGTTCGGCGACATCATTACGGATCTCGGCGCCATGATCCAGGGCGGAATGGGTATCGCCGCCGGCGGCAACATCAATCCCCAGGGAGTGTCCATGTTCGAACCCATCGGCGGCAGCGCGCCCAAATACACGGGGCAGAACGTGATCAATCCGCTTGCCGCCATATGCGCGGGCGGCATGATGCTCGAAGCCCTGGGCGAGCAGAAGGCGGCGGATGCGATTGACAAGGCAGTGCACGATGCGCTGGCAACGGGCCGGATTAAAAGCCTGTCGGCCGGACGCATGGGCATGAGCACCACGCAGGTGGGCGACCTGGTCGCCTCCCTGATCACGAAGGCGTAAAGGCGGGCACGTACGGGCCGGACGGTAAGGGCGGGGTCATCCAGCCATTTCGTGTCAGGAAGAGAAGAACCATGAAACATCGAACCGTCAGTCTCTACGACACGACACTGCGCGACGGCAATCAGGGCCTTGGCGTGCACCTGTCGCTTTCGGACAAGCTCAGGATCACCGAGAAGCTTGACGAAATCGGTATCCATTACATCGAGGGCGGCTGGCCGAATCCGACCAATACCATTGATACGGAGTATTATCGCAGCGTGAAAAAGCTCCGAATCAAGGCAAAAATCGCGGCATTCGGCAGCACGCGACGTCCGGGGATCAAGGTTTCTGCCGATCCGTTTGTCGCCATGGTGGCATCGAGCGGCACGCCGGCCATCACGGTGTACGGCAAGAGCTGGGACCTGCACGTCGAGCGCGTGCTCTGCACGTCGCTTCAGGAAAACCTTGCCATGATCAGCGATACCGTGGCATATCTTAAAAAGCATACGGACGAGGTGATTTACGACGCGGAGCATTTCTTTGACGGCTACCGCGCCAATCCAGAGTATGCGCTGAAGACGCTCGATGCGGCACGCGACGCCGGCGCCGGTTGTCTTGTCCTGTGTGACACGAACGGCGGTCTTTTGCCCGACGAATTTCTGACCATATTCCGGTACGTGCGGGCCCGTTTCAAAGGCCGTATCGGCGTTCATATGCATAACGACACCGGGTGCGCCGACGCGCTGTCGTGCCTCGGCGTTCTAGAGGGGGCGGACCAGGTGCAGGGGACCATGAACGGCATGGGCGAGCGGTGCGGAAACGCGAATCTCTGCACCATCATACCCAATCTTCAGCTCAAGCGCGACATACCGCTCGTAGCGGAGCGGCAGCTCAGGATGTTGACGCCGGCAGCCGTTTTCATCGCCGAGATCGCCAACACCATTCCGGACATGGCGCAGCCGTACGTGGGCGAGGCTGCCTTTGCACACAAGGCCGGCGCGCATGCCGACGCGGTGCGCAAGGTGCGCGCCTCGTTCGAACACGTGCAGCCGGAAACGGTCGGGAACGCGCGGCATTTCGTGCTGTCGCACCAGGCCGGGTCCGGAACCATGCTCGAAAAGCTCAAGGCGGTGCTTCCGGGCATCGATAAAAAAGATCCGAGGGTGAAGAAACTCCTCCAGCACATAAAGGAGCAGGAATCGGCCGGGTATCAGTACGAGGCGGCGGAAGGTTCGTTCGATCTGCTCGCGCGGAAAAAGCTCGGGCATTTCACCGAGCCGTTCGAGGTGCTCGGGTTCCGGGTGATCGAGGAGAAACGCGAGAACGGCAACGTTTTTTCCGAGGCGACGATCAAGGTGCGCGAGGACGATATTATTGAACACACCGCGGCCGAGGGTGACGGGCCGGTAAATGCGCTCGACAACGCGCTGCGCAAGGCGCTGACCAAATTTTACCCCTCCCTTGCCAAGGTAAAGCTCGAGGATTTCAAGGTGCGCGTGCTCGATGGACGCGAGGGCACCGAGGCCAAGGTGCGCGTGCTCATCGAATCATCGGACGGCGAGTCCCGCTGGGCGACCGTGGGCGTTTCGACCAATATTATCGAGGCGTCATGGCTCGCGCTTATCGACAGCCTCAAGTATAAATTGATGATGGAGCAGCACCAAAAAGGCTGACCGGCGAAACCAGAAAAACAACGTTGCGATTGGAGAAACAAGGAATGGCCCTGAACATGGATTGGAAAAACATAGGATTTCAGTACCTGCAGACCGCCTGTTACCTGCGTGCGGACTTCAGCAACGGCTCGTGGCATGACCTCACGACCTGCACGGACCCGCACCTGCCCCTTCATGCCGCGGCCGCATGCCTGCATTACGGCCAGTCGTGTTTTGAGGGCCTCAAGGCGTTCAGCCGCAAGGACGG
>JAFGDP010000003.1 GCA_016932075.1 Chitinispirillaceae bacterium | reverse complement strand
TTAGGCGAGCCGGTCTTGTCCGCTGGTCGCATGCGCGCCTGCGCTCCCAAGACTAATAACCTCACCGCCGTTCGGTCATTACCCTTCGTCACCCCTAACGCGAGAATCGCGGGTTCAGGGTTAGGGGGCGACCGCCCCCTTCTAAAATATTCCAGACATTAATTTACAATCTCTCTCCATCCTCCTCCAGCCCTTATCATTTAACTATTTTTCCGATACGCATGATCCTGTACCGGTATATCATTAAAGAGTTAATCTTCCCCTTCCTTGCTTCGCTCAGCATCATTGTTTTCTACTTTATCATGCAGCAGGCAGTGGTGCTTCTTGACCGGATCGTGTCCAAGGGACTTGATCCGCGGGTGGTGCTTGAAATATTCATCATCCAGCTCGGATGGATCATTGCGCTCGCCATACCCATGGCCATTCTAACGGCCACGCTCTGGACATTCGGCCGCATGTCAGGCGACAATGAGATCACCTCGATCAAGGCCTCGGGCCAGAGCATGCTGCCGCTGCTCATGCCGGTATTTGCCGGCGCAGCGGTGTTCACGGTGCTGCTTGTTTTTTTCAATGATCTGATCCTGCCTGACGCCAACCATCGCACTGCCAACCTACTTTCGGACATCTCACGCAAACGGCCTGCCGCCTTTATCGAGCCCAAGGTCCTTATACGGGATTTCGCCAACTACACCATTTATGCGAAAGAGGTCAACCCGCGCACCGGAGAGCTCAAAAGGGTCAGGATCTTTTCAGACATGCCGGGCCAGGATCCGTCCACCACGGTCGCTGCGGCCGGCATTATCCGCATGACCTCTGACCAGCAGTATCTTGAATTTTCGCTCTTTGACGGCGAAACGCACAGCATCTCGCGCGTGAACGGATCCGACCATTTCCTGCTCAGGTTTGAAAAGCAGGTGGTGTATATCAAAAACATTGATACGCGGCTGGAACGGACCCACTCAAGCTATCGCAGCGACCGCGAGATGAGCTCCCAGGCAATGCTGCAGGAAGTCAGGGACATTGAATCGGACAATGAAAAAGCGCTTGTCAATTACCGCTCGTTCATTGATTCGCTCGATCTGCAGATCGTCCATCTTGACTCGCTGGCATCGGCGCTTGATCCGGACTCGGTTTCCGCCGACACGGCGGGAGCGACTGATTTTGCCGCGTGGCTTGCAAAAACAGGCGCGCCAACGCCTGCGATACGGATGAAACTGCAGGAGGCTGACGGTCTTGCTGACCAGGTACAGCGTCGCCTTAATTCGAACAGGAAGCTGGTGAGCCAGTACATGGTCGAAGTGCATAAAAAGTATGCCATAGCCGTGGCATGTCTTGTATTTGTGCTTATCGGGGCGCCGCTGGGCATAATGGCGCGGCGCGGCGGGCTTACGGTCGGCGCGAGCTACAGCATCTTCTTTTTTATCGCGTACTGGGCTTTTCTCATCGGGGGTGAGACGCTCGGCGACAAATTAATCGTGTCGCCGTCAGTCGCCATGTGGACAGGCAATGCGGTCATCGGCCTCTGCGGCATGCTGCTCCTCATACTCATGCTCAGGGAAACCACGATCAGGTTTGACGCGATCATAGGGCTCTGGAACCGGATCTTCGGCGGTGATGCGTCGTTTTTGGGCAGACTGGCATCAAGCCTTCCGGGCCGGATCATCAGCGGCGCCATCACGGTTCCAAAATGGCTTCTCAAGCGCACCATCGGCACGCTGCCGATGTATCTTATCAGCCTGTTCACCGGATATGTGTTCGGTCTTGTTTTCGCGTTTGTGGCCATATTCGTGGTGATCGATTACGTATCCAACCTGAAACGGTTCGAGCATGCAAACATCATTGAAATCGCCCGGTATTACTGGTACTATCTGCCCTGGATCATCCAGATAACCTCGCCGCTCGTGCTGCTCATCGCCTCCATGTTCGCCATCGGGAAAATGGCGAAGTATAGCGAGATCATCGCCATGAAGGCGGCCGGCGTCGGCATACGGCAGCTCACGGTTCCGCTCCTCGTTCTGGGACTCCTGATTTCGGCGGGAACGTTCTATGGCGGCGAAAAAATCATTCCGCAGGCCAATTTGCTGAGAAAGGAGCTCCAAGAAACGCTCAAGGAGCCGCGCGATTCGCCGCTGCGGCAGCAGCAGTCGAAACGCGGGAAAAGCGGGCTGCGCGAATACCGGCGCAATTTTTACTATTTTGGCAGCGAAAACATCATGTACATGTTCAAGGAGTTCGGCACCTCGCCGCAGGTGGCACGGGGCGTATGGCGGGAACGGTTTGATTCGTCGAGCATCACCGAACGCATACAGGCAGGTTCCATGCTGTACGACAGCACCGGATGGCGGTTCATCGACGCGCTGGTGCGGCGGTTTGGCGATGACGGCTCCACGGTCACGCAGGTTGACACGCTGCGGGACACGCTCCTGCTGTCAACGCCGATCGACATGGTGGCGCGGATCAAAAGCAAGGAGGAGATGAGTTACTGGGAGCTGAAAAATTTTATCGAGGCGGCACGGAAACGCGGTGAAAAGGTGCGCACCTATATGGGCGAGCTGGAATTCAAGATCGCACTGCCGTTCATGAATTTCATCGTTATCCTGCTCGGCGTTGCGCTGACGGCGCGCGCGGGACGCAAGGGTGCTGCGGTGCTGTTCGGCACCGGGCTCGGCCTTGCGTTTTTCTATTGGTTGCTCTCACGGTTCGCGATCGTATTTGCGCAGAACGGGCATTTGCCTACCCTCCTCGGCGCATGGATCGGCAACGCGCTCTTTTTTATCCTGGGACTTGCTCTCTATAGAAAGGCCTCGCAGTAATGAGTCCGCTTCCAAAGATCCTTATTGTTGACGACGATCACGACACGCTTGATCTGCTTGAACTGTTTCTGTACAAGAACTATGACATTGTCACGGCAATGAACGGATTTGAAGCGCTTTCGCGCATTGAAGTTGAAAAACCGCACCTTATCATGACCGATATAAAAATGCCGGTCATGGACGGTATCCGGTTCTTCAACAGTCTTCGCAGGCAGTCATCTCGGATGACCGTTCCGGTGATCGCCATTACCTCGTTTTCGCAGGAGCACACGATAAAAAGCCTGACCAGCATGGGATTTGCCGGCGTCATGGTCAAACCTCCCCAGCGCGCGGCGGTCCTCTCAATGGTGACAAAGATGGTACCGTCGCCGCTACAAATTAAACAGCACACGGTAGGCGGAAAGCAGACTAAATGAAACGCATTGCCGCACCGGACGCGATCAGATATTACTGCATCACCCTGTGTGTTATGCTGGCCGTGGTGTTCCATTTTTCCGGAACCACGCTGGGTACTGCCGGGTTCCTGCTGTCCCTTGCCGCCGCGCTTGTCATTCTCTTTATCCGTTCGCTGCGCCTGCCAAGACCGTGGAAACCTTCGTCACCGGTCCGGGGGGGACCACCGCCGCATTGGCACAAACTGGCCCAGCGTGAGGCGCAGGCAGCCATCGCCGGCGTGCAGGTGTCGGTGCTTGGCGCGCCGTTTCGAAAAGAGCAATGGGAACGGGCGGAAAACGTCGTTGACATGATTCTTGACACCTGCCTGCAACTGTTGAGCGCCTCGCTGCAAGCCCATACGGCGGCTGTCTTCTTTCCTGCCGCCGATGGGGAAGGATACTGCCTGCGCAGGTTTGTG
>JAFGDP010000047.1 GCA_016932075.1 Chitinispirillaceae bacterium | reverse complement strand
GACCCGGCGGCTTTATTCGCCAAGGCCAATTTTTCCTGCGCCGCCTTTTGCTTCCGCGCAAACTCCGCATTTCTCCTGCTTTTTAACATGTCAAATGAGAATGCAAGCGCACCAAACACACGATAGGGTTCGAGCGCCCGCGGATTGCCAAAAGACCGGTCAGCGGAAAGTGAAACATCGATCCCGGCCATGACATTCATCTGATATGGCGTACGTATGTGGATGGAGGGCGTGAACCACAGCGGATCGGTCCCAAAGGACATGTCGTGGAATATGGTACGGGAATTTATTTCCGCGCCAAGGACCGCAAAGCCAGCATTTGCCTGCAAACCGGCACCCAGGAGCAATAATGAAGGTTCATTCTGGCTGATGCCGAAAACTCCCCCTTCGTTTAAATGCAACTTAATGCCCCAATCTTCGCTGCCGAACTGAAATGTCTGCATGAGCTTGCCCAATAAATCATAGGCCGTCCGGGTCTCGAGATAATTGAAACCGTCGGCCCTGTACGTGTTGATCTGGTTCTCTGACGTACCCCCGATAAGGGCAACCTGGCCGCCCATGCGCACGAAGGCACTCCGCCGAAAAGGCAATGAACCCTGGGCCCCTGCGCGAATCGTGCCCAGTCCGGAACTCCTGGCGGTGTTGTAATAATTGCTTGAGGCGAATCCCGCTATTGACCCGAAAATATCGACATTCGAATTGACGCCGTAAGAAAAAGCCCCTGCGCCGGTAAAAACGTGTGCGCCGGTATTCGGCGTGTTGAAGTATCCTGTTTGTTGCTTATACCACGGCGCCAGAAAACTGAATGTTATTCGGCCCGCGCCCATGGACTCGGCTGAGCCGATAGTGCTCAAGCCCCGCAACGCCTCGCCATTGACTACCGGCGAATACACAGGGGTACGGCCGCTATCGGATTCCGCCCTGACCGTGTGCATCGACGGAAGCAGGCAGACGGCGAGAAACATCGTTGCCGCGCAGGACCTGGACATGATGGAATTTGAACGTAACATTTTGACTCCTTTTTGGTTAAGATTTAAGATTGGATTTTAAGTTCAACCATTTTACGGCGCAGGCATTACAACAGTATTGGAGGCCAATGTAATCGCCGCACTGAACGCCAACAATCTGCCTTCAACCGTCGCGCCGGTATTCAAGGAGATTGATTGTTCAGCCATTATAGTTCCCTTGAATACCGAGGTCGTTCCAAGAGTCGCAGACGTGCCGACCTGCCAGAAAATGTTCGAAGCCTTTGCGTTGCCGCTCAGAATAACCTGGCTACCAGAAGTCGTATTCAATGTGGTTGCCATCTGTATGATGAAAACGGCATGCGCATCTCCCAAGGCATCGAAGGTGAGATCGCCGGACGAAATCTCAAGCGAGCCGCTCGATGTATAGAGCCCGGGCGTGAGTGTCAGTCCGCCGATATTTCCGGCAAGAAGCACCATATCCGTTGTGGTGCGTCCCGCGGCATCGTTATACGCTGTCGTCAGATCGCCCTTGGCTGCGGTAAGCATTGTGGCATCAGTCACCGCATTTGAAGGACCGGTAGCATCGACCGTGTAGATTGTCCCGGTTACTTCGGTTAAACCAAATCCGGAGATATAACTGCCGGCAGCCGGACTCAATCCGATATCTCCGGTAATGGCGGATGTCGGAATGTTGGAAATTAATGAACCTGCAAGAATCACAAAACCCGCGCTTGATTGAAGGTCGATTGTTGCCTGCATGGTAGTTTGAAGAGGTATGACTACTTTTGACGGACCTGCTCCTACTGGATCTTTTGCACAACCCGCCATCAAAAGAAACAAGGGTACTGCAGCGGTTAATGCGAGAGACAGCGTTCCCGTGCTGAACCTGGACATGATGGAATTTGAACGTAACATACGGACTCCTTTTGATAAAGATTTGGTGAGGCGGTTTTATTTGCCCGCATGCGCCGGCACTTTAGCACCGTGTTTATAATTCGTTTTTAAAAGATGTTTTTTCTCTGTGTGCCCCGCAATCCCTTTTTCAACATGCTTCTCGGCTTTCAGCCAATCCTCAAGCTGGCTTCCGCCATTCCCCTTTCGTTCAACGTACAGACGGTAAGCCCGCTCCTCGATTTTTTCATGAGTAAAGTCCACAAGCGACTCCTCTTTGAAAGGTTAGTGAAACTTTCAGGTTTTTTATGTGTAATTAGAAACACTGCAAGAACCATGCCTGATGATCCTTTTGCGAAGATCGGACAGGAAATTGAGCTGCGTTGCGTACTGTAACGTCACGCATGAGAAGAATTATTGTTTTTAAGAGGGCGTTTCTTATTAATAAGAATGGAGCGTGCAACCTTTACGGCGTTGTTGACGTTACAAGGGTCGGGTATCGTAGCGGACCGCAAAGTTAGTACGAACATGTCAACAACATGGCATTCGAAGAATCCGTCAAGGCGGCGCCATTCCCCTTGATTTCCCAAAATTGGAAAGTTATTTTGTCAACAAGGTTTGGATGGTAATTTTCCATGAAAAATACTCATAAAATTACCGAAGACAAGTTCTCCGTTATGCTCAACTCCATCGGCGATGGCGTGATCGCGACCGATGAAGAAGCGCGTGTCACACTTCTGAATCCCATTGCCGAACAGCTCACCGGTTGGACGCAGGCGGAGGCCCTTGGTCGCCCGGTGGACGAGATTTTTTGCATCATAAGCGAGGAAACTCGTCAACCATCCTGCGTACCAGTAAAGGAAACCCTGGCGCAGGGCACCATACAGGGCCTGGCCAACCACACGGTATTGATCGCACGCGATGGCAGCGAGTACGCTATCGCCGACAGTTGCGCACCTATTCGCGACCGTGAAGGTCGGGTGGTCGGTGCCATGCTGGTGTTCCGCAATGTCACCAAGTTCAGGGAGATAGAAATCGGGCTTGATAAAACCAGAAAAGAGCTGGAGATAAACAAAAAAATCGCAGAAGAATCCAGTGAATTCGCTGAGAGTGTCATTAACACCGTGCCTGTACCCTTAATTTTTTTGGATCAAAATCTCAGGGTAGTTTCCGCCGGCCGCTCTTTCTATGAATTCTTTAAGGTAAAACCTGAAGAAACGGTGGGACAGCTTATTTATAACCTTGGAAATAAACAGTGGGATATCCCCAAACTGCGGGAACTTCTGGAAACCATCCTTCCCCAGAAAACATCCTTTGATAACTATGAGGTCGAACACGATTTTGCTACCGTTGGCAGGCGCGTCATGCTTTTGAATGCCCGGCAGATTCAAAGAGCGTCGGGAAAAGAGCGGATAATCCTCCTTGCCATCGAGGACATCACCGAACGCAAGCATATCGCCAACGAGCTGCATATGACGCGTAACGAGCTCGAACGTACCGTGCAGATACAAAACCGGGTGATTTCCAGCACGAAAGAGAGCCTCGATCACGAAACGAAAACGCGGCTCTTCGAGGAAGGCGAGGCCTCTCACCGACAGAAGGCCCTGGAAGCCGTGTATGCCATAGAGACTGCGTTTGATTCCAGCATAGAATCCCTGCATGACCAGATCGCTGTAAGCATCTCATCCACTCTCCGCACCCCCTCGGTAGCCATCGATGAGTATCGGGACGGGAAAATAATACGAAGCTCAAAATGCCTTGACGGTCGCGTGTCACGGAGTACCACCCCTGCGACGCCGTGCACGGCATGCCGGTCTGTTTTTGATAATAAGCATCCCGTGCAGTTCAGCGGAGATCTGCGGAATCAATTCGCCGGCAAACTTTGTTTTGACCCTTCCCGTTTTCATTCCTATGCGGGTGTGCCGATTATCGGGCCACATGGTAATGTCTTCGGGGTTATCAACGTGCTGGACGATAAAAAGCGCGCATTTATGGACGCCGAAATCCAGTTTATCGAAACCCTGGGCCGCTATATCGCGCATGAACTCAGCCGCCGGGACCTTGAGTCGCGCCTCAGACGCTCGGAAGAGATGCGCCTGTTGGGCCAGCTCACCTCGGGAGTAGCGCACGAGGTGCGCAATCCGCTCAACGGCATCATGGCAATTATGGGGGCCCTGTCCAAAGAACTTTCGGACAACGATCGTTTTAAACCTTACCTGAATCACATGCGGAACCAGGTTACCAGGCTTACCGGGCTCATGGAAGATCTTCTTGCGCTGGGCAGGCCCCTTCGCAAAGAGAACGTCCGTGAATTTTCGATGGTACCGCTCGTTGAGAATGCGCTTGCGACCTGGCTGCAGACAAAGCAGCCACAAAAGCCGTCAGTGCGATTTGTAAAACCTGATGCGCCGGAGAAATGCGCTGTCATGGCGGACAGCGCCAGCATGACTCAGGTGATTATCAATCTCCTCGAGAATGCGCACAATCATTCGCAGGCAGGATCGGAAATCATATGTTCGGTCCATGGACAAATTGATAACAAGGTTGTTTTTTCCGTGAAGGATGGTGGTTGCGGCATTAAGAAAGATATCTTACCGAGAATATTCGACCCGTTTTTTACTACACGCAAGGGCGGTACGGGGATGGGCCTCAGCATAGTACGGCAGATCGTCGAGAACCATCACGGCAGCATCATCGCCTACAACAATACCCATGGGCCGGGCGCAACGTTTGATGTCGCGATTCCGGTTTGCATCAGGGAATAACCGGCCACGTCAATCGTCATAGATGCCAAACGCCATCAGGTATTCCCTGATTTTTTCCGGCTCCATGGGTTTTTCCAAAAACAAATCAGCACCCAGCGCTATTGCCTGGTCCTTGAAACCATTGCCCCCGTAAGCGGTCATCACGATAATTTTGCATTCACTCTGACGGGAACGCAGAAGGCGGATGCAGTCAAAACCCTCCATCTCGGTCGAGTTGGATAACCGCAGGTCAACGATAGCGGCATCATAGTGATGAGCGGCAATGCAATTCTGCGCTTCTCCCAAAGTCTGCGCGCAATCCACTACCACACCCGGTTCTTCCAGAACTTTTGAGAAGCCGAAGGAAATAACTTCTTCGTCATCGACCAGAAGGATCCGTTTGCCGGCGTTCAACGTTACGCCCGGCTTTTCCTTCAGAACTTTCGGGAAGACCGGGGCAACAACTTCTTTGTCATCGGCCAGGAGGATCTGTTCGCCGGTGTTCAACGTAACGTCCGGTTCCTGCAAAACTTTCGGGAAGACCGGGGCAACAACTTCTTTGTCATCGGCCAGGAGGATCTGTTCGCCGGTGTTCAATGTTACGTCCGGTTCCTGCAAAACTTTCGGGAAGCCGGTGAGAATAACTTTTTCGCCAGCGATCAGAAGAATCTGGTGGGCGTCGTTCAATGTTATGCCCGGCTCCTCCAGAACATCGGTGAAACCGGAAGTAATAACTTCTTTGGTTATTATCCCGCTCAGAAGTGTTTGTTTGTCGTCATTCATAAGTCCTGTGCCCTGGACTTTCTTTTTAGCGCTCAGGCCAACTGAATTTGGGCTATGTTGTCTTCCGCTCTGGCAAACCCGCCCGCCTCTGCGAAGCGCTTTGGCGGAGTAAGCTCGAACCAGAGGGCCACACCCTTTGTCCCGCCTGCTCGAAACCGCTTCGACGAAGCCGGACAAGTTCTTTGTGACCGATTTGTGCAAATTCAATTACCCGCGACAATAAAAATATTCGCAATATTTATGCCAATTAATAACAGCAAAAAACGAGTTGTTTTTCACAAAGATGAGAAAACCAATCTCAATATAAGAATAAAGTGTCAAAAAGACAGACTTATTGAACCGAAGAACTCCCCTGCCCCAGTTTTCTGTAGATCGTCGCAAGCGAGATACCCAACATCCGGCTCGCTTTTTTCTTGTCGCCCTTGCAGGAGTCGACGATCTTACGCAGGTACTCCAGCTCGACGTCCCGGAGAGCAGCGGGTAACTTCGATTCTGTGGAAACCGAAGCAGGTGAGGGGCCAAGCCCGGGAAAGCACTCTGGAACAAGCGGTTCGTTCTGTGCCAACAGTACCGCGCGTTCAAGCATGTTGCGCAGTTCGCGAATGTTGCCCGGCCAGTGGTAATCTTTCAACATCGTGAGAACTTCCGGCGGCACCGTCAAGGTTTTCTGGCCGAATTCACGGAGAAAATAACCTGCAAACCCTGCCATATCTTCAAGAAAGTCCCGCAATGGGGGGACCGCAATGGGGAATACACATATGCGGTAATAGAGATCTTTGCGGAAAGTGCCGGCTTCGGTCTCTTTGGGGAGGTCTTTATTCGTAGCGCAGATAAGACGGAAATCGCTTTTTCTTACGCGGTTTTCACCGACCCTGCGATACGTCCGCTCCTCGATAACCTTGAGCAGCTGTGCCTGCACGGCAATGTCCATGTCGCCGATCTCATCTAAAAACAGCGTGCCCTTGTCGGCCACTTCGATAAGGCCTTCTTTATCGGAAACCGCCGAAGTGAACGATCCTTTCGTATGGCCGAAAAGTTCGCTCCGCAGGAGATCTCCTTTGAGACCCGAACAGTTTAATTCGACGAAAGCTTCACGGGCACGGGCGCTGTTGGCATGAATCCACTTTGCCAGCACGCCTTTGCCGGTCCCTGTTTCCCCCTGGATAAGCAAAACCGTATCGCTGGCTGCGGCTATCTTAAACGATTTCATCAAGGCGGTAATGGCGGGGCTGGCGCCGAAGAAAGGTTCGGTAGTCCTTTCGAGCCGACGCTTGATGCGGCTTTGTCTTCTCAGGTCGCTAAGTTCGAGCGCCGTATGAAGCGCCATTTCGAGGCTATCAGTCTCAACCGGTTTTGTGAGGTAATTTTCGGCGCCGGACCTCATTGCCTTTACAGCAGTGGGCACGTCGCCGGTACCGGTGACCACAATAACCGGCAAATCAGGATGCGTTTTTTTTAACTGGGGAATCCAGTCAAGAGCATTGCCATCGGGAAGTTTAAGATCAAGCACGACGGCATCGAAATCACTGGACGAAATCAGTTTCTTTGCGTCATTCAGCGATACCGCTGTTTGAACGAGATAGCCGGCGCTCGCAAGCGAACTCGTGCAGCCAAACAGCACGGCCTCATCATCGTCGACCAGAAGTATGCTTTGATTGTTATTTTGCACAGGTATACTAATAAACTACTTCTCGCTTGCTATTTTATGGGATTAATTCAGCCTTGCTGAGCGAAAAGGCTAAAATGAAGTGCGGGATATTATTGGGTTTTGAAGGGTTTTATTATATTGACTAACTCATCCGCCGAAATCTGTCCTGGCGCGACGGGCTTTACCATATACCCGTACGTAAACAACGAGCCGTACTCGCAGGCCTTTATCCTTGAAAATGTCCCGGCTTCGCCCATGGCAAACGCGACCATCGGGACCTTACACGACTGTGCAAATCTTAAAAGCCGCCACGCGTCCTCTTCATTCTTTGCCGTGGTTGCTATTTTCACGATGTCCGCGCCCTGAGCGACCGCGCGGTCAACGATGGCGCGCAACGCTTTCCCGTTTGGCGTTTTCTCGAAATCGTGCTCGGAAACGATGACTGCCTTGCCGGCCAGCCTTGCCTGCGCCTGAACTTCTGCCGCTATCGGCGCACCGAGCTCAATGTCGATGCAGTCGATATACGGCATTATTGCCGAGTAAATTCCGGCGCGGTCTTTTTTGGTGCGCCCATTTTCGCGCACCGTGCCGATGACCGGCAAAGCTGCGTTTTTTTTCAGTTCTCTGAGATACGGTACAATGATGTCGAGGGGTTCAGCAATCAGGTCGACACGCACCTCGAAAAGGCCAACACCCTTCTTCTTCAGGTCAAGCAGATACTGCGCCGGGACGATAAAATCCACTACCGCGGCCACGCGCGGCGCCCGCTCTCTGCTGTTGAACTCAAGCGAACCGATTTTCAGCATTGTTTACCTTCCGGCTGTTGAAAAATATATTACTCCTGTCCGGATAAAAATAAGCGCACGGAAGTGAAGCCCTGTATTGCCGTGTGAGTATGGAGATGATATAATTTCCTTCAGGGAAACGGCCCGGCACGAGAGCTGAGGAGAATGCCTGCCATGAACGCCATAGAAACGATCTTCATATCAGCCATGAAACCGAAAGAGAAGCAGACCGCCCTGGTGGAAGCCGTCTGCGGCGGCGCGGCAAACGCAAAGGAACTCATTGACTTTTTCATCTCAGCATCCTACGTTGACAAGGGCTCCTGCGCCGACGCCATGAAGCACATCGCGGAGCGGAACCCGGAAATTCTTGAACCGTACATCGACACGCTTTTACCGTACATAAACCACAAGGCGCCGAGGGTCAAATGGGGCGTGTCCGAGGCCGTCGGCAGCTGCGCCGCGAAATATCCGGACAAATCGGCCCTGGCCATTCCCTATCTTCTGCGCAATACCGCCGAGAACGAGATAAACACCACCGTGGTGCGCTGGTGCGCGGCCTATGGCCTCTCCGAAATCGCTCTGCACTGCGTCAGGGCGCGGAAAAAGCTGATGCCGGAGATGAAAAGCATTGCGGAAAAAGAAAAGAACAACGGCGTGAGAAATGTCTACCTTAAAACCCTGCAGAACATTGAAGGTAACGGATAAATTCAGTTCCCCCTTGTACACGCTACGTCGTACACCTGCATATACTTCTTCGCAGCGCGCTCCCAGGAAAGTTTTTTGACCTCGTCCAGTCCGTTGACGATCAGGCGCGCGTATTCTTCAGGCCTGGCAAAAATGCCGCATGCATCCTTGAGCGCTGCTTCGGCCGACCGCATAAGCGATAAAAAAAGCGGAACCTTGAGCCTCCGGGCCAGCGGAAGCTCCAGAAGCCGCCGCCACTCTTTCTCCGCCTTTTCATCAGGATACTTCTCCCTGAAAAGAATGCCGGTCGGGAACTCCCGCCTGCCGTCGAGCTTCAAACGGCTGTAAAACGTCGGCACCGCGACCGGTGTTGCGGAATTCACCTGCACCCAGAGTCCGCCGGTTGCACGTGCCACTGCCGGCGTTCCTGAAAGCAGCCCCTCGTTGGCCGAACCGAACGGTTCGTAGAGCGAAGGCATGAGAAGATAGCTCGATCCCCTGAGAAAAAGGTCGTACACCCTGCGCCGGATCTTAAACGGCCAGATCTCGATGTCGCCTGGACATCGCGCGGTTATCGCTTTGAAAAAATCAAGATCGATGTCGTTTTTTCCTGATGTGACGCTCGGGCAGAAAAAAAGCTTCGCCCGACCCCGCTTAAGACGCTCGAAAGCGGTAAACATGACGTCGAACCCCTTCTGCATGAAATCAAGCCGGCCGGTCATTAAAAACACCGGCGTTGAGGTGTCATTATGGTCAATCGTCAGTTTTCCGATCGAGCGGGAATCGCGGCCGCGCTCCACTATTTTCAGGAACCTGCGCCGGTAGGTCGTTTTCCGCGTCAGGAGTTTTTCATACGAACCGTTTCGTGCGGCCTGCAGTGCCGGCGCGGAAAAGGGCGACGCTCCCTCGCTGAAAACGCCGTTTTCAATGCCGACAGGCGGATTTTTTGAAAAAATCCCCTGCAGATGATCCGCAAAGAAGCCGCGCTGAAGCGGGTCGTGGCTCAGCTCGCGCGCGAACGGCGTGCTCACGGTGACAAGGGGACCGCAGAGAAACGGGGCACTGCACTGGAGCACCGTGTCGCCGGGCAGTTCTGTTCCGAAAAACAGGCGTTTTTCTGCCGGAGAGATCCCGCAGTCAAAAGAGTTGTGCAGGGTAAGCACGGTCCGGGCGCGGCACAGACACCCCGCAAGCTTTGAGGTGACGGCGACCGGCGCGGTCTCCCATTCGTGCGCGTGGAAAAGCACGTTTTCTGAAAACCCCAGCTTCGCGCAGGCGAACGGGACCGCGGCGGCGAACGCCAGCGCGTCCTTGAGAAGCTTTCCCCTGCCGCTGTACCCATATGGATTATCGCCCGCACAGAAACGGTCCGGAATCCCGAGATAATACGACGGTATTCCGGCAAGAGTATCGCGGTAACAGGAAAAGACGGCTCCGTATCCGGCAAGCTGGAACGGCGTTTTGACAAATATTTTTTTAAGAATGCCGTCCCTGTGTGCGGCCTTCATTGCCGGATGGCGTGAGTGAAACGGGCTTATGAAAAGGACCCGCTCGCCCATGTTCACGAGCTGCCGCGGCAGGTAGTTCATGACCGGCGTGAGACCGCCGAGCGAGGCGAAACGGTTTTCAAACGCCAGAAGCACCACGGTCCTCGCCTCCGGCCTGAACGGTTTCCCGTCGTGCTCCTTTTCAGCCGGTAAAATCCCTTCGCAGGAGCCGCGCAGACGCGGCCACTGCTCCAGCCTCATCGCAAAAATCCGGTCGAATTGTTCCAGTAAGGTCATAGGAGTTTTGATTGTCGGAAGATGATATGCGGCACCACGGGGTATGTGAATATAATTTACCACCACATTCCGCATCCGGCTACAGCATATACACCGGGTCGACATCGATAACGAGCTTCATCTTCTCAGGCAGATTGTTCTCCAATAACCTTATACTCGCAAGGACCTCGGAAAGCGTTTTCGGGGAACTTGACTTTACAAGCAGTGAATAGCGGTACTCACTCCTTATCTTTTCGAGAACCGCCGGCGACGGGCCCAGCACGGTGACGTTTTTGTTCACGTTCTGCTTATCTATCACGCGCGCAAGTTTTTCGATTTCCGACCTGACGGTCTGGAGGTAAGTGCCCGCGAGCATGATTCGGGCGAGTCGTCCGAACGGCGGATAGCGGAGCTCGCGGCGCAGCGGCAGTTCCGCCTCGAAAAAAGCCAGGTAATCATGGCGGCTTGCTGCCGTGATG